>JBBRLB010000032.1:0-50834 GCA_038231575.1 Opitutales bacterium | reverse complement strand
CCCAGCTGGCTATCGCCCGGCCGACGTTCAGGTTCAGCTCGTCCTTTTCCCGCTCGAAGATCTCGCCGGCCTCGTTGGCGCGGCCCTGCAGCGCCACCAGCAAGCCCAGCATCAGATTCATGTTCAATGCCGTCGGGTTAAGGTCGAGCACGCGGCGCAATTCGGCTTCGGCTTCCGGAATTTTCCCCCCATCCCAATAGGCGGCAACCAGCGCGAAGCGGACGGACACGTTGAATGGATCGAGGGCCGCCGCGCGCCGCGCCAGTTGCACCGCCCGGTCGACATGGCCAAACAAGCTTTCCGCCGCCGCAGCGTAGCTCAGCGTCGCCGCGTCCGATGGCGCCAATTCCAGCGCGCGCAGACCGGACTGCCTTATTCCCTTCCAATCAAAATCGCGCCACTGCACGGCCATCAGCGCCGTGTAACCCTCGGCCAGATCAGGCTCCAGGCGGAGTGATCGCTGCGCGGCGTCCCGGGCCTCCGCATAGATGTCCGCCATCGGACGATCGTTCAGCCCGTAGTTGCCCTGTTGCGTGGACGTCATGGCCAGCGCGGCCCACGCCAGAGCGTAGGATCGATCGAGCTCCACGGCCTGCCGAAAACTCGCGACCGCGCGTGGGAGCGATTCGCGCGAATACTGCAGCGCTTGAAATTTTCCCTGCAAATAAAGCTGGTGTGCTTCGGCGTTTTTTGTGCCGCCGATCGTGGCCGCCTGCACTTGCGCCTGAATTTCCGCCTTCGCTGCGGTCGCCGCTTCGCCCGTGAGCTGGCCGCGCAACTCGGCGACGATCGCCTGCGCGAGCTCGCTCTGCGTCGCGAACACATCGGTCAACTCCAGCGGTCCGAAACTCTTCGACCACAGCTCCTCACCCGTCGCCGCCTTGCTCAGGCGCGCGGTGATCTTCACGCGCTTGCCGGATTTCTGCACGCTGCCCTCGACCAGCGTCGCCACCCCGAGCTTCTCGCCGATCTCCTGCGCCGTCGCGTTTTTCCCCTTGAACGAAAACGCCGACGTCCGCGCCGCGACGTGCAGTCCGGGAATTTTCTGCAGCACCGTGAGCAACTCCTCGCTGATGCCGTCGGAAAAATATTCGTTGTCCTTGTCGTCGCTCAGATTCGTGAACGCCAGCACGGCGACGGATTTGGCGTCGGGTGCAGATGGCGTCGCGCCCATTTTACTTTTCGGCTCCGGCTCCTTCAACAGCGCGACGATTTCCGGATCGTCGCGGAACGGCGCCATCTTCGGATCAACGCGAAACAAGTTGCGCAGCAGGAGGCGACCTTCCGGTTTTTCGCACGCCTCTTTAAGCTCCGCCAGCGCTTCGACGCGCTCGTCGAGCAGCAGGCAGGCGCGGAGGGAGCTGGTCCACCACGTCTTGATCATGTCCCAGCGATAAGGCCGCGGCCGCGACTGCACGTTGACCCGCAACGCCGCCCGCGCGGCGTCACGGTGATCGGGGCCCAGCCCGAGCTGCACCCACAACTCGGCGCGTTTCGGACGCAGATCCGTCGGGTCGGTGGCCAGCCGGCTTTGCACCTCTTTCAGCGCGGCCTCGAACTGCAGGCGGGCCACGTCGGCGTGTCCGTCGAGTTGCGCCAGTTCGCCCGCGAGCAGCGCTTTCGGGAAAATATAGGTGCCGTAGGTTAGCCAGGTGTCCGCGGTGGCATCGAGCACTCGCCGCGCGGATCCGGTCCGGCCGCTGACGGTCGCGAGCACGGCATACGCATTCACCAGGCGGGCGTTGGTTCGCTGACGCTCCGGCATCCGCTCGAGCCAGCGCTCCATGCCCGGCACGTCGCCATGCACCTCGAGCATGAATTGCGCCTTCGCGACGATCGCATTGGGCACCGGGGCGAGCGCGAGGGTCTTGTCGATCCATTCCTCGGCGGCGGCGAGGTTGTTGATGGATGTGTAATGCGACGCGATCAAGTAGGCCGCCATCGGGTAGTCGGGAAACGATGCCGCCAGCTGCGCGCCAAACGCCTCGATTTCGGCCGCCGGTCTTTTGCCCGCAATGAGCACGCCGTAGAGAAAGCAGTGAAATCGCGGCTCCGTGGGCTTGAGCTTGATCGCCCGGCGCAGCAGGTCATCGGCGCGTCCCAGTTGGGTCCGGGTGGAAGAAAGATAATAGCCGAGCGCCGCAAGCGCCTCCGGATTGTCGGGCGCGAGTTGCACCGCCCGCTCGGTCAGGCGCTGCGCCTGCGCGCGCCGCGCTTGCGACTGGTCGAATCCGCGCGTGACAAACTCCTGGGCCAACTCCGCCGCCACGGTGACGACTTCGGGATCGTTCGGCCGCGCCGCGAGCAGCGGTTTCACGAGGTCATCCATCAGGGCGAAATCCTCGGCGATGCCATCGACCACGTTGTAGAGAAGCTGGTAGACGCGCTTGAGATCGGGGTCGCGGGGAAATTCCGCGGCGGCCGCCGGCGTGCTTGCGACCGGCGTGGCCGACGGCGAAGTGGCTGGTTTCGAGTCGCGCAGGAGGAACGCGAGCACGCCGGCGAGCAGCGCCATACCCACCGCCGCGAGGGCCAGCCCGCGCCGATTGCGCCCGCCGCGTGCGCGTGCGCCGGCCACGAGGCGCGCGCCGGCGGGCGCGAGCAGGTGCGCGGCCAACGGTTGCGCGATGTTCTTCAACACGAGCGGATCGAGCGCCACGGATTCCATCGCGACCTTTCCCTTCACGGCGGCAAACACGGCGTCGCTCACGCAGATCGTGCCCGGTTGCGCGGCCGTTTGCAGACGCGCCGCCAGGTTCACGCCGTCGCCGGCGATGTCGCCGCCTTGATGATAGACATCGCCCAGGTGAATGCCGATGCGGTGTTGCAACGCGCCTTCGTGGCGCGCGGCAAATCCCGCCTGGATCGCCAGCGCACACGTCACCGCGTCGACGACACTGTCGAAACACAGCAGCAGGCCGTCGCCGGTCGACTTCAGCACCTGCCCGCCGTGTTGCGCGCACGACCGGCGCATTTGCTCGAAATCCGACTGCACAAGCGCGAGCGTGCTCGCCTCGTCGACCTGCATCCGCGCTGAGTAGCCGACGACGTCCGTGAACACGATCGCCGCCAGCCGCCGCCCGCCGAAAGCCGTGGCGCCGTCCGCCGGATCGCCGAGGCCTGGCGCACGCGTTTCGCCGGGCGCCATCGGCGGCAGCGTCGGCGGCTGGTAGACGGGACCGCGCGTGCGGCCGTCGTCGTGCGCCAGCACGCCCACGCGATGCGACCAAAGTTTCAGCAACCGCGCCTGCACGTCGGGCGGCACGAGGCCGCCGGGCAGCCGCGTCCACTGCACCTTGCGAAAACGATCCGGCACGAGTGCGTCGGGCTCGCGGGTGTCGTCGATCAACACCGGCAAAATAAACGGCACGCCCGAGGCGACGCCGCGCGCGCGTTCGGCGGCGAGATCCCATTCGAGGCGGAAATAGCCTTCGAGCCGTGCCTGGGTGTTCGCGGAGATGAGTGGAATGAAAAACACACACGCCTGGATTTGCCGGCGGATTTTCGCATCCCACTCGTCGCCGTGCTCAAGCCCGCCGTCGGCATCGAACCACACCTCGACGCCGCCGCTGCGCAACGCCTCGCAAATGCGCCGCGCCGCCTCCGCGTCTTGCGAGGCGTAGCTAAGGAAGACCGCTTTGCTCGCGGAGTCGGACATGTTTGAGGGGACGCTGGAAACGGCCGCGCGGGGTGCACCAGCGCCACGTATCTAGCTAGTGTGGCGCGGCTAGCTGGCGAGTGGATTGTGCGAACGCGCTGACCTGCGGCCCCTCCTCAGTAACATCCTCCCCCGACCTCCCCGCGTTTTTCGTTAGCATTTCCAGATGCAATCAGTTGTTGTCACCGCTACCCCGCCGCCAGCGTCACTGGTCGCGTCGGCTGCGTTCTCACTGCTGCACTTCCCCGGACTCATGAAAACCCCTCGCTGCGTCCCGTTTGCGCTCGCCGGCTTTGCCGCGCTCGCCTTCAGCCTGACCTCCCCTGTCTCCGCCCAAGAGGCGCGCCTCGTCAACCTGGCGACGCGCTCGCAGGTCGGCTCCGGCGCCAACGTCCTCACCGTCGGCTTCACCATCACCGGCACGGCGAAAAAGTCCGTGCTCGTGCGCGGAGTCGGGCCCGGTCTCGCGCCCCTGGGCTTCACGGGCGTCGTCGCCGATCCCACCCTCACGCTTTTTTCGGGTAGCACCGTGATCGCGACGAACAACGATTGGGGCACGCTCATCAACAGCGGCACCGTCGCCACCTCGCCCGTCACCGCCGCCACGTTCAGTTCGGTCGGCGCGTTTGGGCTGCCCGCCAACAGCAAGGATTCCTCCCTGCTCACCAGCCTCGATCCCGGCAGCTACACCGCGCAGATGAGCAGCGCGACCGGCGTGACCGGGCTCGGCATCGTCGAGATCTACGAGATGGATTCGGCCGGCGGCAAACTCACCAATCTCTCCACCACGGGCCCGATCGCCACCGGCGGCGTGATGATCGCCGGCATGGTCGTCGCGCCCGGCAGCGGTCTGCGCAAACTGCTCGTTCGCGCCGCCGGGCCCGCCCTCGGCGCGCTCGGCATCTCCGGCGTCCTCGCGGATCCCTCGATTAAGATCACCGACGGCACCGGCCGGACCACTTACGCGACCAACGACAACTGGGGCACGCCGGCCGACGTCAACGCCCTCGACGCCCCCTCGCTCCGGACGATCGCGCAGTTCGCGGGCGCGTTTGCGTTTCCGGATGCGAGCAAGGACGCCGTCGCCTACGTCGAACTCGCCGCCGGCTCCTACACCATCCAGGTCACCGGCGTCGGCCCAGGCGGGCTCGCGACCGTCGAAGCCTACGATCTCACGCCCGCCACTCCGCCCACCGTCACCATCCTGGCGACGAAGGCTGCGTCCGACGAGTCGGGCAATGCCAATGGCGAATTCACGTTCACGCGCTCCGGCACCGATCTCCGCGCGCCGCTCACGGTCGCTTACGGCGTCGGCGGCAGCGCCGTGAACTCCTTCGACTACGTTTTCCTCCCCGGCACGATCACCATCCCTGCGGGCGCATCGTCGGTGAAGCTGCCGCTGCTGCCGAATCCCGATCTGCAAGCCGAGGGCACCGACACTGTCGTCGTCACCCTCACGCCCAACGCCGCCTACACGGTCGGCTCCTCAGCGAGCGCGACCGTCACGATCGCCGACAGCGAAGCCAGCCTCTACATCGCCTCGGTCCGGCCGACGGGCACGGCGACGGCTTCGACGGCCTCGGGCACGGCGACGATTTTGTTGAGCAAGAGCGGCACGCTCGCGAGCGTGAACGTCACATTCTCGAATCTCAGCTCGGCCGAAGTCACCGCGCACCTCGTGATCGGTTCGGTGGAAGATTACGTGTTCAGCCTGCCACAGGGCCAGGTAACCGGCGTGCAATGGACGTTTTCCCCCGCCGGCCCCTACTCCGCCGCCGCGCTGCTCGCCGCGCTGCAGAGCGGCAACATTTCCGTCCGGATCGACTCCGCGAATTATCCGGCGGGTGAACTCAAGGGCAGCTTCATCGTTAGC
Source organism: Opitutales bacterium (assembly GCA_038231575.1). Taxonomy (GTDB): domain Bacteria; phylum Verrucomicrobiota; class Verrucomicrobiia; order Opitutales; family Opitutaceae; genus CAITWF01. Next base: position 45,303 of record JBBRLB010000032.1, on the reverse strand, counting down.
TCCGGCTCGCGGACCTTCACCGCCCCCGCGGCGCCGCCCGCAGTGGTGCTCTCGGGCGTGACCGCGACCGACGCCGCGCGCTTCCTCACGCAGGCGACCTTCGGCCCGACAAAGAGCGAGATCGACGCGCTCACCGGCGGGAGCATCGACACGTGGCTCAATGCGCAACTCGCGCTGTCGTTCACCTCGCACCGCAGCGCCATCCTCGCGGATAAGGCGACGTATGGCGGCAGCGGCAGCTTCACGAATTGGAACGCCGTGCATCCGCCGAACCGGCAGGCCGCGTGGTTCAAGCTCGCGCTCACCGCGCCCGATCAGTTGCGGCAGCGCGTGGCGTTTGCGCTGAGCCAGTTGCTGGTCGTGTCGGATACCGCGCTCGGCGACGACAACCAGGCCGAACCGCTCGCGGCCTACTACGACCTCCTCGGCAACGGCGCCTTCGGAAATTTCCGCACGTTGCTCGAGAACATCACGCTCCATCCGATGATGGGCCTCTACCTCAGCTCGCTGCGCAACTCGAAGGCCGATCCCGCCACGGGCCAGACGCCCGACGAAAACTATGCGCGCGAAGTCATGCAGCTTTTCACCATCGGCCTGAGCCAGCTCCAGCCCGACGGCACGCTCGCGCTCGGCGTCGACGGCCTGCCGGTCGCGACCTACAATCAGGCCACGATCACCGAGATGGCGAAGGTGTTCACGGGTTGGGGCTATCCCTCGACGAACGTGAACGCCTTCCGCTCCGCGGCGCGCGACTATTTCAACCCGATGCAGAACTTCGCATCGAACCACGACACGACCGTAAAGAACCTCAGCCCCGTCCTCGCGACCCTGATCCCCGCGGGGCAGACCGGCGCGAGGGACCTGCAGTTGGCGCTCGACGCGCTCTTCACGCACGCGAACACCGCGCCGTTCGTCGCGAAGTCGCTCATCCAGCGGCTCGTCACGAGCAACCCGAGCCCGGGTTACGTTTACCGGGTCGCGCAGAAATTTGAAAACAACGGCTCCGGCATCCGCGGCGATCTCGCCGCTGTCGTGCGTGCCATCCTCACCGACTACGAGGCGCGCTCGCCCGCCGTCGCCACCGGCCAGTCGTTCGGCAAGCTCAAGGAGCCGCTCCTGCGGCTCACGCAGATGCTGCGCTCGATGGGGGCCGCGACCACGAGCGGCCGCTTCGCGGGCTTTCAAGTCGCGGTCAACGGCACCGCGATCACCGGCACCACCCCGATCCCGGCGCTCGCCTCGGCCATCACCACGATCAGCACGAACTATCGCATCGACGGCCTGCAAAACACGTTCGCCGAAACGGCGCTGCGCTCTCCGACCGTCTTCAACTTCTACCATCCCGACTACGTCCTGCCCGGCCCGCTCGCGTCGGCCGGGCTCGTCGCGCCGGAGTTCGAAATCACCGACGACAACTACGCGATCAACGCGCCGAACTTTTATCGCACCGTCGCGCTCTACAATGTCCCGGCCACCGCCGCCGCGCCCTATGCCATCACGCTCGATCTGACCTACGAAGCGGGCCTCGCGGCCAGCGCCGCCAATTATGCCGCGCTGCTGGATCACCTCAACCTCGTGCTCTGCGCCGGCAACATGCCGGCCGCGACGAAGACCCGCGTCGTCACCGCGCTCAGCGCCATGCCCACCACCACCACCGCGCGCGAACGCGCCCAGACCGCCGTGCTCCTCACGCTCACCTCGCCCTCCGCGGCGATTCAGAAATAGGAAATTTTTCTCTTTCCTCTTTCTCTTCATCTTTCGCTCGAATCTCGGACGACAGAAGAAAGCGAAAGCTTAAGAGAATGATTTTCCCAACACCCGCCCTTTCACTTTTCTCCGTCCCTCCCCTTTCCCCATGAGCAAAAAAACTTCCGCTCCGGATTTTTCCCGCCGCCAGTTCATCGGCTCCGCCTGTTGCGCCGCCGTCGGCTCGATGGGCATCCTGTCCACGCTGTCCAGTCTCCGCCTGATGGCCGCCGCGGCCAACTCCGGGATCGGCCCGGCCGTCCCCAACACCGCCAGCGCGATCGGGTCCGACTACAAGGCGCTCGTCTGTCTTTTTCTCAACGGCGGCAACGACGCCAATAATTTCATCATCCCGACCGGCTCCGATTATGCCGCCTACGCCAGCGCGCGCTCCAACCTCGCGCTCCCGCAAACCGGCCTGCTGCCGATTTCGCCGCGCACCTCGGACGGCCGCACCTGGGGCCTGCACGCGGCCGTGCCCGAGTTGCAAAGCCTCTTCGGCTCCGGCAAGGCCGCGCTGGTCGCGAACGTCGGCACGCTCGTTTATCCGACGACGAAGGCGCAATATCAGGCCAGCTCCGTGCCGCTGCCGCCGCAGCTTTTCTCGCACAGCGATCAGCAGGTGCAATGGCAGCACAGCGTGCCCGACAAACCCACTTCCACCGGTTGGGGCGGCCGCATCGCCGACCTGCTCTACGCGTTCAACACGAGCAACGACATCTCCATGTCGATCAGTCTCGCCGGAAAAAACACCTTCGAGGTCGGCAACATCATCAGCCAATACGCGATTAACACCAGCGGCGCGACCACGCTCACCGGCAGCACGTCGTCCGCCACGAGCGCCGACGGCGTCCGCGCCAAGGCCCAGAAGGATCTGTTCACCGCGAGCCAGCCGGGCCTCATCGAGGCCGCGTTCGGCAGCGCGTCGAACAATGCCGTGATCAGCGCCGACTTGCTCAACACCGTGCTCGCCTCCGCGCCGACGATCAACACGGTGTTCCCGTTCGGCGCCGACGGCCGCACGCTCACCAGCGCCGCCGCGCAGTTGAAGATGGTCGCCCGCCTCATCGGCGCCTCCCCGTCGCTCGGACTCAAGCGGCAGGTATTCTTCGTGCAGCTCGGCGGCTGGGACTTGCACGCCGCGCAGCTCAACAGCGCCACGCCCACCTCCGGCGCGCACGCCGATCTTCTCGCGCAAATCAGCCAGGCGGTGAACGCGTTCTACAACGCCACGGTCGAGCTCGGCATCGCGAACCAAGTCACGACATTCACCGCGTCCGACTTCGGCCGCACCTATCGCTCCAACGGCGACGGCTCCGATCACGGTTGGGGTAATCACCAGTTCGTCGTCGGCGGCGCGGTCAAGGGCACCGACATTTACGGCCGGATGCCCACGCTCACCGTCGGCGGTCCCGATGACACTACGCAGGGCCGGTGGATTCCGACCACGAGCGTCGACGAATATGCCGCGACGCTCGCGACGTGGTTCGGCGTAAGCGCATCGGATCTTCCGACCGTGCTCCCGAACATCGGCCGCTTCGCGCACCCGAATCTCGGCTTCTTGTGAGCAGCGCCGGTCTCAGACCGGCGTTTTGTTTTTTGGAGGCGCGGCGCCCTCAGCACGCTCGGTTCGGGACATTGCGAAGGGCGAAACCCCGAAAGCGATCCATCTGAGCATCTGCACCGGGCTTTATGCCCGATGTCCGATCTGCGCGCGTCGTTTTCAACGCGCTTTTTTTGCGCTCCGGCGCCCTCCGGAACCCGCCAGCGGGCCGTGGGTCAACGACTCCACGGTGCGAGGTGCTCGTTGTCATTGTCATTCATCATCCGCACCCCGCCTCGTCGCCGGCTCCCGGTCGGCATGCGCTCCATGAATTTCTTTCGCGCCACTTTCCTCGTGCTCACCGGACTCGCTCTCGCGTGTCGCGGCGCCGCTCAAGACACTCGACTCTCCAATGTCGCCGTGCGCGCGGCCGCGGGCGGCGCCGACACATTGATCGCGGGCTTCACCATCGGCCCCGGTCCCGCCAAGCAAATCCTCGTTCGCGCGATCGGACCGGCGCTGGCCGGCTTCGGCGTGCTCGGCACGATTACGGATCCGAAACTCGAGCTCTACAATTCCGCCAGCGTCAAAATCGCGGAGAACGACAACTTCAGCGCGGCCGACGTCACGACGTTCACCGCCGTCGGCGCGTTTCCGCTCGCCCCCGGTTCGCGCGAGGCCGCCCTCGTCACGACCCTGAACCCCGGCAGTTACACCGCGCAGGTGCTCGACCTCGCCGGCACCGCGGGCGTCGCGCTCATCGAAGTCTATGAAGTCACCGGCGGCGCCACGCGGCTCATCAATCTTTCCACGCGCGCGCGCGTCGGCACCGGCGCCAGTCTTTTGATCCCCGGCATCACGATCGCGCCCGGCACGGGATCGCGCCGTCTGCTCGTCCGCGCCGTCGGCCCCGGCCTCGCGGCGTTCAACGTCCCCGGCCTGCTCGCCGATCCGAAACTCGAACTCTTCAATTCCGCCGGCGTCAAAATCGCGGAGAACGACAATTGGTTCGCGCCGATTTCCGCCGGCGCCGCCGACGGCCCGACGCTCGCCGCCGCCTTCACCGCCAACGGCGCGTTTCCGCTCGCCCCGGACAGCAAGGACGCTGCGCTGCTGCTCAACCTCGGCGCCGGCGGTTACACGCTGCAGGTCAGCGGCGCCGGCGCGACCAGCGGTGTCGCGCTCGTCGAGGTCTACGATCTCACGCCCGCGACCCCCACCGGCGGCGGGACCGCGCAGCCCAACGCTTCGCTCTACGTCGCCTCCCTGCGCCCCGATCCCGCCGCGGCCACGTCCACGGCTTCGGGCTACGCGACGATCCTCGTCAACCCCGACGGCACCGCGAGCGTCAACGTCACCTTCAGCAATCTCACCTCCGCGCAGACCAGCGCGCATCTGCAAATCGGCCCGTCGCGCGACTTCGTGCTCAACCTGCCGTTCGGTCAGGTCACCAGCCGCCCGTGGGATTTTTCGCCGAGCGGCGCGTTCACGACCAACGATCTCATCACCGCCCTCAACACCGGTAATCTGTTCGTCGGCCTCGACACCGCCAATTTTCCGTCGGGCGAGCTGCGCGGAAGTTTTCTCGCCACGAGCGGATCGCCATCGTTCACCGCGCCGTCCGCGCCCCCGTCACTGCCCGCCGCCGCGCTCGCGACGCCTTCCGCCATCGACGCCGCGCGTTTCCTCACGCAAGCGACCTTCGGGCCCACGACCGCCACGATCGCCGCGCTGCGCAGCCGCGGCCTCCCCGGCTGGATCGACGATCAGATCGCTCTACCCGCGACCGCCACGCTCGCCGCGCTGCGCGCCGACCTCGCGGCGTTTCCCAACCCGATCGATCCCGATGCCGGTGCCGCGCAACCTTACGCCGAGCGCGAAAACTGGAACGCCGCGTGGTGGAAAATCGCCGCAACCGCTCCCGATCAACTGCGTCAGCGCGTGGCTTTTGCGCTCAGCGAGATTCTCGTCGTCGGTCACTCTGATATTCTCCGCCACAATCTCGAAAACTCCGCGGCGTATTACGATCTCCTCGTGAATGGCGCGTTCGGCAATTACCGGCAGTTGCTCGAGGATGTTACACTCAGTCCCGCGATGGGCGTGTGGCTGAGTCATCTCGGCAACCGCAAGGCCGACCCCGTGAAGGGCACCGCGCCCGATGAAAACTATGCTCGCGAGGTGCAACAGCTTTTCACGCTGGGACTGGTGCAACTGCAGCCCGACGGCACGCTGCTACTCGACGCCACCGGTCAACCGATCCCGACCTACACGCAGGCGATGATCGCGGAAACAGCCAAGGTGTTCACCGGCTGGTCGTGGGCTTACACGCCCGCGAGCAACACCGACGCGGAAAGTTTCTCCCACGACGTCCCGCCCTCCTCGCGCCGCGGCGTTTCGCTGAGCAACGACAGCGGCTGGCTCGTGCCGATGCGCTACTTCGATGCGTTTCACGACAAGACCGCGAAGAGCATCGTGAGTCTGCAACAGGTGGCGCCGGCAAGCGCGACGCCGACCTTTTTATCCGCCAATCGCACCGGCCCGCAGGATCTCGCCGACGCGCTCGACACGTTTTTCAATCACCCCAACACCGGGCCGTTCATTTGCCGGCAGCTCATTCAACGCCTCGTCACGAGTAATCCCAGCCCCGGTTACGTCTATCGCGTCGCGCAAGTCTTCGCCCACGATAGCACCGGCACGCGCGGTAATCTCGGGGCGGTGGTCCGTGCCATTCTCACCGACTACGAGGCGCGCTCGCCGGACGTGCTCGCCAATTTCGGCTACGGCAAAATCAAGGAGCCATTGATCCGTCTCGCCGGATTTTTCCGCGCGCTCAACGCCACCGCGCCCAACGGCCGCTACCTCGACAGTTGGTTTGGCGATCCGCGCAACGGCGGCAACTACTCGCCCCAATCCGTCATCGGCGTCCCCACTGCGCAGTTCGGCGAGGAGGCGATGCAAGCCGCCACCGTTTTCAATTTCTTCTCTCCGACCTATTCGCCGGCCGGCCCGATGGCCGCCGCCGGTCTCGTCGCTCCCGAGTTGGAAATCACCGACTCCAATTTCGCGATCACTGTGCCCAACGTGATGACCCAGTTGCTCTATCGCGATCCCGCCGCGCTCCCCGTGCCCTCGACAGGAGCCTCGCCGTTCATCGTGCCCGACTACGCGGCCTTGCTCCCGAATGCGCGCAACGCCTCCGCCCTCGTCGACCAGGTCAACCTTCTCTTCTGCGCCGGCCAGATGTCGGTCGCCACGCGTGCGCAGATCCTCGCCACCCTCCAATCATCACTCTCGCCCTCCGCGAGCGACACCCTGCGGGTCAAGGTTGCGGTCCAGTTCGCCGTCACTTCGCCCGATGGCGCGCTGCAGAAATGACGCGTTGAAATTCAATGCGTCCACCTCAGCGCAGCGAAGGATCCACCACTAAAAATCTCATGAAGCCGCACGTCCCCGATCTTTCCCGCCGCGCTTTCATCCGCCAGGCGTGCTGCGCCGCCGTCGGCACGTCCGGCCTGCTGTCCGCGCTCAGCCAGCTCCACGTCCTCGGTGCGATCGCCGGCGACTCCGCCACGGCCGCCGCGCTCCCCTCCGACTACAAGGCCCTCGTCTGCCTTTTTCTCCAAGGCGGCAACGACGCGACCAATCTCCTCATTCCCTCCGACGCCGCGAGCTATGCCGCTTACGCCCGCACGCGCGCCGAACTCGCCGTCCCGTCCGCGAGCCTGCTGCCGATCGGCACGAAAAAATATTCCGACGGCCGCAACTACGCGCTGCATCCGTCCGTCGCCGAACTCCAATCGCTCTACACCTCGGGCAAGGTCGCGCTCCTCGCCAACGTCGGCACGCTCGTCCGCCCCACCACCCTCGCTGACTACCGCAGCGGGCAGAATCTTCCGCCGCAGCTGTTCGCGCACAGCGAGCAATTGCTCCAATGGCAGAGTAGCATTCCCGATCGTCCGTTCGAAACGGGTTGGGGTGGCCGGCTCGCCGACCTCGTCGACGCAATGAATTCGAACCACCAGATCTCGATGTCGATCACGTTGAGCGGCGTGAATTCCTTCCTTCGCGGCAAGACCGTCAATCAGTTCGCGGTGAATCCCAACGGCGTGCCTTCGCTGAACTACGGCGGCATCTCCACCGACGTCAGTTCCGCCGCGTTGAAGGCCATGTTCGCCAACCAGCCCACCAACGCCCTCTCCGCCGCGTTGGGCCGCACCACGCTCGACGCCGTCAACGAGGGCGAGGGCCTCAATGCCGCGCTCCAAAACGCGCCTGCTTTGCGCACCGCGTTTCCCTACACCGAAACTGCGCGCCGCCTCGCGATGGTGGCGCGCCTCATCTCCGTCGCGAGCACGCTCGGCCTCAAGCGCCAGGTTTTCTTCGTCCAACTCGGCGGCTGGGATCTGCACGGCGCACAGGCTGGCTCGCACGGCCCGCTCCTCGCCGAACTCAGCGCTGCGATGAACGCGTTCTACAACGCCACCGTCGAACTCGGCGTCGCGAATCAAGTCACGACGTTCACCGCCTCTGACTTCGGCCGCACCTACGTCCCCAACGCCGGTGGCACCGATCACGGCTGGGGCAATCACCAGCTCATCATGGGCGGCGCCGTGCAGGGCGGCGACATCTACGGCCGGATGCCCAGCCTCACCGTCAACGCCGACGACGACACCGGCCGCGGCCGCTGGATTCCCTCGACGAGCGTCGACGAATACAACGCCACCCTCGCCACGTGGTTCGGCGTGAGTGCCGCCAATCTGCCCATCGTCCTCCCGAACCTCGGCCGCTTCGCGAAACCGAACCTCGGCTTCGTGTGAGGTGCGCCGGGCTTCCCCCCGGAACGCTGGGTCCTTCGGGCGCGATGCCATCGCCTTTCCGTCATGGTGCGAGCGAAGCGACTCTTCGCGATTGCCCAGGGCAGGCTTCTTCGCAATCCATCTGAATCCCCCGTGTCCGGTCCTTCCGTCCTTCCGCTCCTCCGCGTTTCCGCGTTTCCGCGATGAAAAAGAATTTTGCGCTCCTCCTCTCCGCCGCGCTCCTCGTCGCGCTCGTGTGGTTCCTCTGGCCCCGCCACGACGACGCGCCCGTAACGGCCGCTAAATTTCAGGGTCCGGCATCTGCCCAATCGAAAATCGAAGATCAAAAATCAAAAATCCCGCCGACGGAGCCGGCCGAAATCTCCCATCTGGCCGATGCGCTCAACTCCCCCACTGGGGACATCCGCGCCGATCTGAAAATCGTCGCCGACGTGCTCGAAAATTTCCGCACCAACTTCCCGCACGACGGCAATCCCGTCGGCAACAACACCGAGATCACCGCCGTCCTCACCGGCCAGAACAAACTCCGCTACGCCGCCATCCCGCCCAACCACCCGGCGATCAATAAATCCGGCGAACTCTGCGATCGCTGGGGCACGCCGTTTTTCTTCCACGCCGAGTCCGGCGCGAAGATGGGCCTCCGCTCCGCCGGCCCAGACAAAAAAATGTGGACCACCGACGACGTCGCGCTGGAGCCGTAGCTCCCGAGACGCGGCCGCTCGCGCAGATTTGACAGCGACCGGAAAAATCGTGGGCCCGCTTAAACCCTTTCACCCCCACCGGCATCTCTCCAGTAATCGGATGCCCCATGCCGCCACACTCGCCTTCCCCACCCTGACTGACGCCGTCGTGGAAACCGACGCCGAACCAGATCTCGTTCGCCGCGCGCAGCAACGCGACGCCGACGCCTTCGCGTCGCTTTATCGCGCCCACCTCGGCCGGGTCTACGCGCTCTGCCTGCGCATGACGGCCGATGCCTCGCTGGCCGAGGAACTCACGCAGCAGGCCTTCATCGGTGCGTGGCAAAAACTCCCGCACTTCCGCGGCGACAGCGCGTTCGGCTCGTGGCTCCACCGCCTCGCCGTCAACACCGTGCTCATGGCGTTTCGCAGCCGCTCGCGGCTCAACGCCCGCGTCGTCTTCACCGACGATCCCGCCGCGCTCGAAACGCCCACGACCCCGCCGCCTTCCGGCATCCGCCTGGATCTCGAGCAGGCGATCGCCGCACTGCCCCCGCAGGCGCGCACCATCTTCGTGCTCCACGACGTCGAAGGCTGGCAGCACCACGAAATCGCCGAGCAACTCGGCCTCGCCCCGGGCACCAGCAAAGCCCAGCTCCACCGCGCCCGAAATCTTTTGAAGGAGGCCCTCCTATGAACTGCACTGACTGGAACGAAAAACTTCACGATCGCCTCGACGGCGCGCTCTCGGCCACCGACACCGCGGCGCTTGATGCCCATCTCGCTGCGTGTCCCGCCTGCCGTGCCGAATTCGCGTCGCTCAGCGCCCTCCGCGCCGCCACCCAAAATCTTTCCCGCGAACTTACCCCCGCGCGCGATCTCTGGCCGGACATCGAGGCGAAGGTTGCGCCGGCCCACGTGAAACGCGTTTCGTTTCGCCGCCCGGTGCTGTGGCCGATCGCGGCCTCCGTCGCGGTTCTCCTCGGCGTCGCCGCACTCTGGAAACGGAGCAACCCGGCGCCGGACACCACGGGCTGGCTGGTGACGGCGCTTGCCGGCGCGCCGCGCGTCGATGCGAAATCGTTCCAGGGCGCGGCACGCTTCCACGTCGGCCAGTGGCTCGAGACCGATCCCGCAGCGCGCGCGAAGGTGGCGGTCGGCAACCTCGGTGAGGTCAGCCTCGAGCCTAACTCCCGGCTCCGGCTCATCGCGGTCGCCGACACCGATCACCGCGTCGAACTCGAGCGCGGCAAACTTTCCGCGCTCATCTGGGCCCCGCCGCGGCTCTTCTTCGTCAACACGCCCTCCGCCACCGCCGTCGATCTGGGCTGCGCTTACACGCTCGACGTCGCCGACAACGGCGATGGCACGCTGCAAGTCACTTCAGGCTATGTCGCGCTTGAGCACGACGGCCGCGAAACCGTGATCCCCGCCGGCCAGATGTGCGCCACGCGCCGCGGCGCCGGACCCGGCACGCCCTTCGTCGTCGACGCGTCCGCCGCGCTGCGCCGCGCACTCGATCGTTTTGATTTCGAAAAATCGAACAACGCGCTCCCGGAAATTCTCACGCAGGCGCGGGCCGAAGATGGTGTCACGCTCTGGCACTTGCTCACGCGCGCCTCGGCTAACGATCGCGGCGCCGTCTACGATCGCCTCGCCCGCGATCACGCACCGCCCCCGGGCGTCACGCGCACCGGCGTCATCGCCGGCGATGCCGAGATGATTGCCCACTGGGGCAGCGAACTCGGCCTGATGAATTTCTTCCCGACGAAGAAAAAAGCGGAATAAGCCGGCTGCGTCAGATTCATCGCTACCTCGGCGGCGTGTTCGCGCCGCTGCCCGCCTTTTTCGCGCTCTCGGACAACGGGCAAACTGTCGTCCTCAACCCCACGTGGCGACTCGCCGCGAGCCGTCAAAGCCTGCAACACCTGCAGTCGCCGCTGACGACGGCCCCCACCGGCCGCGGGCTGAAGTCGGGCGAGTCGCTCACGTCTTCCGCGTTCCGCTCGGTCGTCGCCGCGAAGTCGCTGGCGCTGCTCTTTACGATGCTCCTCGGCGGCGTGCGGGCGTCTTGTTTCGGCCGCGGGCGCATCCCGATCGCCGGTCTGATCGCCGGCGGGGTGATGCCGCTGGGGCTGATCGCGCTGGCGGCGGCTAAATTATCACGCGCTCCCAACTCCGCGCGGGTGGGCGGCATCTTATTTTCTGAACCCGCAACTCAACCTCGGAAAATACCCGCCATGATCTCGTCCCTGATTCGCCGCGCACTCGCGCTCTCCGCCCTCACCGCCGTCGCGTTGCTCGCGCCCGCGCGCGTCTTCGCCGGCACGCCGCTCATCTGCCATCCCTACGCCATCGGCACCGCCACGTCCCTCCCCGGCACCGATGGCGACTGGAAGGGCGTGAATCCCGCCTACGACCGCACCCATCTCGTGCAGGACACCCTCGCGCTGCTCACTCCCGACACGCCCGTGATCGTGCGCATGGAGACGCTCCGCCGCGCGGCCATCTATGCCACCGCGGGCATGCGCGGTTGGAGCACCAAGGAAGGCTTCAGCGCGGAAGACCGGGCCAACGTGACCGCGCTGCTGGAAAAACTCCGCGTCCGCGCCAAGGACACCACCGGTCCCGACAACGTCCGGGCGCTCGCGATCTTCGATGTTGGTTTTTTCAGCGAAACGCTGCGCCACGCCAACGTCGATGCCGCGCTCGACGGTTATGCCTTGCTCGTAAAAGCCCATGAACTTCGCGGCCCAGACGCCGAGATGGATTTCGCCCTCGCACTCGCCAGCTCGTGGCCGATGCATCGCGCCGATCTCGCCGATCATCTCGCTCGCGCCCGCGCCGCCGCGAAGCCCGGCACGCTGCTCGCCGCCAATCTCGAATCGCACTTCGGCAAGTCCTGAAGCGCCGCCCGTTCGCCTTCGGCCGCAGCCCCGCGCTGCACGCGCCGACGCTGCGGCTTTTTTGTGGACGCTTATTTTACTCGGCGTGCCGGAACAATTGCCTTGCTTCGACCGTCTCTTGCGCAAGAGCTGGAGTCAGTCCCGTCAGAATCCGTCAGAGTCCAGATGCACGGTTGAAATCGTGGTTTGAGTCCGACAGTGCGACAGAGGACAGGAGAAGAGGACGTCAGTGGCTTCGAACGTCAGCGAGGTCAGGGAGCGTCAGCATTCCGATTTAGGTTCGTAGGCCGCAGCCATTGGATCGTCGGCAGACAGCGCCCTCGTCCGGGACCGGGCGAAGGTCCGACCGCGATGCTCACCGTGATTATTCCGCCAGGCAGCCGCCGGGAAGTCGAGTTACGCAACCTTAACCACCGTTAGACGGCAAAAGGAACTCTCATGAAACTTTCTCTCATCCTCGCGCAACGTCCGGCCCTCCTCCAACAGGTGCGCCTGAACAATCTCGCCTTCGCGTATGCGAAGCTGAGCGAAACCGCCGTGCGGATCGCCCGCGCGCGGCTGCGCGGCGCCATCAACCTCAAGCAGGCCCCGCGCGACACGGAGTTAGGCTGGACGCCGCTCACCGCCCTCGAAGGCACCCAGTCGGTCATCGAAGAGCACTTTACCGACGAAGACCTCACAGACTGCGCTGACGCGATCGCTTTCCTTACCGGCGAAAGCCATCTCGACCTGACTTTTCGCATCGAGGAGATGGCGGACCGATTCGTCGCGCCGCTGCGGCACCAACTCGAGCAAGCGGGCGTCACCTTCGATCATCCCGCGCAAACGGTCGCGGAGCCCAATCGCGGGAACCCAGCCGGCTAGTCCACGGCGGTGGTGAGGCCGCGCGTTTCTGCTTCCTTCCTTCACCTCGCTACGTTGGCTTAGCGCCATGCACTGCCGCCGCTTTTTCCGCTGCACGCTCGCCGCTTGGATTGTGACATCGCTCGTCGCGCGCGGCTCCGATGCCGGGCTCGTCCGCGATCTCGCCACGCCCGCCGCCGCGAACAGCCAATGTTCCAACCTCACCGCCGCGTCCGACGGCACGCTCTATCTGACCTACACCGGGCCCGGCGATCGCGAAGATGAGCGCGCGCTTCGCCTCGCGACGCTCCCACCCGGAGCGAGCGCGTGGTCCGCGCCGCGCACCATCATCAGCACTCCCCAGCTGGCTGAAAACTGGGCGGATTTCGCCTCGCTCGCCGTCGGCACCGATGGCGCGCTCACCGCGCAGTGGTTTCAAAAGGCCGGCACCGGCATGCACGCCTACAGCGGCTGGTTTTCCCGCTCCGACGATGGCGGCCGCACCTGGCGCACCCCGGCCCCGCTCGGTAAGGAATTCATTGCACTCGCGCCGCTCAGCGGCGGCCGCACGCTCGCCGTCTGGCTGGAGAACGTCGGCTCCCACGATTCGCATGACGGACACGCGACGCCCGCGAAGGACGGAGAATCCCTGCCCGCGATGCGGCTGCAATCACGTCTCCTCGCCCCCGACGGCGCGAGCCTCGGCGACTGGCTCATCGATCCCGACGTGTGCACGTGCTGCCAAAACACCGTCGCGGTGCTGCCCGACGGCCGCGTCTTCGCCGCGTATCGCGGCCATACGGCCGGCGAAATTCGCGACAACAAATACGTGATCTTCGACGGCCGCGGCTGGTCCGCTCCGCGCCCGCTCAAGGATGACCACTGGAAAATTCCCGCGTGCCCCGTGAACGGTCCCGCCGCCGACTCCCGTGGCTCCGCCCTCGCCGTCGCGTGGTTCACCGCCGCCGATGGCGTCGCGCGCGTGCAGGCGCGCCAGTCCTCCGACGCCGGCCGCACCCTCGGCGTCCCCGTGCAGATCGATCTGGGGCGGCCGATGGGCCGCATCGAGACGGTGATGCTCGCCGACTCTTCCGCCCTGTTTTTTTGGATGGAAGCCGGCACGGACAAAATCACCGCGGGCGTCTACGTCCGCCGCCTTTTTCCCGACGGCCGGCTCTCCGCCGCGCGACTCGTCGTCGATTCGACGCAGGCTCGCTCGAGCGGGTTTCCCCGCGCCGCGCTCCGGTCCAACGGCCGCGTCGTGATGTCATGGACGCAGCCCGGCGATATCAGCCAAGTCCGCGTCAACGAACTCAACCCCGCGTCGCTCACGCCGGCGATGACGTTAGGGCAACAGACGATTCCCGCCGGGCGCGCCCTCGCCATCGAACTCTGCGGCACCGATTTTCTGCCCTCGCCGTAAGCCTCAGGCCCAACGCTTGAGCGCCGCCCGCAATTTTTCCCGGGCACGATAGATGCGCGTTTCGACCGCCTTGGCCGTGCAACCGACCGCGACCGCGATTTCCACGTGTGACATCTGTTCATATTCGAACAGCACGATGGATTCCCGCAGTTCCAGCGGCAGCGCCGCAATGGCATCGCGGACGGCCGTCGCGCGCTCGGCGATTTCGAGCGCGCCTTCCGGCCGGGCGCCCGCGTCCGGCATTTCCTCGGTCTTGCTCCACTCCTGCAGTGCCACTGTCGGCCGCCGCCGCCACCAGCGCAGCCGGTTGCGCGCAAGATTTACGGCGATCGAGAACATCCACGGACGAAACTCCGCGCCCGTTCGAAATTTTTCGCGCTGCTGCCACACGCGCACAAAGGTCTCCTGCGCCAACTCCTCGGCCTCGCTCACGTTGAGCACAATGCGCCCGATGAATGATTTCAGCGGCAGTTCCCAGCGCTCCATCAACGCCGCCAGCGCCGCCTCGTCGCCGCCCTGCACGCGACCCATCAACTCTGCGTCGTCGCTCAAGATTTCACCCGCACGTTGGGGGCTCCGCGGTGATCAAAGTCGGCGATGCGCGGCAGGACGATCGCGAGATAGCGTTCGCCTTGGCCCGGCGGCATGAGCGCGGCGACGCGTTTGAAATGCTCTGTCATGGCCGCGACACAGGTTTTCTCGAGCGCCGCAATCTCCGCGGGGGGCGCGGTTCGTTTCTGCGCGGCCTGGATCGCGGCGCAGTGGCCCGCACACACGTCGCTGTAGTCTGCGTGGAGTTTTTTGATCGCCGCGTAGTGCGGAAGATCCAATTGGAACTCCGTCCGGAGCCAGGCCATCGCGTCGCCCTCGCGCACCGCTTTTTGCACGGCGGCGGGCTCGCGGCTCATCACATAGAATGCGCCATACGACAGCCCGCACACGGCGGCAAGGATGCCGAAGGTGAGCAGCAGATTTTTCATGGCAGCCGCATCCAGCGCGCATCGAGCCCGTGCACATACTCCGCGACCAGCGCGTCGCGCGCCGCGGCATCGCGCGCGCGCGCGCGCTCGCGGCCGCCCCAAGCCCCGAGCACCATCGCGATCGTCAGTGCGCCCGCCACGAGCGGCCCGCGGGCCCGGATGTAGCCCGTCCAGGTCGGAGCCCGCCGCGCCGCCGCGATGCGCTGCGCGACTTCGGCGCGAAACTGCGGGTTGCGATGCGGAACGACGCGCCAGTCGGCCAGGGTGCGCGAGAGGGGTTCAGAGGGATGGGGAGAATTCATGGTGGGAAAGGTTCATACTCATATAACCCCGCGCGCGGAAAAACCCGCAGAAAATTTCTCAAGGGATTTTTCCCTCCGGGATGTAGTGCTGGGTGACGACCGGGCAAACCGCCCGGCGCACCGCATCAAAAACGAAATTACCCGTCATGAAAACCGATCGCCTGCGGCTCCTCGGCGCCACCCTCCTTGGCTCTGCCGCGCCTGCTACCGTGACCGCCATGGCCTGCGCCACCTGCGCCTGTTGTAATAAGGCCTCCTGATCGCAACCCACACCGCTCCCGGCTCGATGATCCGCCGCCGGGCACACACCCATTCCGACCCACCCTTTTCCCCCGCCATGAATCACTTCATCAAACTCCCGTCCCTCCTCCTCAGCGCGGCGCTCGTCGCCGCCGTCGCCGCGTTCGCCCACGACGAAAAGAAATCCGACAAGCCCGTCGCCTCCGCCGAAGCCAAGGCCGCCTATCCGCTCAAAACCTGCGTCGTCTCCGACGACAAACTCGAAGACAACTCGATGGGTGGGCCCGTGAACTACTTCTACAAGGAAGCCGGCAAACCCGATCGCCTGGTCATTTTCTGCTGCAAAGACTGCGTGAAGGATTTCGAAAAAGAGCCGGCGAAGTATCTCGCCAAGATCGACGAAGCCGCCGCCGCGAAAGCCAAGGCCGCGCCTGCCTCCGACCACAGGCACTGAGCTGCCCGTCATGCGCGCGTTCGTCCGAGTCCTTGCCTTGAGCGCGGTGGCTATCGCGCCTGCGTTCGCCGCGGGCGAGACCTCGCTCACCCTCGAGCAGGTGCTCGCCGACGTGCGCGCGCACAACCCGGCCCTCCGCGCCGCCGGAGCCACCGCCGCCGCTGAGCGCGAACGCGCCTCGCAAGCGTCCGCCTGGCAGGACCCGGTCGGGGGAGTCGAAGTCATGCGCTCCGACACCCGCAGCCTCACGCGCTACAGCGAGGTGGAGTTTCAGCTCTCGCAAAAAATTCCGCTGAGCGGCAACCGCACGCGCCGCCAGGCGCTCGCCAATGCCGAGGCCAACGTCGCCACCACCGCGATCCGCAGCCGCGAGCTCGCGCTCACCAGCGGCGCCCGCGACGCGTTTTTCCAACTGCTGCGCGCCCGCGAGCAACTCGTCCTCCTCCGGGAAAGCGATCGCCTCCTCGGCCTGGCCACCGATCTGACCCGCAGCCGGCTCGCGACCGGCAACGCCGACACCGCTGCGCTCCTCACTGCCGAAAGCGAACGCGCCCGGCTTCATGAACGCGTCGTCACGCTCGACCGCGAAGTAGCCGAGGCCACCGCCCGCCTCAACACCCTGCGCGATCTCCCGCCGCAGTTGCCCGTCGGCGAGCTGACCGTGCCCGCCGTGCCGCCGACCACGTTCGCTTCGCTCGAGGACGCCCAGGCGCACGCGTTCGCACACCGCCCCGAACTCGCGGAGGCCGACGCCCGTATCAGCGCCGCCGATCGCGCCCGCGATCTCGCGGACCGCGCGTGGCGCCCCGACCCCGAAGTGATGCTGCGCGCCCGCCATGAAAACGGCGGCAGCGCGCTCATTCGCGAATACGACACCGCCCTCTCCGTCAGCCTGCCGTGGTTCCACGATTCAAAATACCGTTCCGCCCAGCGCGAGGCCAGCCACCGCCGCGAGGCCGCCACGCTCGACGCCGCCACCGTCCGGGCGCAGACCGCCGCCGAGGTCCGCGAAATGTGGCAGCGCCTCGACACCGCGCGCCGCAATGCCGAGCTCTACCGCGACCGCCTGCTCCCGCTCGCCCGCTCCGCCTCGGACAACGCCCGCTCCGGCCTCGTCACCGGCAAGACTTCCCTCGCCGATCTCATCTCCGCCCAACGCCTGCTCGTCGACACCCAGACCACGCTTGCGGCCAATCTTTCCGACTCGCACCGCTACACCGCTCTGCTCGCGGCGCTCGCCGGCGCCACCGATCAACCATGAAACGCTTCCTGCTGCTCGCCCTGCTTTTTCTCGCCCCGTTCGTCGTGGGTCGCGCTGAAACCGTCGGCGAGCACGCGGCGCACGCGGCCGCCGCTCCCGTCTACCAGTGCCCCATGCACCCGTGGATCAAGTCCGACAAGGCCGGCAAGTGCACCATCTGCGGCATGGATCTTGTCCTCGCCGCCGCGAACGCCGCGAACTTGCCGGAGGGCGTCATCCGTCTCGCGCCTTCCTCCCTCACCGCGATCGGCATCGAGACGGCGATCGTCTCGCGCCAGCCGTTGCTCCGCACGGTGCGCGTCAACGGCGCGATCGACGATGATGATTCGCGCCACCGCCTCCTCACGGCGCGCGCCGAGGGCCGCGTGGAAAAACTCCACGTCACGATTGTCGGCGCGGTGATTCGCGGCGGCGAACCGCTCTACGATCTTTACAGCCCCGATCTCCAGACCGCCCAGCGCGAATTCGTGCAGCTCGCGAAGGCCGGGGAACTCGCCGCGTCCGCCCTCCCCGCCACCCGCGCGCGCTTGCGTCAGATGGGTCTCGCCGAGGCGCAACTCGAGGCGTTGCTCCAGACCGGGGAGCCGCCGCTCGTTACCACCATCCTCGCGCCCGACGGCGGCACCGTCGTCGAGAAGAACGTCTACGAGGGCCAGTGGCTCAAGACCGGTGACAAGCTTTTCGCCATCGGAGATTTTTCAAAAATGTGGTTCATGTTCGATGCCTACGAGCAGGACATCCCGTGGCTTCACCTCGGCCAGCCCGTGCAAGTCACCACTCGCGCCCTCCCCGGCGAAGTCATCGAGGCCCCCATCGAGTTCATCGATCCGAATTTCAACGAGACCTCCCACACGACGAAGGTGCGCGCGGTGCTGCCCAATCCGTATTTCAACCGGGGTGGGGAAAGCCACGTCCTCTTTCATCGCGTGCTCGCCGAAGCGCGCGTGCTCGTCGAGTCGCCCGCCGTCCTCGCCGCGCCCCGCTCCGCCGTGCTCGACGCCGGCAATGGTCCCGTGGCCTACGTCGCGCTCGGCGACGGCAAATTCGAACAGCGCGCGCTCACGCTCGGCCGCCGCGGTGACGCGCTCGTCGAAGTGCTCGCCGGTCTCACGGAAAACGACAAGGTCGTCACGACCGGCGCGTTGCTGCTCGACGGCCAGGCCCAGCTCGCCCGCGAAGCGAATTCTGCCGGTCGGGCGGGACCGCTGGTCCCGCCGAAAATGTCGGACCGCGCGCCCGCCCTCCCCCCAGACAAATTCTCCACCCTCGCCGCCGCCGCGATCGACGCCGCCGATGCGCTCGCCAGCGACGACTTCGCCCGTTACCAAAAACTCTTTCCCTCGCTCGCACCCGCGTCGGCCGGATTCTCCACGCTACCGCCGCTCGAACTCGGCGACTCGCTCAAGGCCGCGCGCCGCTCCTTCGAACCATGGAGCACCGCGGTCGCCGATCTGCTGAAGCCGCACCGTGCGCATCTCGGCCTGAAAATCTTCCAGTGCCCAATGTCCCCCGTGTTGAAAAAAGGCCGCTGGGTGCAGCGCGGCCAGCCACTCAAAAATCCGTTTTTTGGTTCCTCCATGCCCGATTGCGGCGAGGAGGTTCCATGAACCGCTCGGCTAAAGGTGCGCCGGCGTCCTCGCCTGCCGGCTTCAGCGGTGCCGGCGGAACGCCTGCGCTCCTCCTCCCATGATCAACTGGCTGATCAAATGGGCGCTGGAGAACCGGTTTATCGTTCTCTGCGCCACCCTCCTGCTCTTCGGCTGGGGCATCTTTGCGGTGCGCCACGTGCCGATCGATGCGATTCCCGATCTCTCGGAAAACCAAGTCATCGTCTTCGCCGACTGGGAAGGCCGCAGCCCGCGCGAGGTCGAGGATCAGGTCACTTATCCGCTCTCGGTAAATCTCCAAGGCCTCGCCGGCGTGCGCACCGTGCGCGCGACGTCGATGTTCGGGTTCTCGCTCATCACGATCATCTTCGAGGACAAGCTCGACAATTACTTCGCCCGCACCCGCACGCTCGAACGGCTCAACTATCTCGGCAACATCCTGCCCGCCGGCGTCACGCCCCGCCTCGGACCCGACGCCACCGGTCTCGGCTGGGTTTACCAATACTACCTGAAGGATGCCTCCGGAAAAAACGATCTTGGTTCGCTTCGCGCGTTGCAGGACTACTTCGTGCGCTACCAGATCGCCGCCGTCCCCGGCGTCGCGGAAGTCGCGAGCATCGGCGGCTTCGTCCGCCAATGGCAGGTGGAGGTCTCGTCGCTGCGGATGAAACAGTATCAGATTTCGCTGCAGCAGGTCTTCGACGCCGTCGCGAAAAATAATCTCAACGTCGGTGGTCGCACCGTGGAGGAAAACGGCATGGAGTTCATCGTCCGCGGCCGCGGCCTGATTAGCTCCGCGAGCGATCTCGAGAACATCGCGCTCGTGACGCACGGCAACGTCCCGGTCTATCTCCGCGATGTCGCGACCGTGCAGATCGGCGGCGACTACCGCCGCGGCACGCTCGACGTGGACGGCCATGAAGTCGTCGGCGGCACCGTCGTGATGCGTTCGGGCGAAAACGCCTACCAAGTCATCCAGGACGTGAAAGCGAAGATCGGTCAAATCGCCGCCGGCCTCCCGCCCGGCGTGACGATCGAACCGTTCTACGACCGCAGCGATCTCATCGGTCGCGCGATCGATACGCTCAAGCACACGCTCTGGGAAGCCGTCATCCTCGTGACGCTGATGCACGTCATCTTCCTCTTTCATTTCCGCAGCATCCTCATCGTCACGCTCCCGCTGCCGGCCTCGATCCTCGTCGCCTTTATTCTGATGAAGGAGTTCGGCATCCAGTCGCACATCATGTCGCTCACTGGCATCTGTATCGCGATCGGCGTGCTCGTGGACGCCGCGATCGTGATGACCGAAAATGTCATCCGCCATTGCGAACTCGCGGAGGACAAGCTCCACCGCCCGCTCACGCGCGACGAAACCTGGCACGTGACCCTCGCCGCTTCGCAGCAAGTCGGCCGCCCGATCTTTTTTGCGATGGGCATCATCATCCTCGCGTTCATCCCGATCTTCAATCTCACCGGGCAGGAGGGAAAACTTTTCCACCCGCTGGCATGGACGAAAACCTTCGCGATGATCGGCGCCACGGTCTTCGCCGTCACGCTCGTGCCCGTGCTCTGCACGCTGCTCGTCCGCGGCCCGTTTCACGCCGAAAGCCGCAACTGGGTCATGCGCGCCCTCCTCGCGATCTACGATCCCGTGCTCGACTGGGCGCTCCGTTGCCGCAAAACCGTCCTCACGCTCGCCGCCACGCTGCTCGTGTTCTGCGTCGTCATCGCGTTCGGCCTGCCGGCTGCCATCGCGGATAAACTTCCGGCGCGCGTCGCGCGGCTCGGCAGCGGCTTCGGCTCCGAGTTCATGCCGACGCTGCAAGAGGGCTCGCTGCTCTTCATGCCCGTCCTGCTGCCGAGCACCTCGCTCACCGAGATCAAACGCATCATGGCCTGGCAGGACCAAACGATCCGTTCGACGCCCGAGGTCGCCAGTGTCGCCGGCAAACTCGGCCGCTTCGACACCGCCACCGATCCCGCGCCCGTCGAAATGATCGAGACCACGATCATGTTGAAGCCGCCGACCGAGTGGCGGGCCGGCCTGACGAAGGAAAAGCTCATCGCCGAACTCACGACGAAGCTCACGCAAATCCCCGGCTACGTCCCCGGTTTTCTGCAACCGATCGAGAACCGCGTCCTCATGCTCTCCACCGGCATTCGCGCCCAACTCGGCATCAAAATCTTCGGCAACGATCTCGAGGCGTTGCAGCAAAAGGCCTTCGAGGTCGAGCAGGTCGTGAACAAAATTCCCGGCGCCACCGGCGTCGCGCCGTCGCGCGTGCAGGGCAAGCCCTACCTCGAAATCACCGCCGATCGCGCCGCCCTCGCCCGCTATGGGCTGAGCGTCGAAGACGTGCTCGCCGTCGCCGAAACCGGCCTCGGTGGCAAAGTCGCCACCACCACGATCCAAGGTCGCGAACGCTGGCCCGTCCAAGTCCGCTTCGATCGCGCGGATCGCGAAGACCTGGAAAAATTCGGCGCGCTCCCCGTCGCGATTCCGAACACCGAGCCGAGGCGTTACGTGCCGCTCGGCCAGGTCGCGACGATTCAGCGCGTCGTCGGCCCGAACGAAATCGCCAGCGAAAACGGGCGCCTCCGCGTCTTCGTGCAAGCCAACGTCACCGGCCGAGACCTTGGCAGCTTCGTCGACGCGGCGAAGGCGGCCATCGCCCGCGACCTCCACCTCGAACCCGGCATGACCATCGAGTGGAGCGGCCAATATGAAAACCAGATCCGCGCGAGGCAGACCCTGCAGGTGATCATGCCCGCCGTGCTGCTGATTATTTTTGTGATCCTCACGATGACGTTCCGCTCCGCGGCCGAGGCCGCGCACGTGATTCTCGCCGTGCCGTTCGCCCTCACGGGCGGCGTGCTGCTGCAGTGGTTCCTGGGGTTCAATTTCAGCGTCGCGGTCTGGGTCGGCTACATCGCGCTCTTCGGCACCGCGATCCAGACCGGCGTGGTGATGGTGGTTTATCTGGAAGACGCGGTCGCCAAAAAGCGCGCCGAGCGCGGCGCCGCCTTCAGCCACACCGATCTCATTGCCGCGATCAAGGAAGGTGCCCGCCTCCGCCTGCGCCCGAAAGTCATGACCGTCGCGACTGCCATCGCCGGCCTCCTGCCAATCTTCTGGAGCACGCGCACCGGCACTGAGATTATGCGCCCACTCGCGGCGCCCGTCGTCGGCGGCATGCTGTCCTCGCTCGTGCACATTTTAGTCGTAACCCCCGTGATTTTCGCGTGGCTGCGCGAGCGCCCTCTCGCAAAAGTCAGCGCGCAGTGATCCCACGATTCTACGCGTTCATCCGCAGCCTCCACCTCTACATCGGGCTTTTCCTCAGTCCGTTCGTGGTGGTGTTCGCGATCAGCGTGGTGTTTCTCGTGCATGCGTGGATGCCGGGCGCTTCGTCGCCGGCCGAAAAGCGCACCGCGACCGAGGTCGCGATTCCCGCCGACTTCGAATCGCTCAAGGGCCGCGAACAACTCGCTGCCGCCCAAGTCGTCCTCGGGCAGCTCGGAGTCCACGGCGACATCAGCCTGCTCCGCACGATCCCGCGCGATCGCCGCTACGTGATGACGGTGGGCCTGCCCGGCCGTGAAACCTCCGTTGATCTCAATGTCGCGCAGCGCACCGCCGCCATCTCGATCCGCACGACCGGCATGTGGGACGCCACCGTGTATCTCCACAAGATGCCGGGCCCTCACAACGTCACCACCCGCGGCAACACGATCTTCATGATCGTCTGGCGCTGGCTCGCCGACGCCACGGTCTACCTGCTCCTGTTTCTCACGATCAGCGGCGTCTACTTGTGGGCGGTCCTAAAAACCGAGCGACGCGTCGGCCTCGCCTTGCTCGCCGCCGGGGCGGTTTCATTTGGAGGAATCGTTTATGCCCTCGTCGCCTGAGCCCGCCGCAATCGCGGCGATCGCCCCTCGCGACTTCGGCGTAGTCTGCCGCGCATGGAACCGCCGCCTGCACTTTTATCTCGGACTCTACTTTCTGTTTTTCGTCTGGCTGTTCGCGCTCACCGGCCTGCTGCTCAACCATGGCTCGTGGTCGTTCGCGGACTTTTGGCCCAACCGCAAAGTCGCCAACGACGAGCACGCGTTTGTCGCACCTCCGGGCGGCGCCCCGCTCGATCAGGCGCACGATCTCATGCGTCAGTTCGCTATCGCCGGCGAAATTCAGTGGCTCACCACGCGCCCGGATCCAAATCGCTTCGAGTTTCGCGTGAGTCGGCCGGGCACGAATTTCGAAATCCAAGCCGACCTGAAAACCGCGCGCGCCAAGATCCAGCGCACCGACGTGAACACCTGGGGCATCATGCGCGCGCTGCACACCTTCACGGGCGTGCGTCTCGGTGACCGGCAAAATCAGCGCGACTGGTCCCTCACGACGCTCTGGGCGCTGGCGATGGACGCCGTCGCAGCCGGCCTCGTCGTGCTCGTGCTGAGCGGTGTCGTCATGTGGTGGGTGTTGCCTGGCAGAAAACTCAGTGGGGCTATCGCGCTCATCGTCGGTGTGCTGGTCTGCGGTTGGTTTGTGGTCGGCCTGCGCCTCGTTTACCGCTGAGATTCACCGCGCACTGAACAACTCCGCCGCGTCGCGTCGCTCCACGCCATGTATACTCCGCCGCATTTCGACGAATCCCGCCCCGAGGTCCTGCACGATCTTATCGTCGCGCATCCGCTCGGCGCACTCGTGACCCTCACGTCGGCGGGCCTCGACGCGAATCACATTCCTTTCGAGTTTTCGACCGGTGCGGTGGGCGATGCCTCACTCGGCACGCTCCGCGGCCACGTCGCGCGCGCGAATCGCGTCTGGCAGGATTTTTCGCGCGACCATGACGTGCTCGTGATCTTCCAGGGCCCGAGCGCCTACATCACGCCGTCCTGGTATGAGACGAAAAAGGAGACGGGCAAAGTCGTCCCCACCTACAACTACTGCACCGTCCACGCTCACGGCCCGCTCGTTATCCACGACGATCGTGAGTGGCTGCGCGGCATGGTCACCCGCCTCACGCAACGTTTCGAGTCCACCCGCCCTGCGCCATGGGCCGTCGCCGACGCCCCCGCCAATTTCATCGACCAGCAACTCGCCGCCATCATCGGCATCGAAATCCCAATCGCGAAAATCGCCGGCAAATGGAAAGTCAGCCAAAATCGCCCCGCCGCCGACCGCGCCAATGTCGTCCGCGGCTTGGGGGCAAGGCCCGATGCCGAGTCCGCCGCGATGGCCGATCTCGTTCGCAAATTCGGCAAGCCAGATGCTACGTCCTGACCTCGCATGAAGCGTTTTCTCCATTTCTCCCTCGCGGCGCTCGCCATCGCGATCAGTCACGCCGGTTGTTCCAAGTCCTCCCCTCCCGCGACCGCGGCCGCCCCGCCCCACCACGAGCACACGGCCCCGCATGGCGGCACCGCCGTCGTCCTCGGCAACGAAACCTATCACGTCGAACTCGTCCGCGACGTCGCCACCGGCACGCTCACCGCCTACGTGCTCGACGGCGAAATGGAAAACTTCATCCGCGTCAAAGCCGCCTCCTTCGAGGTCGTCGCCAGCGGCAGTGCCGAAAAGCGCGTGCTCAATTTCCGCGCCGTCGCCAACGCCGCCACCGGCGAGACGGTCGGCAACTCTTCACAATTCGAGGCCCAGGCTGACTGGCTGAAGACCACCGCGACCTTCGACGCCACGCTCACGTCGCTCGAAATCAAAGGCACGACCTTCGCCGCCATCGCCTTTAATTTCCCCAAGGGTAACGACAAGGACTGAGCCGATCGCACCGCAATCCGCGCGCTGGGTTTGCCATTCGGCTCTCGGCCCTCTTCATTCGGCAGCTCCATCATGATTCCCGTCACCGTCCTCACCGGCTTCCTTGGCGCCGGCAAGACCACGCTCCTCAACCGCATCCTTTCCGAACACCACGGCAAGAAACTCGCCGTGATCGAAAACGAGTTCGGCGAGGTCGGCGTCGATCACCAGCTCGTGATCTCGAGCGACGAAGAATTGTTCGAGATGAATAACGGCTGCATCTGTTGCTCCGTGCGCGGCGATCTCATCCGCATCCTCGGCCGCCTGCTCAAGCGCAAGGACAAGCTCGACGGCATCCTCATCGAGACCACCGGTCTCGCCAATCCCGCGCCGGTTGCGCAGACGTTTTTTACCGACGATGAAATAAAGAACGCGTTCAAACTCGACGCCATCGTCACCGTCGTCGACGCGAAGCACGTGCTCCTGCACCTCGACACCGAGGACGAGTCCGTGAAGCAACTCGCATTCGCTGACGTGATCCTCCTCAACAAAACCGATCTCGTCTCGCCCGCCGATCTCGACGCGCTCGAGGCCCGGATTAAGCGCATCAACGCGGTGGCAAAAATCCACCGCACCAAAAACTGCGATGTGAATCTTGACGCTGTCCTCGACGTCGGCGGCTTCAATCTCTCCCGCGCCACCGAACTCGATCCGCAGTTCATGGAGCCCGAATATCCCTTCGAGTGGGCCGGCGCCTACGCGCTCCCGGCCGGCACGCATGCCCTCGCGATCGGCCACGGTGACGACGACGGCCACGATCACTCGCACGAAGGCCACGATCACGCGCACGGCGAACACGACCACGCGCATCATCATCACGGCAATCCGAACGAGCTCGACGTCGTCGTGATGCCCGTGAAATCGCTCGACGAGAAAGATCTCGCGGCCGCGACCGAGGCCGCGGTGCACGTTTTCTCCGACTGGGAATCGCAGACGAAGCACGGCGAAACCATCCTGCCCGGCGCCACGCTGCACCGGCTCCTCCTCGCGGCCGGCAACGGCAAATACCCGCTCAAGATTGCCGCGCCCGGCCAATTCCTCGTCTTCGAATCCTGTGGCCACGATCCGCTGCACATTTACGCCGACGGCGAAATCGTGAAGCCCGGCTGGCAGCGCGACTACCATGCGGCGCACGAACACAACGACGCCGTCACCTCCGTCGGTATCAGCACGGCGGGCGATCTCGACGGCAAGAAACTCAACGAGTGGATCAGCGAACTCCTGCGCACGAAGGGCGCCGACATCTACCGGATGAAAGGCGTGCTCGCCGTGACAGGGTCGAACAAGCGCCTCGTCTTCCAAGGCGTGCACATGCTCTTCGACGCGAAGTTCGATCGCGAATGGGGCAACGACCCGCGCACCAACACCCTCGTCTTCATCGGGAAAAATCTCGACCGCCCCGCGCTGACCGAAGCGTTCAAAGCGTGCCTCGCCTGAATTCGGCACAACGAAACACGGTTTGCCCACATGAACCAGTATGCGCCTGTTTCTGCGCCTGAATCCGCTTGATCACGCGATCGAAACCGCTGCCAAGGCGGGGTTCGATACCAACCTAATCGATCGCAATCGGGCACTTCCGCCGGAAGAATGCCTGCTGTGTCAGGATTCAGCATTGGAACTCGCGCAAGCATTGCGGAAAGCCGCGGAACTACGTCGGGCACAATCTGCACCGGCTGCTGCAACGACTCGCTGACGCCCAATTTGAGTTCGTGGTGATCGGCGGTTACGCGGGCGTGCTTCACGGCTCTGCCCTCGTCACAAACGACCTCGATCGTTGCGCCGTCCTCTCGCCGGAAAATATCGCCAAACGTCGTGCGGTGCTGGCGGACATGCCTCCGGTGCATCGCATGACGCCGACGACGCTCTCACGCCTTGAAGTGCCTCCAGCAGGGGCGCCCGGTGCAAACGTCCACCTCGAAACTGATGGCGGAATCGTCGACATTCTCTCCTCCGTTTTAGGGCTCGGCGGCTATGCGCGTCTGGAGCAAAACGCAGAGCAAACCCCTCTTTTCAGTCGTCGGTGCGCGATCATTGCTCTCGAAGTTCTGATCACCGCGAAGGAAGCGTCGGCCGCGAAAAGGATTTGCTCGCAGCGATGGAGCTGCGCGCGATCGCCGCGAAGCGTGCCCAAAGCTGATTCGTGCGTGCCCGGAGGAGCGGCGCTCCTCCGGCGCCAGCCAGACTAACGCCTGCATTCAAAAACAGAAAGGCCGCGCGCGGAGCGCACGGCCTACCTGTGCAAAACTTGAAAAGTCCTCAGGCGACAACTTCGCCCGGCGACCAACCCTTGCGATACTGCGGATAGATCAACGCGTCGGCCTCGGGCAGGCTCGTTTTCAGTGCGACGGGATCCCACGTGAATTTCTTGCCGACGCGAATCGCCACGGTGCCGAGGTTCACCATTTCGGTGAAGGGCACCGCATACTCGAAGTTCGAGCCAGCGAGTTCCGGTTTGTTCTCGCGGATCGCCTTCATGAATTCCTTGTGCGGGTTGCCGATCGGATCGGGCCGGGTGAATTTTTTCGGCGGGAGCTTGCCGCCCTCGACCAGTTCCTTGTGGAAGGTCTCGGGCAGGAAGCGCGGGCTGTTGCAGTAGTCGTTGCCGTCATAGACGGTGCCCTTGCTGCCGATAATCAACTGGCCGCCCTTGGCCAGCTGGCGGTTCGCCTCGAGCAACGCAGGCTTGGCCGGTTTCTCGCCGCCTTCGTGCCAGGTGAGTTTCACCGGCGGCAACGCCCCGCGCGTGGGGAAGTGATACTCGATCTTCGCAGACGTCGGATAGGAGATCGCCGTCTGGCCGACGACTTTCGTCGCCTCGACGGTCGTGGGCGCGCCGAGTTGCAGGCCCCAGTAGGAGGCGTCCATGAGATGGCACGCCATGTCGCCAATCGCACCGCAACCGTAGTCGTGGAAACCGCGCCAGTTGAACGGGTGAATCTTCGTGCTGAACGGGCGTTCCGGTGCGCGGCCGAGAAACACGTCGAAGTTCAAACCCGCTGGCACCGGATCAGCCTTGGGCCACTCGGCGATGCCTTGCGGCCAGACCACGCCCTCGACGGTGGCGGGGCGGTTGGTCCAGATCTGCACCTCGCGCACGTCGCCGAGCAGACCGGCCTCGAACCATTCGCGCACGAGACGGATCCCTTCGCCCGCGTGGCCCTGATTGCCCATCTGCGTGCAGGCGCCGCTGAGCCGCGCGATGCGCAGCAACTCGCGCGCTTCGCCGACCGTCTGCGTCATGGGCTTCTGCACGTAAACGTGCTTGCCCATCATCAACGCCATGTAGGCCGGGAGGAAATGCATGTGGTCCGGCGTCGCGATGCCGACGGCGTCGATCTGGTCGTCCATCTCGAGGAGCATCTTGCGAAAATCCGTGTAGCGTTTCGCGTTCGGAAACTTGGCCATCAGCTTCTGCACGTTCGACGGGGCCGGCATCGATTTGCCATCGGGGCCGCGGGTGGTGGTCGGTTTGCCCACCCAGTCGATGTCGCACATCGCGACGACATCCTCGTCCTCCTGCGCCATGACATCGCTGAAGCCCTTGCCGCCACAGCCGATTTGCGCGAAGCGGATTTTAGCGCCGGCCGCGATCGGACGCGGCTTGCGGGGATTGCGCTGCAGGCCGGTCATATTGCACCCGGCCAGTCCCAGCATAGCTGCGACGGTGGCGGAGAAGGCGATGAATTCGCGGCGATTCAAGATAACGGTATTATTTTTCGACATCGGAGTAAGGGGCGGTGCGCAGCGCGAGACGTTCGCGCTGCTGGGGTTCTCAAAGCGTGGAAGGATTTTTCGCCGGTGAGAAGCCTGCTTTTCAAAAATCATTAACCGCCCGGCGGGCCGACGCGCGCTCGATTCTATAATACGCACCAACCCCGCGCTTGCCGCGGCGCGGCGCGCGTGGCATCGCGTTGTTTGATCAAAGGCCCAATCGGGCCGCGTGTTTTTCCCACCCCACCCCGCCATGTCCTTCTCCGCCCGATTTTTTTCCTCCGCCGCCATGCTCCTCGCTCTCGCTGGCTCCCTCTCCGCTGCGCCGCTGCGCGTCATGCTGCTCACCGGCGAATCGAACCGCTATCACGACTGGACCAAGAGCAGCCCGCTCGTAAAAATCTACCTCGATCAAACCGGACTCTTCGCCGTCGATGTCGTCACCGCACCGCCGAAAGGCGTGGAGACCTCCGATTTCCACCCGAAGTTTTCCGACTACGCCGCGGTCGTGATGGATTACGAGACGATGGACTGGCCCGCCGCGACGAAGGCGGCGTTCGTGGATTACATGAAGAAGGGCGGCGGCCTCGTCTTGATCCACGCGGCAGACAACGCGTTTCCCGGCTGGCCCGAGTTCAACGAGATGATCGGCATCGGCGGCTGGGGCATGACTCCCACCGGCGGCGTCAACGCCCGCAAACCCACCGATGGCTTCAAGGTCCGCTGGCGCGACGGTCGCGCCGTCACCGACGACTCACCCGGCGGCTACGGCCATCCTGCGCCGCACGATTTCACCGTCGTCACGCGCACGCCCGATCATCCCATCATGCGGGGCCTCCCCGCGGCGTGGCTGCACCCGATGGACGAAATCTACAGCCAGCTCCGCGGCCCCGCGAAAAACGTCACCCTCCTCGCCACCGCCCTCGCCGACAAAGCGAAATTTCCGAACGCCAGCGGCGAGCACGAGCCGATGCTCATGACGATCACCTACGAGAAGGGCCGCGTGTTTCACACGACGTTCGGCCACGTCGGCCCGAAGAGCACGCCGCCATTCCTGCCGCTGACGTGCGCCGGTTTCATCGTCACGCTCCAGCGCGGCACCGAATGGGCGGCGACCGGCAAGGTCACGCAGAGAGTCCCGGCCGATTTTCCGACGGCGGAAAACGTCTCGGTGCGGGCGAACTGAGCCTGGGATCGGAAGTCGCGGCAGGCGTCCCTGCCGCAATTTTTCGCCGGGGCGCAGGCGCCGACTGCCGGTTAAACCTTGCGCGCGTCGTCACGCCTTTCGAAAAATCCGCCCCGCTCCCATGCGCGAGGAATCCCCCATCTGCTCGACGATCAAGGCCACCCAGGCGGAGGGTCTCGCCGCCGACGCCGTCGAGCGCCGCGTGTGGGAACGCCACGGCATCACCTGCGCGATGCTGGCCCTCGATTCGTCGGGCATGACCCGTATCACGCGTGCGCACGGCATCGTGCATTTCCTCAGCTGCTACGTGCAGATGCGCGATGTCGCACAGGTCATCCTCGAGCGGCACGGCTGCCGCGCGTGGCGGAGTTTCGCGGATAATCTGTTCGCCGAATTTCCCACCACGGATGCGGCGCTCAGCGCCGCGCTCGAAATCCACCGCACGCTACGCGAACGCGGCATCCTGCTGACCGCCGGCGAGCCCTATCGCGTGTGCATCGCCATCGGCCACGGCCGCGTGCTCGACAACGGCGCGCACGGCGTCCTCGGCGACGAAATGAACGTCACCGCGAAGCTCGGCGAAGACATCGCCGCCGCGGGCGAGACGCTGCTCACCTCGGCCGGTTATCAAAGCCTCACCGCGCATCCGTCACTCGCCGTGGAAAAAATTGCGCTCACGATCTCGAAGGTCGCCGTGACCGCGTATCGGGTGCGCGCGTGAGCGCGGGTTGAATCGCGGCGGGCCCAGCGCCCCCCTACCCGCTCAGCGCGCGGCGGCGCCGCGCGCTTTTTCCTCCAGCTCGTCGATCGAGCGGGGCCAATCGCCCTTGAGCAGCCGCGACAGCGAACGATCGGCGAGAAGTTTTCCGCCCGTCTGGCAGCGCGGACAATAATTCACCTCGTTCGCCGCGTAGCGGATCCGCTGCACGAGCGTGGCGCACACCGGACACGGCTGCCCGAATTTTCCGTGCACCGCCATCTCCGCGTGAAACGCCGTGACCTTCGCCGGAAATTTTCCACCCGCCTCGGCGCGTAGCCGCTCCGTCCACCTCTGCAACACCGCGCGCACCGCGCCGTGCAGCCGCGCGATTTCCGGCGCGGACAATTTTTGCGAAAGCGTGACCGGCGAGAGCTTCGCCGCGTGGAGCATCTCGTCCGAGTAAGCGTTGCCGATCCCGCTGAACAAATGCGGATCGGTCAGCGAGCGCTTGAGCGTGTGATTCTCGCGCGTGAGCGCGGTCGCAAATTCCTCCGCCGCGCACCCCATCACATCGATCCCACCCGGATCGTGCGCGCGCAGCGCCGCCTCGCCGTCGAGCACATGCAGCGACGCTCGCCGCTTCGTGCCGGCCTCGGTCAGCGTCAGCGTGCCGTTCGGAAAAAAGAACTGCGCGAGCGCGTTCCGCGGTGGGGAGGGCTCTCCGCGCGGTCCTGAGTTTGAACCCCGAGTTGCCTTGGAACCCAGGACGCCCCGGAGAGGCGCCCCCTCCTCGCTCCACTGCAGCCGCCCCGCGATCATCAGGTGCAACACCAGCCAGCGATCGCCCTCGAAACCGAATACGATCCGCTTGCCGATCCGCCGCAGCGCGACCACGCGTTTCCCCTGCAACGAATCGATCGGCGGCACCGCGGTCCGCAGCACAAAAAAAGTTTTCAGCCGGATCTTCTCAAGCACCTGACCCACCACGCGCCGGTCGAGCGCTTCGAGGTAAACCGTGATGTCGGGCAGCTCGGGCATGGCGGGAAGAATTTGAAGCGCAAAGCCGCCACGGCGCAAAGCCCGGAAAATTCTGCCCACGGTGAATTTTTTTGGCGCGCCCGCCCGCGGCCTCGCAGCGTGGCGCCGCCGGCGGTCGCGACCTTAAGTTCCCAAAACAAAAACCCACCGAATATTTCCCAGGAGATGAACCGAGGAAAGACCGAGTTCGGAAAACTTCCTCCCGGTCTTTCCTCGGTTCTCCTCCGCCTAGATACTGCCGGGGGATTGGCCGTCACCGGCCACGATTCCGTCTCCGGCCCGACTCACTTCTTCGGCGCGTCCGACTTCGCCGCCACGGGCACGGCGATCGGTTTCATCACCTGGGTCACCGCGGCGAGCAACGACCACTGCTTGGGATGCGGCTCCGCCGACAGGCCGACCGAGGCTTTGAACGGCTGCGCCTTCGGCCACGCCACCGGCACGATCACGGCAGAAAGTTCGATCTCTTCCGAACCCGCGTCCACGGGCGCGTCCGCCACCCGTGCGAATTGCGTCGCGGACTTCAGGTTGAAACCGAGGCTCAGGATTCCGTTCTGATAATGGACGAGCGCGTAACGCACGCGCACGGTCACCTTGCGGCGGCCCTCGGCGTCGGGCTTACCTTCTTTCACGCTGAGGATTTCCACAGTGTCCTCGAGTCCGCCGCGGCGGCCGCTATCCACCACCGGCCCTTCGGGAGCCGAGCCTTGTTTCTTGTCCGACAGCGACGGCGACTCTTTGCGCGCCGGCGAGGAAAGCTGCACGTCCTTCGCGGGCGCCCCCGCCAGCAGATCAAGCGCCGCCGCGAGTCCTAGTCCCAACATGAGCGGCAGAAGTTTCATTGGGACTCTTTTTGCGATCCGAAGAGTTATGACGCTCACCCGCCCGCGAAGTCGCGCCAAAAATCCCGCGCGGCGTGAGATCGAATCGGTATGCAGGGCATCGGTCTGGCTCGTTTGACGGGCCCCGAGCGGGTCAAGGGGCTGACGCCGTGCCTGGGCCGATCGCACTCGAAGACCCGCGAATCGATCCGAAGCGAACTACGCGCGGCCGGCTTTTCGCGATCATTCGTGGGATTCGCGGGCCGGGCAAAATTTTCGCTTGGCGTTTTTTCGCATCTTCGCGTCTTTGCGCAGAGACGATGCAACTCACCAAGCACTGGGCCGCCCAACTCGACGACTACGCGATCGACCTCGCGTGGGCGCCCGACGGCACGACGCTCGCCGCCGCGAGCGCCGCCGGCCCCGTGTCGCTGTTCGCCGCGGCCGACGGCAAACGCCGCCACGATCTCCCCGGCCACGCCAACGGCACCAACTGCCTCGCGTGGATGCCCGCGCTTCCGAGGACCGAAGACCAAGGGGAGAAAACAGATTCCAATCCTTCCGATCCGTCATCCGTCCTCGGTTCTCCGTCTACCGCGATTCTCGCCACCGGCGGCCAGGATGGCGCCGTGAAATTTTGGGATGCCGCCGCCGGTCAGCACACCGCGACCGCCGCCCTCGGCAAAGACTGGGTCGATCATCTTCAGTGGGTAGGACGCGTTATTCCTCTCGCGCCGCCCGGTGCTCCCGGCTCCGAACGACCGGTGAAGGATAACCCGCCCACCCTCTTCGCCGCGGCCGGCCGCGTGCTCAGCGCCGTCAGACCCGACGCCACGATCGCGCACAGCTTCAAACCCGCCGCGAAAACGATCACCGCGCTCGCCGCGCCGCCATCTGGCGGTTGCGTCGCAGCCGCGTGCTACGGCGGCGTCACGCTCTGGGACACCGACGATTTTCTCGCGCAAAAAGAATTCGCCTACGCCAATGGCATTCACGCGCTCGTCTGGTCGCCCGACAGCAAATGGCTCGTCTCCGGCAACCAGGATCCGAGCGTCCACCTCTGGATTCCGGAAAAAGACATCGAGCTCCACATGAGCGGCTACGAGGGCAAAGTGAAATTTCTCTCCTTCGATCAAACGTCGCGCTGGCTCGCGACGAGCGGGGGACGCGAGGCGTGCATCTGGGATTGCAAGGGCGACGGCCCCGAAGGCCGCGAGCCCGCGATGCTCCCGCATGACGCGCCGGTCTGCGCGGTGAAATTTCAAAACGCCCACGGCCTGCTCGCCATCGCGAGCGCCGACGGCACCGTGCAAATTTGGAGCGTCGATCGCGCAAAGCCGCTCCGCGCCACCGTGAAAATGCCGAGCGCCGCGACGAAGCTCGCGTGGTCGCCCGACGACACCCTCCTCGCGATCGGTTCCGAGAAGGGCGCGATTTACGTGCTGAAGTGCGAGGCGTGAGGGTAGCGCGTTATCCTTAACGCGCCGCTGCGGGGAATCGCACGCCCCACCGCGCCGGATGAGGGATCGTCCGCCCGCCCTCAATCCGCGCTTAAAAATCGAAACCGAACAGCAGCTTCAGTCGCGTGTAGTCCTGCGTGGTGCCGTCGGGTATGTGGCGGCGGATTTCGTGGCGCACCGACACGCTCAGCGTTTCCGTGAGCTTCTTGTTCAGCTCGATCCGATTTTCCCAGCCGTCGGCATTGCTCACGATGGGATACCACACACCGCGCTGCGACAGCGTCATCCGCCACGGCAGCGTGAACTCGGTTTCCTCGAACAGCGATTCCACCGTGCGCGAGCCGTGCTTCGCACCCGGCGCGGAATTCCACACGTTGAACAAATTTTCCGACACGCCCGCGCGGAGTTTCATGCTCGGGCGCGTGATGACGCTGACGCCCACGCCGATTTCCTGCTGCAACAGCACGTAGTCGTTCGGCACACCGTTGAGCCGGCTCGCGCGGTTCCACTCCACCGTCGGCCGATACTGCGCAAATTCCTTCTGATTGAAATCGCGCCGCCACGAGCCCGAGGCGCGCACCAGGTCGGTCGTCGCGAGCCGATTGGTCTCGGCGTATTCGTAACGCGCGTTGAGCTGCACTTCATCGCGCTCCCACTTGCGCCCCAAGTGGCCCTCGAGCGATTGGTCCGTGCGCTTCGCGGTGTCGGACACGACCTCGGTGGAAAACGCCACCTTGCCATGCCACGGCCCGAAGAAATTTTTCACTTTCGCGGTGAGCTGCCACGGTGAAAACCGCTCCCACAACGTCACCTTCTCTTCCTCCTCGCGCTCTTTCGCGGGCTTGGTCCCGGGCATCGGCGTGGCGGCCACGGCGGGTGCCGTTTCCGCCGGCCCGGGCCTGGCCGGTTTCTCCGCGAGAATCACCACCGCATCGCCCGCCGGCACGCGCACGACGCCAAACCGGTCGGTTTTGAAAACAATCATGCCGTCCGCGCGCTCAACGAGTTTGCCCTGCACGCGATCGCCGTCCTTGTAGACCAGCGCGTCGCGCGTGCTCGCGGTTGGCTCGGTCTTGTCCGCGGCACGCCCCGCCCCCACCAGCGCGCCCGTCGCCATCACGGCGCACAAAAAGCTCCGGAGCATTTTCAGCAGCATCCGCGGTTCGACGCCCCCGACGCGCCGCGGTTTCAACCAACTCGGAAAATTCCCCGGGTTTCTCCGTCATGGCGGGCGGAGTCGCCGCTTGACGCTCTCCCGGGGGAGCGCGAGCTTCGCAGCGCACCATGTCGACCGCCAGCGACCAAGCGCCTCTGCCGCCGTCCTCGCCTGCGCCTTCCGTTTTTCTCAGCTATGCTTCGGAAGATCGCACGGCCGCGCGCACGTTGCGCGACGCGCTCGGCGCCGCGGGGCTCGATGTCTGGTATGACGAAAACGAGCTGACCGGCGGCGATTCATGGGATCAAAAAATCCGCCGCCAGATCCGCGACTGCGAATATTTCATGCCGGTGATTTCGGCGTCGACCGAGGCGCGCAAGGAAGGCTACTTCCGCCGCGAGTGGCGACTCGCCGTCGAGCGCTCGCTCGACATGGCGGACGACGTGCTCTTCCTGATCCCGATCACGATCGACGGCACCCCTGAGCACGGCGCGCGGGTGCCCGACACGTTCCTCAGCGTGCAATGGCTGCGGCTCCCCGGCGGCCACGCCACGCCCGCGCTACATCACCTCGTGCGCCGGATTCTCTCCGGCAACCATCATGCGCTCACGCGCCCGCCGATGGCGTTCAACCGCCCGCCGCCGACCGGCGCGATCATGGCGCCGTTTGCCGAGCCGCCGCCGCTGTCGTCCGTGCCCCCCGGCGGGGATCCGCACGTCGGCTCGCCGCCCCCAATGCCACCGATGCCGCACGTGCCGGAAAATGGCGGCTTCCTGCACGGCATAAAATTCATCTTCGAGATCATGTGGTGGGCGCTCACCGCCGTGAGGATGCTGTTCAAGCGCCTGCCGAAATGGGTGCGGGTGCTCGTCACCATCTGGGCGGTGATCACGCTGTTTTCCCTGCGCACGTGCAGCTTCGGCAGCGGCGCCAGCAACAACCAGCGCCGCGACCGCGATCCCGATCCAAATCCGAAATCAAATTCCGCGCGCAACCCCGACGGGGCGGACGCGGCGAAGGAAGCCACCAAGCAGGTCATGGAGCGGTTCGGCCAGGCCGCGCGCGAGGCCCGCAAGAATGGCAACTCCGTCGACCTCGCGAGGCTCGGCGAACAGATCGCGAAAAATTTCGGCCAGGGCGTCCCCGGCTCCCCCGACGGTCCGGCGATGGGCAAGAAACTCGTGCTGCTGCCGTTCGGGAAGCTCAAATTCGACGAAGGCGATCCGAGCGAAAAATTCGCGAGTGCCGTCTTTGCGTCGCTCTACGGCCAACTCTCGCTCACGCACGCGCGCGAGGTCGGCCTCCTCCGCGCGCCGCCGGGCAACGGCGGCGACACTGCGCTCTTCGCCCGCAGCAAGGCCCTCGGGTCCGCCTTCATTCTGACCGGCCATCTCTCGGGCGAGAAAGAAACCCGCGCGTTGATGGTGCGCCTGCTGGTGACCGAGGACGGCAGCGTAAAGTGGAGCGAGACCTTCCCCGTCGCCAACTCCGAACCAAGTGAGATCGCCGACAAGATCGCGGACAAGATCAACGAAGTGCTGCCGGCGCGACGCGGACCGGAACGCCCCCCGAAACCGTCCGAAAAGTGAGTCGCGCCATGCCGCGCACCAGCGCTGATCTTCAGCCGCGCCTCCGTTTTCCGCACGCCGGCGCGGATGCGTTCGGACCCGGCAAGGCGGAGTTGCTCCGTCACATCGCCGCCACCGGCTCCATCCGCACGGCCGCCGCGGAAATGGAAATGTCGTATGACCGCGCGTGGAAACTCGTCCGCGCGATGAACGGTCTGTTTCGCGCGCCCCTGGTTGTCGTCGCCCGCGGCGGCGGCTCGGGGGGCGGCTCGGCGCTCACGCCCACGGGCGAGGTCGTGCTGGCGCGCTATACGCGCATGGAAAACGCCTGCCGCGCCGCGACGCGCGCCGACTGGAACGCGCTGCTCCGCTTGTTGCGGCTGGGGTGACGCGCATTGCGGGGCGTTATATTTGACAAACGATAACGCTCCCCTTGGCTCACCCGCTGCCCCGCCTTCCGCCGCACGGCCTTGTTGCGGGAGTCGGAGCCCGCTCTCACACTCTCCGCTCCCTATGCCGTTTCGCAGATTTTTTTTCCTCCTCGTCCCTCCGCTCGCGCTTTCGCTCCGCGCCACCGACCTCCACGTTTACGCCGCTGCCAGTCTCTCTGATGCGCTCCAGGAGATCGCCCAGACTTACGAGCCCGCGAGCGGCGACCAGGTGAAGTTCAACCTCGCAGCCTCGAGCGCGCTCGCGCTCCAAATCAAGAACGGCGCGCCCGCCGACGTCTTCTTTTCCGCCGACGAGGCGAAGATGGACGATCTCGCGAAGGCCGGCCTCATCGTCGCGGACACCCGCCGCAGCCTCCTCTCCAACACCCTCGTGATCGTCGTCAACGCCGACGGTGGCGCGGCCGTCGCCGCCCCCGAGGATCTGGCGAAGGCGTCAACCGGCCGGATCGCGCTCGCCGAGCCGCAAACCGTGCCCGCCGGCATCTACGCCAAAGCGTGGCTGCAACGAGCCGGCCTCTGGGAAAAAGTGAGCCATAAAATCGTCCCGACCGAAAACGTCCGCGCCTGCCTCGCCGCCGTCGAGGCCGGGAACGCCGACGCCGCCATCGTCTACAAGACCGACGCCCTCATCTCGAAAAAGGTGAAGATCGCCTACGAGGTCGCGGTGGCCGAGGGCCCGAAGATTTCCTACCCGCTCGCGGTCGTTAAAGACTCAAAGTCGCCTGAGGCCGCACGGAAATTTGCCACCCACCTCACCGGTCCGGCAGCGGGCGCGGTATTTAAGAAATTCGGTTTCTTGCCTGCGCGGTAAACGTCGGCGCCCTTTACTCACCCATGTCCGCCGAAGCGTGGCAAATCACTTGGTTCACCGTCGCGATCGCGGCGGCGAGCACCCTCGCGATCCTGCCATTGGGCGTTGCGCTCGCGTGGCTGCTCGCGCGGCGCGACTGGCCCGGCAAGTCACTCGTCGAGACACTCGTCGCGCTGCCGCTCGTGATTCCGCCGGTGGCAACCGGCCTCATCCTGCTAAAATTGCTCGGTCGCCGCGGCGTGCTCGGCGGCTGGATCGAGCGGACGTTTGGCTGGGAAATTGTTTTCACGTGGCGCGGCGTCGTCGTCGCGACCGCCGTCATGTCGTTTCCGCTGCTCGTGCGGACGGCGCGCGTGGCGTTCGAGGGGGTAAGCCCGCGGCTCGAAAACGTCGCCCGCACGCTCGGCGCCGGCCCATGGCGCGTGTTCGCCACGATCACGCTGCCGCTCGCCGCGCGTGGACTCATCGCGGGGGCGGTGCTCGCGTTCGCCCGGGCGCTCGGCGAATTCGGCGCCACGATTATGGTCGCGGGCTTCATCCCCGGCGAGACCGCCACGCTTGCGCTCTCGATTTATCATCTCGTGCAACTCGGCCGCGACGGCGAAGCGTTCACACTGCTCCTGATCTCGGTCGGGATCGCGTTTGGCGCGGTGTGGCTGAGCGAATGGTTTTTGCGGAGGCGCGCACCATGAGCGTCGAACTCCAGGGCGTCCGGCTGCCGCTCGCGCATTTCACGCTCGAGGTGGATGCGGTGCTCGACGGCCGCGTGACCGCAATCTTCGGCGCGTCGGGCGCGGGCAAAACGTCGTTACTGGAAATCATCGCGGGCCTGCGCCGCCCCGCGGCGGGACTCGTGCGCGTTGATCGAGCGATCTTAACTCATCCCGCGGCGCACATTTTCATCCCGCCCGATCAGCGCGCGGTCGGCTACGTGCCGCAGGAGGGCGCACTTTTTCCGCATCTCTCCGTCCGGAAAAATCTGCTCTACGGCCACGCCTCGCGCCCGGCATCGGCCGCCGGATCTGCCCCGGGCCACGTCGCAGGGCTGACCTTCGAACACGTCACCGAGGTCCTCGAGATCGCCGCGCTCACCGCGCGCGCAATCGGCACGCTCTCCGGTGGCGAGAAGCGACGCGTGGCGCTCGGCCGGGCGCTGCTCGCCGCGCCGCGGCTGCTGCTGCTTGACGAACCGCTGGCCGGACTCGACGCGCCGTTGCGCGAACGGCTGCTCCCCTATCTCGCCCGCGTGCGCGATGAGTTCGCGATTCCGATGCTCTATGTGACGCATTCACCGGACGAAGTCGTGGCGCTGTGCGACTCCGTCCTCGTCCTCGCCAACGGCCGTGTGACCGCCCGAGGCCGGCCCGCCGATTTGTTCACGGCCGCACGGAATCCACGTTACGAGCTGAAGAATCCTTCTGCCGGATCCGGCATTTAGCCGCAAAAAGGCGTAGAAATAATCCGGCTGGCTGTCGGCCGATTTCCGCGCGCCTATCGGCGCCTCGCGACCTTTCTTCGCCCGCTGATCTTTGCGTTTTTTTGCGGCAAGATTCAGACTCTGGTGGATTCTCGCGCAGCGTTGCAGCCGCGCCCGATTCCACCACACTGCGCCTTGATGCTCCGCCGTCTCACCCTCATTTCCGCGCTCTTCCTGGGGGCCGCGATCCACGCCGCAGAAAAACCTCTGCCACCCATCCGCACCGACGAGATCGCTTCGCCCGCTGCGCCTGGATCGGTCGGCGCGGCGGTCTTTTCCGCGACGGACGGCACGGTGTGGCTGACATGGGTCGAGCCCAGCGTCGCGGGCGCTCACACTCTCCGCTTTTCCACACTCGATGCCGCCGCCAAAAAATGGCGCGCCCCACAAACGATTGCATCGGGCGCCCTCGTCAACGCGAGTGCCATGGACTTTCCGCAGCTCGCCGCCGATGCGCGCGGCCACGCCGCGGTCGTGTGGACCGACGGCCACGGCGGCGCGCTCTTCAGCCGCACCACCGATCGCGGCGCGACCTGGAGCGCGCCCGCACCGATCACGCGCGAAGGCGATGGCGTGGAAAAATTTTCGATCGCGGTGCTTTCCGATCACCGCGTGCTCGTCGCGTGGCTCGACGCCCGCGCAAAAAAATCCGGCTTGCCCGCAGCCGCGGCGAAGGCCGGCGGCCAGATGACCGGCCTCTACGCGCGCATCCTCGGTGAAACCGGCCCCGACGTCCTCGTCGATCCCGCGGTGTGCGATTGCTGCCAGACGACGCTCGCGGCGTTTCTCGACGGCGGCGCGCTGCTGGCCTACCGCGCGCGCACCGCGGAAGAGGTGCGCGATATTCGCACGGCGCGATTCCGCGGAAAAAGTTGGGACGAGCCGCGCCCGCTGAACAATGACGACTGGCGTCTCGCCGGCTGCCCGGTCAACGGCCCGCGTCTCGCGGCCGACGGCGGCCGCGTCGCCGTCGCGTGGTTCACCGCCGCCGATAACGATCCGCGCGTGCTCGCCTCCTATTCGCCCGACGCTGGCGCGCGTTTCCTGATGCCGCTCCGCATGGATCGCGGGCATCCGACCGGACATGTCGAAACGCTCCTGCTCCGCGACAGCGCGCTGCTGGTCACCTGGCTTGAGACGGACGGTAGTTACTGGCTGCGCCGGATCTCGCCCGACTTCACCGCCGGCGAACCGATCGCGCTCGCCGCGGCCGGCGTCGTCGCCGCGAAGGATTTTCCGCGTTCGGCGCTCGTGCAGAACTACGCCGGTGGCGACCGCCCCGCGCAGTTCGTCACCGCCTACGTCGACGCCGGAAAACGCGGCGAACTCCACACGCTGCTCGTCACCGTGCGCGAGGGTGAGTTGCTCGCTGCCGCGAAGGACTGCGATTGCGCGCCGACGGCTGAGCAACTCGCCGGCTTTCCGCTGCGCGGCACGATTGCCGCGATCGTGGCGGAGCGCGGGATGGTGAGCGTGCAACACGGAGAAATCCCCGGCGTGCTCGCCGCCGGTGCGCATGAATTTCGCGCCACGCCGGACCTGCTCGGGAAGGTCGCGACGGGCCGCCAGTTCCTCGGGCGCATCGAGCGCCGCGATGACGCGTGGCGGCTCTTCGACGTGCGGCTGATGGTGCAGCCCGCCGAAACGAAATGATTCTTCGGCCGTCTGGCTCGAACGGAACGCCGTCTGCTGTTTGACGATTCCGATTTAGTCCCGACACTACCGCCATGCTCCGCTCGCTCCGACGCCGCGCCGAACTCCTCCGCCGAATCCTGGCGGGCGGCGCCGCGGCGTTGATCTTCGCGCTGGGCGTTTTCGCCGCGAGCCCGGTGCTGCACAACTGGCTGCACGCCACCGCGGCCCCACCGGCCGACGATGGCTGCGCCATCGTGCTGTTTGCGAGCGGCGTGTCCGTGCCGCTCGGCGCGATCGCGCTGGCCCCGCCGGTCGTGGAGTGGCGCGAGTTTGCGCAGCCGATTGTGCGCGAGATTTTTTTGGCGTCACCGCGTTATCTCCGTCAACCGGAACGCGGGCCGCCGGTGGTTTAAGTTGATCCGTTGTCGCGGCGGTCTGTGACTGCCGACCTGTGGGGGCACGGTGCCTCCACCGCGCTGGGCGGGTGTGCGCACCCGCCCGCCCTGAAAGGCCCGGCGCGTTTCCGTTCGTTCAACCACACTCACCATGTCCTTTTCCTATTTTCGTTTTCGTGTTCTTTCCACTTTCGCACTCGGGGCCGCGTGCCTCGCGCGCGCCCAAATCACGCCCGCGCCCGCCACGCCGCCGGCCGCCGACAAAATCGATCATCTCGACGCGTTCGTCGTCAGCGCCGGCCACGATTCCAAAACCTCCTTCGATCTCGCGCAGGGCACCGCGGTGCTCGCGGGCGACGAACTTCGTCGGCTCGCGCAGGCCACGCTCGGCGAAACGCTCACCGCTACGCCCGGCGTGAGTTCGACCTACTATGGCCCCGGCGCGAGCCGGCCCATCATCCGCGGCCTCGGCGGTGATCGCATTCGCGTGCTCGACAGCGGCGTCGGCGCGCTCGACGCCTCCAACGTCAGCCCCGATCACAACACCGCGCTCGAGCCGCTCTTCGCGTCGCGCATCGAGGTGCTGCGCGGCCCCAGCACCCTGCTCTACGGCAGCTCCGCCGTCGGTGGCGTGATCAATGTGATCGACAACACAATTCCCGACACCGCGCCCGACGGCCACGCGCATGGCACCGTCGAACTGCGTGGCGCCGGCGCCGCCAACGAGCGCGCCGCGGTCGTTTCCATCGGTGGCGGTGATCAGGGTTTCGCCGTGCACGTCAACGCGCTTAAGCAGCGCACCGCCGACGTAAAAATTCCCGGTGTCGCTCGCATCGATGCTGCTGCGCCCGCGAACCAGCCGGGCGGCACGCTGCCGGGCAGCGCGACGGAGACGTTCAGCGTGGCCGGTGGCATGAGTGTGTTTTGGAGCGCGGGCCACGCGGGCGCGGCGTTCAACCACTACGAAACCAATTACGGGGTGCCCACCGGCGACGTGCCGCCGACGAGCATCAAGATGAACCAGAACCGCGCCGACTTCGCCGCCGAGCTTACGTCGCCTTTCGCGTTTTTTCTCGGCGCGAAGGCGCGACTGGGCGTCGGTGACTATACCCACGCGGAACTCAGCGGCGGCACGACCGTCAACACGACGTTTCACAACCAAGCGTGGGAAGGCCGCCTCGAGCTCCCGCACGCCGCGATTGGAAATCTCACCGGCACGGTTGGCGTGCAGGCGGCGCGCAGCGATTTCTCCGCGGTGGGCGACGAAGTCGTCACGCCACAGTCGATCACGCAGACCGGCGCGCTCTTTGCGCTGGAGGAATTCAAATTCAACGACGTCACCACGCTGCAATTCGGCGGACGCGCCGAAGGCGAGCGCATCACGCTTGGCGACGTCGATCGGGCGCTGCCGGCGGTGCCCGGCTATCGCGCGCGCACCGGCCAGAAGAAAAATTTCGGCGGCGCGAGCGCGTCGCTGGGCGTCGTGTTTTATCCCGCGAAAAACTGGTCGATCGGCGCGTCGCGCGCCTACACCGAGCGCGCGCCGACCGCCCACGAGCTTTTGTCCAATAGCCCGCACGGCGGCACCGGCGCCGATGAGATCGGCACGAGCGGACTCGGCAACGAAAAATCCACCGGCCTCGATCTGAGCGTGCGCAAGCGCGCCGGTTTCGTCACGGGCTCGGTGGGGATTTTTGCCAACCAGTTCAGCCATTATATTTTTGAGCAGGAACTGCCGGCCGGCGCGGTGCCCGCCGCGAACAATCCCGCTGCGCTCACGCCGTTTCAATTCATCGCGCGCGATGCGAAATTTCACGGCGCCGAGGCCGACCTCCTGTTTCACCTCTTCGATGCGCAGGGCCGCCACGTGCATCTCGAGCTGACCGCCGACTCCGTCCACGCCGAGCAAACGACCGATCACACGCCGTTGCCGCGCATTCCCCCGCTGCGCTACGCCGCGCGGATCAACTACGAGGATGGCACGTGGAATCTCCTGCTCGAAGCGCGGCATGCGATGACGCAGGGCCGCTTCACCGCCAACGAAACCGCCACCGCCGGCTACACGCTCGTCAACGCCAGCGCCAGCTACCAGCTCGCAGCCGGCCGCATGAGCTACGAGTTCTTCCTGCGCGGCAACAATCTCGGCAACGCCGCCGCGCGCGAGCACACGTCATTTTTGAAGGAATTCGCGCCCCTCCCCGGCCGCGGCGTGGGCGCGGGTGTGAGGATGAATTTCTGACCGGGAAGTCTCTCCCGTCGGACGGCGGTCGTCCCGGCATGGCGACCGCTTTTTGCTAGGTAGGTAAGGCCCGTAGTATAAATGAGCTTCTAAATCTAGGTATTTCACCCCAGACTCACTCCGCTCGAAACTGTCCGCTGGTTACTGCATGGCGGCTCTTTTTGGCGGCGATTCTGAAACCCGAACTCTTGCCCTACCCCAAGCGCATTTTGCCCATTGTGCTGATGGCTTTGCTTTGGATGCTCCCGACCATCGCTCGGGGGCAGATTGTGTGGCGTGACTTCAGCACCGACTTCACCAGCAGCGCGTCGTGGGGCGATGGCAACGGCCCTCCGCCGGGCTCGGGGGACGTCGCAGTGTTCGACGCCGCTTCACCGACCAACCAGCCGACGCTGGCGTCAGCTTACACCGTCGGCGGACTCCAGTTCACGAACACCGCGGGCGCATTTACGTTCACCGGATCGGGCGGCGCGATTCTCACGCTGGCGGGCAGCGGGATCGATCACCAGTCGGGCAATCTCCAAACGCTCGCGTCCTCCCTTGCGCTGCAGCTCAGCGCCGCGAACACGTTCACGGTGTCCAGCACCGGCGCGCTGACGATCGACAGCGCGGTCAACGCCGACATCAACCTGCTCACGCTCGCCGGCAACGGCGCCGGCCTCGGCAGCATTACAGGGATCATCAGCGGCAGCGGCGGCCTCACGAAGGACGGCACCGGCACGTGGGTGCTATCGGGAGTGAACACGTTTTCCGGCGCCACCACGCTCAACGCCGGCACCGTGCGCGCCACGACCAACACCGCCGCGCTCGGCGCCGGTTCGCTCACGCTCGCGGGCGGCGCGCTCGAGCTCGCCAACGACACCGGCCTCGCCTTCAACCGCAACACCACGCTCTCCGCCAATTCGACCATTACCTCGGATCGACTCACGGGTGGCGCGGGCGTCACGCACACGCTCGGCACGCTCGCCCTCGGGACCAATACGCTCACGATCGCCGCCGGCGCGAACGCCACCAGCGGCACCGCCGGGATCACGTTCGGCGCGACCACGCTCTCCGGCAATCCGACGCTCGCGGTCAACAACGCCACTGCCGGCGCGACGCTCACGCTCGGTGCGCTCGACGACGGCGGCATCGCGCGCACGCTGACCAAAAATGGCGCGGGCACGCTTACCCTCGGCTCGGCCGCAACCAGCTTGATCACCGGCACGGCGTTCAACCTCAACGCCGGCACGGTGAACCTCAACAACTCCACTGCGCTCGGTTCGCTGGCCAACGTGACGCTCACCGGCGGCACGATCGCGTTGGGCGCGAGCACGACGCTCGGCGCGCTCAACGGCAGCGCCGGCGCCGTCACGCTCGGCGCCAACGCGCTCACGCTCGGCTCGACCAACAATCTCGATTCGTCGTTCACCGGCGTCATCTCCGGCACCGGCGGCGTCACAAA
This sequence comes from Opitutales bacterium, assembly GCA_038231575.1. Taxonomy (GTDB): domain Bacteria; phylum Verrucomicrobiota; class Verrucomicrobiia; order Opitutales; family Opitutaceae; genus CAITWF01. The sequence continues at coordinate 593 of JBBRLB010000032.1, read as the reverse complement.
AGCGGGCGCCGGCACGGCCACGCTCTCCGGGTCGAACAGCTACACTGGCGTGACGACGATCAGTGCCGGCACGTTGAAGCTCGGTGCCGCCGGCGGGGCGACCAACACGCCGCTGGGCACCACCGCCGGCAGCACCACCGTCAACGCCGGCGGTTCGCTCGATCTCAACGGCTTCACCCTCGGCACGGCGGAACCGATCGCGCTTTTCTCCAACGGCGTGGGCGGCACGGGCGCGCTGCTCAACTCCAGCGCCACCGCCGTCACCTACAGCGGCGTGGTCACGCTCGGGAGCGGGGGCGCCGCGATCGGCGGCACGGGCAACATCACGCTCTCCGCTGCGCTCGCCGCCAACGCCGAAACGTTGATCAAGGCGGGCGCTAACACGCTCACGCTGTCCGTCAACAGCGCGCGCACCGGTGCCGCGCAGGTCAACGCCGGCACGCTCGCGCTGTCCACCGCCACGGCACTCGGCACGAGCGCCGTCCCGCTCACGCTCAACGGCGGCGGCCTCACGCTCACGAACAACGTCGGCACCACGTTTGGCGCCTACGCCACCACCGTGTCGGCCAGCTCGACGATTACGCCCGGTCGTG
>JBBRLB010000031.1:0-51213 GCA_038231575.1 Opitutales bacterium | reverse complement strand
GCCGGGAGCGAGACCAAGGTTTCATTGCTGGATAAACCCACCGGCGCATCACGCTGGGTAAAGATCGGCCAGGAGTTCGGCGGTTATGTCGTGACGGCCTACGAGTCCAGCACCGAGGTCGTCGTCCTGACGAAGGAGGGCCAGAAATTCCGCCTGAAACTGAAGGGCTCGAAGGTGAAGGCCGGTTCGTCGGCCGACCCCTCGCCGGAAATCAAAAAGGCGATCCTGAACAACCTGCGTCAGCTCGCCGCTGCCGCCGATCAATTTTACCTGGAGAAGGGAAAAAGCCAGGTGACCCTCGACGAACTGGTGGGTGACACGAAATACGTAAAGCGCCTCGTGATCATTGATGGCGAGGACTACCGGCAAATCGTTTTTGCCCTGGGCAAGCCACTCATCGTGACGACCGCCGGCGGCTTCACGACGACCTACGCGCCCTGAGCCGCACGGGGAATTTGGCAAAATCCCGTTTGGGCTTGCTGTCCTAACTGTCCTAGTGCAACTAGAACGGCGTGCTTCCGTTCTCGATCGAACTCAAGGCCGGGCTCCCGGTGGCGGAACAGATTCTGTTTGCCGTGAAAAAGGCCGTCGTCGCAGGGCAGCTCCGGCCGGGCGACAAGTTTCCCTCGGTGCGCGTGCTCAGCCAGGAATTGCGCGTCAATCCGAACACGGCGCACAAAGTCGTGGCCGCGCTGGTGGCGGAGGGCGTGCTCGTGACGACCCCGGCGGTCGGCAGCATTGTGGCGCAGCGCGAACTCGGCGGGCGCAAGGAGCGCGCGGAACTGCTCGGTGCGGACGTCGAATGGCTGGTCGTCGAGGCGAAGAAACTCGGGCTCGACTTGGATGATGTGCAGGCGGCGGTCGCGGTGCATTGGAAGAAACTCGGCGGTAAATGGAGCCCATGACCACCACCCAGCCACGCCACGCGCGCTGCGGATCGTCTCCGGAGAACGGTCCGCTCGGGGGCGGTAAACGGCATCGGACGGGCGCGGCCTATATCCCGTGAAAATTTTCCCATGAACATCATCGAAACGAAGAATCTCACGCGGCGGTTTGGACGCGCGGAGGCCGTGTGCGAACTCAACCTTGTCGTGCCGACGGGGAGCGTGTTCGCACTCCTCGGCTCCAACGGCGCGGGCAAGACCACGACGATCAAGATGCTGGTGAACCTGCTGCGTCCGACCTCCGGCGAGGCGCGGGTGCTCGGCGTGGATTCGCGCCAGCTCGGCGAACGCGAACTCGCGCAGCTCGGTTACGTGTCGGAGAACCAGCAACTGCCGCTGTGGATGACGGTGCGGCAGTTCCTCGACTACTGCCGCCCCTTTTATCCGACGTGGGATCGCGACCTGGAGAAAACCTTGCTGACGCGGTTCGCGCTGCCGGAGTCGCGCAAGCTCACGCATCTTTCGCGCGGCATGCTGATGAAGGCGGCGCTGCTGTCGTCGCTGGCCTACCGGCCGAAGCTGCTCGTGCTCGACGAGCCGTTCAGCGGACTCGATCCGCTGGTGCGCGATGAATTTATCAAAGGCGTGCTGGAAGTATCCGCGCTCGGCGAATGGACCGTGTTGGTGTCCTCGCACGACATCGACGAGGTCGAGCGGCTGGCGGATTACGTCGCGGTGCTCGAAAACGGTCGGCTGCAGTTGAGTGAGCCGACCGAGACGCTGCAGGGACGGTTTCGCCGCGTGGAAGTGACCGGCGCGCCCGAGGGCGCGGAGCCGGGACGCGGCTGGCTCGAGTGGGAACGGGCCGGGGCGCTCACGCGGTTTATCGAAACGAATTATGCGGGCGACGCGACGGAGGACGGCTGGCGCCTGCGGTTTGGCGACGCCGCGATCAGCGCACAGCCGATGACGCTGCGGGAAATTTTTCTCACCCTGACGCGTTCCAGCCGGACCGAAGCGAAGGAGGCGAGCGCGTGAAACTAGTTTGGCACATCGTCAAAAAAGATTTTCGACGACTGGCCGTGCCGCTCGCGTTGTGGGCCGTGCTCTTGGTCGCGCGAGGCGAGGTGGGCGCGCATCTGCTGAGGGGCCAGGGCTTGGACCCGGGGCGGCTGTTCTTCTATTGGTGGACCGCGAGCACGATGCTGCTCTGGCTCGACACGGTCGTGTGCGTGGTGCTGGTGGCGTCGCTGGTGCACGAAGATACGCTCGTCGGCACGGGGATCGGTTGGGCGACGCGGCCGATCTCCGGCGGGCGGTTACTCGCGGCCAAGCTGCTTGGCGCAGTGCTGATGTTTGGCGTGCTGCCGATGCTGGTCGCGGTGCGCTGGTGGCTGGTGTGCGGCTACGGCGCCGCGGAGATGGCGCGAGCGGCGCTGGCGATCGCGGACGCGCAGTTCGTGACGGTGTTTGGCGCGCTGTTGCTGGCGGTGCTGACGAAAAACATGAACCACTTTCTGGCGTGGCTACTCGGTTTTGGCCTGGCGTCGATCGCGTGGGTTTTTGTGCTCTCCCGGGTCGTCAAGGGACTGGAGGTGGAGCTCACGCGCGGGGCGAACGAGACGCGCGTCGTTTTCTTTCTGGCGCTGGTGTCGATCGGCGGCGCCCTGACGATTGCGGTGCAGTTTCTCACGCGGCAGCGCGAGCAAGCGTTGCGCGTGGTGGCAGTGACCGTCGGCTTGCTCGCGATTATTTTTATCAGTGGCGGGGATTTTTCCGGCCGGTGGGCCCATGCGCCGCGGAGCTCGCTGCTCGCCCACGGGATCACCGTGGCGGTGGAGAATCCGCGCATTGAGCGGCAAGGCGCGATGGACTTCGTCGTGCGCGGCGTGCCCGAGAACCGGGGTGTGATGGCCTCGGCGGAGCATGTCTGGCGGTGGAGCGATGGGGCGATCGCGGCGGCGTCGAGTGGCGTGAGCACAGGCTCCTGGCCGGGCAATGCGAAAGGCCGTTTCACGGGACCGCACGACGGAAATATCGACGAGTGGATGATGCAGGCATTGGTGGCCTATGTGCCGAAGGACGGAGAGGTGCCGGACGCCTCGATCGTGCCGGTGAAATTTTTGCTGTGGGCGGACAAGGCGGCACGACTGCGCACGGAGCCCGCCAGCTACACGGGGGAACTGCACGTGGCGTTCTTGCGGCCGACGTTGGAATTCGAGTTGCCGGTGCGTGAGGGCGAGCAGCGCAAACATGCGGGCGCCAGCGTGCGAATCGAACGGGCCGCGTGGAGCGAAGGCCAGTGGCGCGTGACGCTGGTGGAAAGCCGGCCGGCGGGACTGAACGATGGGCGGGCTCGGCTGTCCGTCGCGACTTTGGTGGCGAACGAAACTCAGCCGGCGACGGGATTTGTGCTGGTGAACCGGGCGCGGGGGGAAGCGGTGAAGCTCGCACCGGGCGGAATGCCCCCGGCCAAGCTCGTGATCGGCACGCAGGAACTCTCGTGGCTCACCTGGCAGTGTGAGCTGCCGGGCGAGAAGTCGGCGGACCAACCCGACGCGCCCCCGGCGTGGCTTCAGGGCGCGACGCTGGTGGTCGTGCGCTACCCCGAGGCGGCGCGATTCGATCGCGAGGTGAAGATCAAAAACTTTGGTGCCCCGGCGGAGGGGGCGGCAGCGAAGTGAATTTTACCCCATGAAACTCATCTGGCACATTTTCCAAAAAGATCTGCGGCGGCTGGCGCTGCCGCTGGTGCTGTGGGGCGCGGTGATCGTGCTGCAATATATTGCTTGGCACACGTCGCGCACGGATGAGACCGACACCGAGTCCGGGCCGGTGAACTTCGTGATGCTGCTTTGGGTGCTGCATCTGGTGGCGGCGTGGCTGCTCGTGCCGCAGTTGATACGGGACGATCCGTTGATCGGAGATTCGGCGGGCTGGCGGGTGCGGCCGATTTCGGGGGCGCGACTGCTCGCGGCGAAACTGCTGGGACTGTTCGTCATGTTCTGGCTGTGGCCGTCGCTCCTGACGATCCCGTGGTGGCGTGAATTTGGTTTTGGCGCCGGGGAAATTGCGCGCGCCGTCGCGGTGAACATGCTGGGCATGGCGATGTTCACCGGCCTGTCGCTGATGGTCGCGGTGCTGACCGAGAACCTCGCGCGCTACATCGCCGGGCCAATGGTGCTGGTGGTGGGGGCGGGATTGGGCTGGCTGATGATTGTGGCGGAGTTGCCGGCGAACGGTGACGGCTCGATCAGCGCGGCGATTTCGATCACCCGGGCTGCGCTGGCCTTCGGGGTGATCATGGCGACCGCGGTGGTGGTGGTGCTGCTGCAGTTTCTGACGCGACGCACGGCGCTGGCGCGCGGCCTCGTGGTGGCCGCGGCGTTGATCGTGGCGCTGATCGTGCAGGCCTGGCCGTGGAGTGCGGCGCAGGCGCTTGCGCACACGGGATTGAAACGCTACACGCTGCCGACTGTGACGGCGCGGCTGGCGGAGGGTATGCTCGCGGTGCCGCCCGATCCGGCCCGGCAACCGGCGATCGTGCGGGTGACGACCGAGTTTGAATTGAAGGGAGTGCGCACCAGTGATTTTCCGATCCTGCGAGAGGCGGATCCGTTGTGGCGGTTCAACGACCGGCGCGTGTCCTTGCTGCCGATTGACATGAGCGATCGGTCAGGCATGCAGCTGGCCGCAGAAGCGCTGGCCCGCGGCCGGGTGGAAACCGGCGCGGGCGTCAATCGCGGCGCGTGGACGATGGACCTGTCGGGCCGGCTCGTGGCCCCGCTGCGCAACGGCGAGGGCGTGCTGAGTTCGACCAATCGCGTCGCCCTCTGGCGCGGTGAGCTGGGGCCGGCGGTCGCGTTGCGGGCGGGCGCGGGCGCGGCGCGGGGTCTCGAGCAACTGCATGTGAGCCAGGTGACGTCTGAAAAGCGCTACGGTGAATCGGGTGATTCTTATGGTGCCGGCGTGGAGTGGCTGCAGACCACGCTCTTGTTTACGCCGACCGCGATGTTGGAGACGATGAATCCGGATGGCATGAGCGGAAACCATTTTGCCACGGCGCTGCTCATGAATGATCAGAAAGCGATTCTGGACGAGCGGCCGAATTCACACGGGGAGGACTACCGGGCGCATGGGAGTTTCCTGCCGGGCTCGCGGCTGCCCGTCGGACTCGTCGGCGTGAGAATACTCGAGTCGTCCTTCGATCGTCGCTGGCGGGATGGCCAGGATGGGACGACGGCGGGACTGCTGAACGCCGGCGCGACGTTGACGAGCGTGACGTTTCAAGAAATCGCGCCGATGAAGGTCGCGTTGCCGGAGACGCCGTTCCTGCCGGATCTGGTGATCGAAGGCCGGCTGGATGAGGCGCTGCGGCGTGCACAAGCGGAAGACAAACTCGTGCTCGTGCGGGTGCCGGGTGAAGTTAACGCGGAGCAGCAGAGGGGGATTCACGACTCTTGGAATTGGGGCGGCGTGCGGACGCTGCTGGTGTCGCGCTTCGTGTGCGTGCAGGTTGCGCCCGAGACGGCGGTGGGACGCTGGCGCAAACCACCCGGCGACGAGCGCGCCGCGATGCTCATCGTGCTCAAGGCCGGGGGCGAGGAACAGGATCGGCTGCGCGATCTCGGTTGGGCGGAACTCCAGCAGGCACTGCAAGCCAACGTGGACGGAAAAACCTACGCGGCGTTCCTAGCCGACGCTCTGGCGAAGCGCGATGGCGAGGATCGGACCCTGCGGTTTCAACTGCACGAGGCGTTGCGCGCGCGTGGCGATCTGGCTGGGGCGCTCGACGCGATTATCTGGATTGTGGATCACCCGGGTTCACCGCTCGAGGGCACGAACATTTTTGGCGTTGGCCAGCGCCTCGAGCGGTTTGTGGCGACGTATGGGATGGCGAAGGACGTGCTGCTGGAGCGGCGGCAACAGGCCGTGGTGCACCTGCGGCAGAATCCGCGCGACGTCGGCGCGGCGCGGATGCTGTTCGCGATCGCGCTCGGACTGCGGCACGAGGATGTCACCTGGCGGGAATTTCCCCGGCTCCTGCCGCGCGAGAATCCCTCGTGGTGGGAGTTCACGCGCAACTGGATCTACGATATGGTGCAGGAAAAACGTTATCGGGAGATCGTGGACGCGGTCGACTTGGAGAAATTTTTCGCGGAGGGGCCGGCCTGGGTGCGAGCGCAACTGCTGCAGAAGCGCGCGCTGGCGGGCCACGCTTCACCCGCCACGGTCGGCGACTGGCAGCGGCAGCTCATGCGAGGCGGGATGCTGAGCATGGAGGCGCTGGCTGGCGCTGGCCAGCCTGAGGCGGCGCTGCGGATCGCGATCGCGGCGCAGCGCGTCAACAGCTCGGCGGAAGCGCGCGCCATGCTCGCGGGCACTCTGCAGCAGAACGGAGCGAAGCGGCAGGCGGAACAACTCTTGAAGGAGAAAAATTATGCCCCTTGAAATGCTGTCCCTGGCACGGCCACCGGCGGTGATCACCCCGGGACCAGAAACATTCACGACCCCCGACCCGATGATGCCGATCTGGATCGCGCGCGTCCGCGCCGGCGATCAGGCGGCGGCGCGGGCGATGGTGGAGCAGCTCCGGCCCGGCGTGCTGCGCATCGTGCGCGCGCGGCGGCCGCGCCGCATGACGGAGGACGATCTGATGCAGGAAGTGTTCATGAAGATGTTCACGCGCCTCGGCCAGTATCACGGCGACGCGCCGTTTGCGCACTGGGTGGCGCGGATCGCGATGACGACGTGCCTGGATCACTGGCGCGGGCAGCGCCGCCGCCCGGAACTGCGTCACGCCGACCTGGCGGAGTGGGAGTTGAAATTCCTCGACCGCTGGACGGAAGATCCCCACGGACAAAGGCCGGGCGACTTGTTCGCGGCGCGCGAGCTGGTGGAGAAACTGCTGGGGCGACTCAAGGCCGATGACCGGAGGGTGATCGTGCTGTTCGAACTGGAGCAGCGGACCATCGCGGAGATTTGCGCGGAGACCGGCTGGGGTTTCGAGTTTGCGAAGATGCGGCTGTTCCGGGCGCGGCGGAAACTCTGCCGGATGATCGCCACCATGGCGGGATTTGACGGCGCGCTGTGGGGACTCTCGGCCGCCACCGTGCCCACTTGGAAAGGGAAGGCGGCGTAAGCCCGACGCCGGGCGCAGGATCGGTGGTCACGGGCGTGGCGGAAGAAATTGCTGGCGTGACGTGGCAGGAGAAATGTCGATGATGCCGACATGAACAAATTGCTTTTGGGCGTGTTTGGCGTCTTGGCGGTGCTCGGCACCGGGATGATTTTTTTGCAGCAGCAGAACGTCGCGGAACTGCGCGGCGAGGTCGCGGGGTTGCGCAGCGATCTGCAGCAGATGGGGAAAGCGCAGGCTCAGACGGCCAGCGCGGTGGGGGCGGCGCGCCCTCCGATTCAGACGACAGCGGCGGTGGATTCGAGCGCAGCAGATGAACAGCGGGCGGAACTCGCGCAGTTGCGCGAGGAAATGGTGGCCTTGAAGAAAACCGCGCAGGATGCCACCCGGCAGGCGCAGGCTGCGACGCAGGCGGCGCGGGGGGAGAGTCCGGTTCCGGCGAAGCTGACGCCGGCGAACGAATTGAAAAACGTCGGGCGCGCGACGGCGACGGCGGCGGTTGAGACCCTGTTGTCGGCGGCGTATGGCGGCGACGTGGAGACGGTCGCCAGTTCGATCGCACTCGAACCCTCGGCGGCCGCGCTGGCGCAGGAATTGTTCGCGCGGCTGCCGGAGGCAACGCGCGCGCAATACGGTTCGCCGGATAAACTGATTGCGTTGATGTTGGCGAAGGACGCGTCGGGGCTCACGGGTGTGCAAATTCTCGGCCAGCGCGACATGGGCCCGGATGTGGTGGGCGTGCGGGTGCGATTCGCCAACGAAGACGGCAAGATCAAGGAGCAGGGGCTCGCATTTCGGAAAACAGCCGACGGGCTGCGGATGATCGTCCCGGATGATGCGGTGAAGAAATTCGCAGGGCAGTTGAGCGGAGGGAAGTGAGGATGGGATGCCTCGCCGAGGCGTCCTTGGTTCCAGCACGATTTGCGAGTCAAATTCAGGATCTGCTGGAGAGACGTGCCTCGCTTTGATTTTTCGCGTGGCGAAAAATCAAAAGCCGCCGGCGCTTTGCGGCACCGGCGGCAGTTGCTTCAGTTTGCGACCGCAGTGGCTGGACCGCGGCCGAAAGGTATGGGGAAAAGTGTCACGGCACGACGAATGACGCGCGATCGTGGAGGCAGCGGCTGACGGTTGGGGCGTGCACGATCAATGGCCCGTGATTTGCGCTTCAGTGTATCGCGCACGCGCGCGCGTGACGATACGCAGACGTGCGTAGCGCGCGCCGCGTCCGATTGCCGCCGGAACCCGGGCCAGCCTCCTTACGGCACCTCGTAGATCTCGACGAGCGCGAGACCGCTGGTGTTGTTCGCGCCGCGGACCAACGCGGTGTAGCTGCCGGGGGCGAGCGTGACGAGCAGCGCGGCGTCTTTCGTAGCCGACGTGCCGAACTTGAACGCGCCGGTCCGCGTGAACGCGTCGAGGAGCGCAGTCGTCGCGCCCCAATCTTCGTTCGTCTGGATCGAATTGCTGCGAGCATCGTAGAGCTCGAGCGACGGATCTGCGAGTGTGCCGGCCACGCCGAACGCCGTGGTGAGCGCCGGGCCGAGGCCGCGGATGAGCACGGTCTTGGCGACGTTCCCCGAGATCGTGAAGCCGGCGGTCAACGAGCCGCCCGCGGAAACCTGCGCGCTGGTGGAGAGATTGAGCAAGTGCGGTCCGGTGCCGATCGTCGTGTCGTAGATTTCGGCGAGGGCGAGGCCGGGCGCGGGACCGGTGATTTGCGCGGTGTAGTCGCCGGCGGCGAGCGTGGCGACAATGGCGGCGTCCTTGCTGCCGGCCGTGAGCGGAAACGCGCCGGCGGCCGCCATCGCGGCGGTGAGGGTGGAATTCCAATTGTCGTTGGCTGCGGCGACGAGGGTGGAGGAGTTGGGTCCGAGAACCGTGAGCGTGGGATCGGCGATGAGGCCGACGAGGTTGAAGGGCGCGAGGCCGGGGCCGATACCGCGGACGAGGAGCGTTTTATTAGCTGCGCCGCTGAGCACGAAGCCAACGGTGAGCGTTTGGGCGGCGGGGCCCGCGGTGGTTTGCACCGAGAGATTGGTGAGGAGCGCAGGAACCGCTGCGGCGGTCGTGATGATGGCGGCCGTGCTGGTAATGGAGCCGCCGGGGTTTGTAACGGTGACAGCGTAGGTGCCGGCGGTCGCGGCCGTGGCGCTCGCCACCACGTAGGTCGCCGCCGTCGCGCCGGAAATCACCGCGCCGTCCTTGCTCCACTGGTAATCGACCGGCCCGGCGCCGTTGACGGCGACGTTCAGCACGAGCCCGCCGCCCAAACCGACTGCCTGCGATCTCGGCGCGGACGCAATGACGGGCGCGGCTGGCGCCACCACCGGGACGGCGCGGCCCCGGCGGGCGGGATCGGCGCGATACTGCGGCCAGGGGCCGCTCGCGGCGCCCACGCCGATGTCAAAGGCGTAGAGTTTTCGGTCGGCGCTGCCGGCGTAGAGCGTCGTGCCGGAAATGAGCGGGCAGGAGCGCATCACGCCGCCGGTGTCGTAGGTGCGGAGCAGCGAACCGTCACGATTGATCGCGTAGAGCCTGAAGTCATAACACCCGAGATAGATCACGCCGTTGGCGTCGACTGCCGGCGAACTGGCGCGCACCTGGCCGCCGAGTTGGGCGAGCCAGCGCACGGCGCCGGTGGTGGTGTTGATCGCGTGCAGGCGGCGATCGTAGGAGCCGACGTAAACGGTGTCGCCGTTCGCGCTGAGCGCGGGCGAGGAGCTGATGCTTTCGAACGAGCCGGGATAAACCCAACGCTGCACGCCGGCAGATGTGAGCGAGAAAAAGCGCCCGGTGTTGAGCGCGCCGAAGTAAAGATTGCCGGCCGCATCGATCGCGGGCGTCGAATAGATGTCTTCATTCGGCGCGGTCTCGAATTTCCACTTGAGCGTGCCGTCCGGATTGATCGCGTAGAGGCGGCCGTGATCGGAGCCGTCGGCGCCGATGTAGATTGTGCCGTCGGCGGCGATCACCGGACTCGCGTAACTCGATTTGCCGCGCGTGTCGAATGACCACAGCGTCGAGCCGGTCACGGGCTCGAGGGCGTAGAGCAGGCCGTCGGAGACTTTCACGTAGATCATGCCGTCGGCGCCGACGGCGGGACTGTTGGACGCAGAGTGCGCCGCCCCAAACGTGTGCCGCCATTTTTGCGTGCCCGCCGGCGTGACCGCGTAGAAATTTCCCTGGCCGGTGCCGACGTAGATCGTGCCGTCGGCCGCGACGGCCGGCGAGCAGGTGTCGATGGCACCCGTGACGTTGAAGCGCCATTTGAGTGCGCCGGCGGGAGTGATCGCGTAGAGCGTGTGCTCGTTGCCGCTGGCGCCAAAATAGAGCGTGCCGTCGCTCGCGGTCGCGGCGGAGCCGGTGACGGCATCTCCGGCAAGCGTGGCATTGCCGGTTGAGGCCTGCCAGAGCGCGTCGGTCAGACTGAGCGTGAATTCCCCGGTGACCGAGCCGCCGGCCGAGATGACCCGCGCATCGAGCGCGATCCGGTAAGTCGTGCCGGCGACGGCGTCGAACGCGCAAACGCTCTGGCGCTGCGTGCCGTCGAAACCGGAGTTGTCGTTCGCCGCGACCAGCGTGAGGGCGTCGATCGCGGAGCCGGTGTAAACTGCCACGAACGGATCGAAGTCGACGGTGAAAGCCGAGACCTGGACGCGGCCGCCTTTCGGCGCGGTCCAGCGATACCACAGCGACGTGCCGCCGGCGTTGTTGAGAATGCGCGGCTCGCCGAGTTCGCGCGTGCATTGGGCGTTGGTCGCGGTCACGTGCGCGCTCGGACCGTCGAGCACGACGGGAGTGGCGAAAAAATCGTTGGCGGGCGCGGCGTTGAGATTGAGCAACGTGAGTCCGGTGGCGCCGCCGCTGCCATCGACCGCGATCTGATAACGCGTGCCGCTGGTCGCCGTGAAGGAAACGGCGCTGGTGGTGAGGCCGGGGGCGTCGTCGTTGCTGGCGACGAGGGTGAGGGCGTTGAGGGCCGAGCCGGTGTAGACGGCGAGCACGGTGTTGTAGTCGCTGCCGGCGGTGGTGATGGAGACGGGCGTGTTGCCCTCGGCGGTCCATTCCCACCAGAGCGTGGCGCGCGCCGTGGCACCGGGCGGCGCGGGCTCGCCGGCCTCGGAGGTGGCGCCGGTGCTGCTGGCGCGGATCGCGAGGTTGCTGCCGCCGAGCCGCGGGCGATCGGTGAAATCGTCGTTGAAGGGCCGGTTGGTGGTCGTCGTGAGCGCCTTGAAGAGATTGAGCCGGCCGTTGGTCTGTGCCTTGCCAGAAAATTTCCCGCCGATGTCGACGCCGCGCGTCAGCCGGTTGAGGAGCTGCCGGTAGGTGTCCGCGGGAAACTGCGCCTTGAGCAACGCGAGCGCGCCGCTGACGTGCGGCGTGGCCATCGAGGTGCCGCTCTTGATCACGCTGCCGCCGTCGGGCGTGAGGTAGTCGAGGGACAGGATGTCGTTGCCCGGCGCGAACAGATCGACCGCGGCGCCGTAATTGGAAAAAACCGCGAGGTCGTCCTGACGCGTGCTCGCGCCGACGGCCACAATGTTGTCGAGCGGGAGGCTCGCGGGATAATGCTTCGACACGTCCATGTTCGCGGTGTCGTTGCCGGCCGCCGCGACGAAGATGATGCCGGCGGCGCGCGCGCGGGCGATGGCGTCGAACTCGCCCTGCGAAAGCGTCGCGCCGCCGCTTTCGCCGAAACTCGCGTTGATGATGTGCGCGCCGTGAGCGATCGCATAGTCGATGCAGGCGATTTCGTCGGCGGTCGCGCCGCTGCCGGTGGGCGCGGCGAGAAACTTCAACGCCATGATCTGCACCTTCCAGGCGACGCCGGTGATGCCGATGCCGTTATTGCCGACGGCCCCGACGGTGCCGGCGACGTGCGTGCCGTGGCCGAGATCGTCGGTGGGATCGCCGGTGGCACCCAGGCCGTTGCCGTTCGTGTAACGCACGCCGTGAAGATCGTTGAGGCCGGGCGTCGGCGCCGGATTCGTCCAAATATTCCCGGCGAGATCGGTGTGCGTCAGCAGCACGCCGGTGTCGATTACCGCGACGATGACGGACGAGGCGTTGTTGCGGACGTCCCACGCGGCCGGAGCGCTGATGTCGGCGCCAATCGTGCCGTTGATTTGACCGGTGTTGGCGAGGCCCCAGAGCTGGCCGTAGTCGCGGTCGGAGGGCACGACGGTCGCGTGGCGGATGAAATTAGGTTCCACGTAGTCGTAACGATCCGTGGCGCGGAGCCGGGCGAGGGCGGCCTCGGTGGTGTCGCCGGCGTCGAGCGCGATGACGCGCAGGTCATCGAAGCGGGTGAATTTTTTGGCGACGCGGACGCCTTCGCGCGCCTCGTCGGCATCGACGCTGGCGCGATGTGCGGCGCGCGGCCGGGCGATGACGGCGGTGTCGGAGAAACCCTGGGCGAGCTCCTTCGCGGTGAACGGCGAGCTTTCGCCCGGCGGGGTGGTCGCCGCGCGCAGCGGCGCGACCAGTGCAAGGGTGAGAAAGGCGAGGCGCGAAAACAGGGGGTGCAACGCCGAAAAACTAGTGGCGTTGCGCCGTCTGACAAGTGCGCGAAACAAATCTTACGGTGTCCTTACGGCACCCGCCCAAGGCGGGCGGGCCGCGTCAAGGCACTTCGTAAACTTCGACGAGGACGGTGCCGGTCTGATTGGGCGCGGCGACCTGCTGACCGAGGACATTCGTGGCTGCCACGGGGGCCGCGTCGGCTTGAAGCGTGAAGTTACCGGCGTTGAGAGAGGTCACGAGCGCAGAATCGTTTGTGCCGGTCCGGAGCGCGAACGCGCCGACGGCGGGGAACGCGGCGGTGAGCGCGGGGGCCGAGCCGTTCGCGCCGCCTTGCGACCAGTTATTATTCGTCGCGACATTGGTCGTGCCGTTCAGCACCGTGATGCGCGGATCGCCGAGGAGCGAGGCGGTCGGGATGCCGAAATCGGCGAGGCCGGGCCCCACAGCGCGGATGAGCAGCGTGCGCGGATTGGCGCCTTGGATGACGATGCCGGGGACGAGCATGTCGCCGTCGTTGTTGATCGAGGCGAGCGTGGAGAGGTTCGTGAGGCGGGTGGAATTTTTCGTGACATCGTAGACCTCGGCGAGCACGTCGCCGACGGCGCCGTTCACGCCTTTCACGGTGACCGTGTAGCTGCCGGGCGAGAGGTTGGAGAGGACGACCGCGGAATCGGCGTCGCCCGCGGCGAGGGCAAACGCGCCGACGCTCGCCGCTGCGCTGGTAACCTGCGCGGTGGCGGCGGCCCCGGCTTGGTTCCAGCCTTGGTTGGCGAGGAGCAGGGTGGAGCCTTGGTAGACTTCCAGGCGTGGCGCGGGGAGGGCGGCGGCGAGGCCAAACTTGGTGAGGGCCGGACCGATGCCGCGAATGAGCAGCGTGGCTCTTTCCGATCCACCGCCGATGGTGAAGCCGAGCGTGAAGCTGTCGCCGACGGCGTAGATTTTCCCCAGCGTGGAAAGATTCGCGAGGCGCCCGGGCGCGGGTGCGGGCGTGCCGGCGACGCGCGCGTTGAGAAACGCGATCACCCGCACATCGTTCTCGCTGAAAAATTCGGAGGCCGCGGAGGCCACGCTGAGTTCGGTGGCGACGTCCGCGACGCGGGCCTGGTAGGCCGCTGGGAGATCAGCGCGGAGTTCGTCCACCGTCGGGAATTTGACGAGGTAGTTGTTCGGATCGAAATAGCTCGCGGTTTTCAGCGCGGTCCAGATGGCGGTCGCATCGGTGTTCGTGAACGTGGCCGACGTGACGCCGAGCGCGCGGAAGCGGCCGGGGTGCACGGGCGACAACGCGCTGGTCGTCGCGCCGGTCGCGACGCCGCGGCCGGCGAGAAGCTGGGAATTGTTGCGCGCGGTCGCGTTGCCGGCGGGGGAAATCCGCTCGTCGTTCGCCGCCAGCGCATAGAGCTGCGGGACGTGCGAGGTGACCGCGAGCGGCTCGCTCCCGGTGGAGAGATAGAGCACGGTGCCTTTCACGGGCCGGGTCGCGGTCAGTAGTTCGGCGTAGCTCACGGCGGCGTCGGCGCCACTGGCCTCGCCGAGGAGAAACACGGGTTTCGTCGCCGCCAGCGCACCGTCGCGCGCGAACTTGTCCAGGGCGGCGGCGATGTTCTGCGCGTCGAAATTATTCGCGAGTGCCGTCTGCGCATTCCACGCGCCGGTGTTGCGGTTCACGGCGTTGAGCGCGGCGACGCCGTAACCGGCGGCCACGAGATCGTGCACGAGCAGGGCGCGCTCGGGGGTCGTGAACCACGCGCCCGCGGTGCCTTCGGTGTCGTGCAGCAGGAACACGACGCCGGCCGCGCCGGTGGGAATGTAGTAGGCGAGCGCGGTGGTGAGCGTGGTGCTCTGGCCGGTCGCGTTGGTCTGGGTCTGCGGATTAAAACTGGTGACGACGGTGGGCATCCAAGCCGCCGCGGCCTTGTAAGTGGCGGTGAGCGTGACGGCGGTCGCCGGCACTGTGATGACGCCGTGCGGCAGCGATGCGGCCAGCGTGCCGGTGCCCAGCGTGGCGACATCGCCCACCCATTTGTCGAAAACCTGTCCGGCCGCCGGCGGATCGGCGAAAATGTCGACCCGGGAGCCGCCGGGATACGTGCCGTCGCCGCTGCCGCCGCTGAGGGCGACGTTCACGGCCGGGCCACTTCCTTGGACGACCACATACGAATGCAGCGTCACGGTGACGAGTCGCTGCAAGTTGACCGCGCACGTCAGATTTTTCACGCCCGGCGTGCCGGGGCGGAAATTGACCGTGGGGCCAGTCGCGCTGCCGACGATCGCGGCGTCGCCGGTGACGGTCCAGCGAAACGTGCGGTCGTTGTTTTGCGCCGCGGGCACGGACGCAGACGACGTGGTGTTGCCGGTCACCACCGAGAATGGCGCGGTGATCTTGCCAGCGAGAGCGGGGGAGATGACTGAGACGTTGGCGGAGGCCGAGACGGCGGACGAACCGACGACGGTGACGGCGACCGAGAGGACGAGCGTGCCGCCGGTGGTCGCCGTATAGGTGACGGACGGGCGCGTCGGATCGGAGGTGAGGGTGCCGCCGCTGATCGTCCACAGGTAGGTGTTCGTGCTGGCGTTGAGATTGTTGATATTAATCGTGCCGACGGTGGACGCGGCAGCGGAGGCCAGTGCCTGCGACGGAATAATCACGTTGGCAGTGCTGGAATCACCAGCGAGGAGTCCGCTGACGGTGCTGATGACCGGGGTGGAGCTGACGGTGCCGTTACCGTTCAGCAGGCCGCCGAGGTTGATCTGGCCTCCCCCGGCGGGCAGGTTGTTGATGATATTGGTAACGGCTCCAGGCGGGAGATTGTTGATGATGTTGCCGATATTGTTCGGGCCGGCGCCGCCATTGCCGCCGCCCCCTTGGGCGAAGGCACGGGAGGCGATGAGCGCGGCGCAGCCGAGCGCCAGAACGAGCGGCGGCAATCTCAGGGGCGAGGAGCGGACAAGCATGGTCAGGGGGTGACGCATTTTTGTCTGCGATGTTTCGCGGATCTTCGGCGGACGCAATGCCAGCTTTTTGCTCGTTTACGCTGACGGCTCCCGCCAGAGGCGGGCGGGCCTCGTCACGGCACCTCGTAGACCTCGACCAAGCCGGTGCCGGTGGCACCCGCGGCGGGAGTCACCTGCACGGTGTAGAGACCCGGAGCGAGGGTGGTGACGAGAGCGGCGTCGAGCGAGTTGGCGGCGAAACTGAACGTGCCGGACGCGGTAAACGCCGTGGTGAGCTCGGTGGTGCCGCCCCAATTGTCATTCGTGCCGATGCTCTGCGAGGCGCCGTTGAACAATTCGAGCTTCGGGTCGGCGATCACGCTGGCGGCAGGGAAGCCGAAGAGCGTGGAGAGCGTCGGGCCGAGGGCGCGGATGAGGATGCGCTTGCTGCCGGTGCCGCCGATCACGAAGCCGACGGTGAGGCTCGAGCCGATGGGCTTGAGCACGGACACGTTGACGAGGCGCGGGGTGTTGGCGGAAAAATTGGCCGTGGGTGTCGCATCGTAGACCTCCGCGATCACGGCGCCGGCACCGTTGTCGGCGGCGGAAACCTTCACGGAGTTGTCGCGCGTGATGATGCTGGCGAGCGAGGCGGAGTCCTTGGTGTTGTCGCCGGCAAAGGCAAACGCGCCCACCGCAGTGAAGGCGGACTTGAGCGTGCTCGTGCCGCCCCAGTTGTCGTTTTCCCCGGTCTTCGTCGGGCCGGCAAACGTCTCCAGTTTGGGATCGGCCAGCGTGCCGCCAACGCCGAGCGCGCCGAGCGAGGGGCCGGCCGCGCGAATGAGCAACGAGAGCGGATTCGCGGCGCTGGAATTGCCGACCACGTAGCCGAGGGTGAAGCTGTCATTGCCGCCGCTGAGCGTGCTGAGCACGGAAAGATTGGTGATGCGCGAGGACGAGCCGGTCTCCGTGGCGGTGATCGAGGTGACGGAGCCCCATTCCATGGGGTAGGCGCCGAACAACACGCCGCGGGCCTGCAACGCGAGGGTGCCCGAGACGGGAGGCGTGAAGGAAAAATTCGTCCCGCTCGCGACACTAGCGACCGCGCCGGGGGTGACGCTCTGCACGCCGGTGACGGCGATGTTGTCGAGGAACCAGCCGACGGTGTTGGTCTCGTTAGGCAGAAAGGCGGTGCCCGTCGGATCGATGGTGAACGCGAATCGCACCCGCACGGTGCGCCCCACGTAGGCGGCGAGTGAAATGTTGCGGGCCACGAAAGCGGCGTCATTCGCGGTGGGCGCCGCGACCGGCGAGGCACCGATTTGGCTAAACACATCGCCCCAGGAGATGCCATCGTCGGTGGAAACCTGCGCGTGCGCGACTTCGATCGCGGTGGCGATGCCGAGGCGGCTGAGAAACGTGAGCGAGGAATTGCTGCCCGTGATATAAAAAGACTCCGGAAGGAGGAGCGACTGCGTCGAACGGATGGTCACGTGTCCGAGGCGATAGGACGACGCCCCGGCCCCGACGGTGGTGGATTGCACGACGTTATAGCCGGCGCTCGTCGTCGCCGTGATGCCTTCGAGGCCGCTTTCGGCGCCGTAGTTTTTGGAGTAGGCGCCGAGCTGAAGATAACGCCACTCAAAGGTGCCCACGAAAGCGGGCTTCGCGATCGTGTAGCTGCTGGCGGTGCCGACGCTCGTCGTCGCCGGCCCGCTCACCGTGACCGCGGAGAAATCCGCCCCCGGCACACCGGGATCGAAGACGGTGACGTTGTAGGAAAAATTCCGCGCCACATTGTTGATGCGAACATTGTTCACGGCGACGGAGTAAACGGTGTCGGCCGTCGGGCGGGCAAAGGCGATGTTGGCGTTGGAATCGAGATTGTCCATGACCCACACCAGCGTGTTTTCACCGAAGCCGGTGCCCACGGGCTCGAGCGTGAGGGGCACGCTGACGCCCGCGCGGGTGACGCTGACGGTCGCGGTGGAGAAATCGGCCGCCGGATAGGAGAACGACCAACGTGGTGCGACGATCGGATAGGGCGCGTAACCGGGCGCGGGAAAGGCAACGAACTCGTTGCGCGTGGCGGGCCGGGTGCCAAAAATATTCGCGTCCTGCACCCAGAGCGCGTTGGAGGCGAGGAACGAACTGTTGCCGGGGACATCCCCGGTGCCCATCTCCAGCGTCTGGGGATAAAGCACCCAGCGACGGTGAGGCACCCCGGTGTTGCCCGTGCCAAAATCGTTCATGTAGGCGTCGATGGAGGCCGGCCCCGAGCGGCCAAGATCGAGATTGGACTTCGCCGCGGCCTCGGCGCCGTCGGCGGTGTAGAAAGTCCACGACGTGGGAATGCCGGTATGCTGCAACTGGTTGTTCGCACTCATCATCAGCGCGGCCTGCTGCGCTTTGGCGGAGAAGGTGGAGTTGAACACCACGGTCGCAGGCACGCCGGTGAGCGCGCGGTAAAAATTAGTCCGCAGCAACACGGCATCCTTGAAGGCGGCAGTCGTGGTGCCCGACGCGCCGGTGGCGTAGCTGCCGGTCCAACCGCTGGAAATATTTTCGGATGCGCCGTAGACTGCCCGATAAAACTGGCGCGTCTCCTCGCGCGAATTGACGTTGACCGTCAGTGGCGTGCCGGCCGCCGCGCGCGCGTGGCCGATTTCGGAGACGGCTTGCAGGGCGGCGACCTCGTCCGGCGCCGGCATTACTGACTGCGCGAAAATCGGCGCGGCCAGCAAGGCGGCACCGAGGCTTAAGAGAGGGAGGGAGAGACGATTCATTACCGTTAACATTGAAAATAGAGTGGGGGCCGAGGGCGCTTCGGCAAGTGACGCGACGCTAAAATTAAATCTTAATTTCCAGCCACGCAGCCAGCCCGGCGGCGTCGAGCACGTTGACCCCGAATTGATACTCGGGTGCCAGTAAGTTCGCGTAGCTCGGTTCCAAAAAACGCCGGCAGTGCAGAATGACACGCGCGCGCTGGCCGGGTGCCCGGACGAGACGTCCCAGCGCTTGATTTACCTTCGTCATGCCGGGGATTTGATACACGCGGCGAAATGCAAGATCGCGTCCGAGCGGAGAGAACTCCGCGAGACGGGCACGTTGCACGGCGTTGACCTCGGGCAGCGCGGGCCCGACGACCATCGCGTGCGTGATGCGGCCGCCGAGCGCATCGATGCTTTCGGCGAAACTCGAGCCGAGCACGAGGAACAACGCATCGGCCAACGCGACCGATTCTTCGACCCAGGCGGTCTGCGCCGCAAGGTCGCGCAACTTGGGCTGGAGCGCGACACGCAGCGGCGCGGCGCGCTCAACTTCGCGCGCGACGGACTCGGCGTAGGCATAGCTCGGGAAAAAAATCGCGACCGGACCACGGGCGGACGCTTGCAGCGCGGCGATGGTCCGCGCGGTTTCGGGGACGTAGCGCGCGCGCTGCTGGAATGTCGTTTCGACCCGGGCGTCGACCGCGACGTCGTAAGCGGCATCGCGCCACGGCGTGTGCGCGCGGAGAGACGAGGGACGAGGGGCGAGCGACGAGAGGGAGGAAGCGAGGCCGACGGTCTCGGTGAAAGTCTCCGTCGGCGAAAGCGTCGCGCTGGCGAAGACGGCGCCGCCAAACGCCCGGAGCGATTCGCCGATGGCGTCGGCGGCGTCGAGGCAGGTGAACGCGAGCTCGCCGGCCCGCGGACACCAGAGGAGTTTTTTCAACGCGGGATTCGCGAGCCACTCAGCGAGTTCGCGCGCCTGCCAGACGATGTCCGCGAGGCGCGGGCCGAGCGCGGCGGAGTCGGGGGGCGTGAGCTCGAGTTGCGCGCCGATTTTTCCGAGCGTGTCGGCGGCATCCGCTTCCAGCGCGGGATCGAGCTGCGCGACGGGCTGGAGCGCGGCGAGGAGTCGGGTCCAACTTTCCCATGCGCGCAGGAGCGGGGACGCGGCGTGCTGATGATCGAGCTCGGCGAGCAGCGCGCGGGCGTCGTCGGCGAGCGCGGTGTGAGAGTGGGCGTCGGCGACGCGCGCCGGCAGGTTGTGCGCCTCGTCGAGCAGGAGCAGCGTGCGCGCGGGATCGAAGCCGGGTTGATCGAAGAAAAGGCGGCGGTTGCGCGGGGCAAAGACGTAATTGTAGTCGCCGATCCAGACGTCGTTGAAGGCGAGGGCGGCGCGGGTGATTTCGTAGGGGCAGATGCGCGCCGCGCGGCCCGCGGCGCGCAGCGTGTCGAGATCCCGCGCGTGTTTTTCGTCGAGATAGAAACGGGCGAGCCCGCTCGACGGCCAGCGCGCGGCGAGGCCGTCGAGAAACGGGCACGACTCGCGCACGCAGTGGAACACCGTGTTCACGCAGTGCTCGGATTTGTTGCGCACATGCCACGCGGCGACCGGCATCGCCGTGGACGCCGCAAACGTGTCACCCGTGGGGTGACTCTTTTCTTCGGCGGTCATCGCGTTTAAGGTGCGGACGACCTGGAGCTGGCCGGTGGATTTGCTCGTGAGATAGAGCGCGCGATCGAAATGGCCGGCGCGGAGCTGGCCGAGCGCGAATTCGAGCAGCACGCCAGTTTTGCCAAAGCCCGTGGGCGCTTCGAAAAGCACGAGCGGGTTTTTTTCGAACGCAGCCGTGAGTTCGGCCTGCGTCGTTTCCTGACCGGGCCGTAGCGTGGCGAATGGCGGGCGGAAACGCAGCCCGCGCAGCCGTTCGCGCGCCCGCAAGCGCAGATCGAGAAACTCGGTGACGCGATCGAGCTGGGCGCGAAAGAGGGCATCGTCGGCGGAGGTAAGGGCGATGGTCTGCGCGAGGCCGCTGCCGGTTTCGACGAAGACGAGATGGGCACCGGGGATCGACTGAGACGTGTCGGGGCGGAAACGCCAGAGCGCCACGTAGGTGGCGAGTTGGACGAAATACTCAGGGTAATCCGCACGCAGGACGGATTCATCCGCCGGCAGCGGACGGGTGACGGTCTTGATCTCGCGCAGCGTCACCACGGGCGGCGAAAAAGAGTCGCCCAATGGGTGACTCTTCGCCGGGGCGCGCAGGAGCTGATCGATGCGGCCGGTGAGTGTGAGCTTCCAGCCGCGGTGAAAAATCCCACCGCTGATCGTGACCTCGAACTCGGCGGCGGTGCCGTGGTCGGCGGTGGCCTGCGCGCGAAGCTCGTTGTGCCAGTGCGTGCCGAGTTGCGCGCGCCAGAGGCCGGAGGAGCCGCCGAGAGCATCGTGCGGACCGACGGTAAAATTGGCGAACTCGCCGGCGCTCAGGCTCGCGGTGCGGGCATCGAGGGAAAATTCCATCAGGCGTCCGGAGATCAGTCGCGGGCGGCCGGCGGAGACATCGAGCGCAGCGCGCGGTTGGCAAAGAGGCCGAGAATGAAACAGACGATCACGGTAGCGACGATGCCGGCCACCACGGTCCGCTGGTCGGTGACGTCCTTGAAGCGGAGTTGCTCCAGCCCCGCCGCCGTGAACGTCGCCGCCAACGTCCGGGGAATGAGGCCCAGAAAAGTGCCGAGCGTGTAGTCCCCGAGCGGCACGCGCGCCGCCGCGAGCACGAAGTTGACGATGGCAAAAGGGGACGCGGGCGGGATGCGGAGGAGGGCGACGACAAGGACGGTGCGGCCGGAGGCGGAGCCGAGCAGCGCGCGGTGCACCGCGTGCCAGCGGGGGCGTTCCGCGATCACGGTGAGGACGCGATCGCGCGCGATCCAGCGACCGAGAGCGTAGGCGACGAGCGAGGCGAGGGTGAGCGCGGCCAAGGCGACCCCACTGCCGACCGCGAAACCGAAGGTCCAGCCGGCATAGATGGCGCAGGCGAAGGTCGGCAAAAAGGAAAACCCGACCAGCAGCACCGTGAGTAAAAAATAAATGAGCACGCCGAGTGCGGCATGCGCGCGGAGCCACGGCGCGAACGTCGTGAGCGTGGCGAGCAGCAGAAAACCGCCGAGTGGCGGCCAGAACGACAGGACAATCGCGACGGGGCCGGCGGCGCCGAGGCGGCGGAAGGCGCCGGTGGGGGAGGCGAGGGTGACGGAGGACATGAGCGACGGGGAGACGCGGAGAAAGGAAGATCGAGATTTACGGGATCGCCACGAAATACACTAAACCCCCGAAAAGGAAAATGCGGTCACGAGGCTTCCGGGTGTTGGGCGGGTGGCGGGGTCAATCCAACAAGATCTCCGTGTGGCCGCGGAGATACTCCGTGAGCCGGCGGCAAAGAATCTCCGACTTCGCGTTCTCCTCCTTGACGGGCTCGAGGCTGGCGACCGGCGTCGCCAGCAGGCGATTGGCCTCGGGGCGCAGCTCTTTGGGCAGGTTGGCGAGCCAGTCCTGTTTCACCGGGTAGCCTTCGTCGCGGGCGAAGCAGTAGAGGCTCTTGAAAAACACGACGTCGGGACGCGCGCCGGTCGCGAACGTCGCGAGCGCGGTGCGCAGGAGCGCGGCGACGGGCGCGCGACTGTCCTCCTGCACGGGATTGCGCGCGAGCAACGCGGTGAACTCCGAGGCGAGCTGCAGCGCCTCGTAGCTTTTCCCAATGCCGCTCGGACGGTGGAGGAGCCGCACTTCCTTCACGAACCAAGTCCGGCCTTGATTGGAGGATTCGAGGAGGAGCGAAGCCTCATCAAAAAGATCGAGCGCGATGAGGGTGACGGCGGATTTCCTGGCGACGCGCTGCAGGATCGTCAGCAAGCCGTGCTCGAGGGAAAACACACTGAACGATTGAAACGCCTCTGTGGGCGGGCGTTTCAGCAGGACGAAGACATCGGTCGTGAGCGATTGCGCGGGCATGCTCGGATGACGAAGGGCCGGGGACGGAAGACCAGGCGAGGCGGGCGGTGCGCTCAGCCCTGCGCCGGCTTCGCCGGCCCAGGCCAGACTGGCATGACGGCGCCACCGGACAGGATCATTTTCATCGCGTCGCCGACGTTCATGTCGAGCTCCACGATTTCCTGGCGCGGGAGCATGAGCAGGAAACCGCTGGTGGGATTCGGCGTCGTGGGCACGAAGACCGTCCACAGCTCGTGGCCGGCGCGCGATTGCGGCTCGCCCTGCATTTTGTTCGTGAGGAAACCGAGGGTCCAACACCCGGTCCGGGGGAATTGGACGAGGACGACCTGATTGAAGAGGTTGCGATTCCCGGAGCCGAAGGTGGAGACGATCTGCTTGACGGAATTGTAGACCACGCCAACGCCGGGCACGGTTTGCACAAATTTCTCCAGCAGCCGCAGGAAGAATTTTCCGAAAACGTAGTGGGAAACAAAACCGAGCAGCGTGACGAACAGCATCACGGCGAGCGTGGCGAGGAAGTCCCAAAAAAACGGAATGCGCTGCAGCGACTGCGGCAGGTAGTCTTCGTAGAGAGGACGGAATTTCCCGCCGATGCTGTCGATGATCAGCTTAAAAACCCACACCGTGACCGCGAGCGGTGCGAGCAGCAGCGCGCCCGTTAGGAAGGCGTTGCGCAGCGAGATGAAGCGGGACGGAGTCGGCGGGACTTCGGACATGAGCGGAGGAGGCTCGCGCAATGCAGCCAAGACGCAAAGTTTTTTGCGTCAACCTCCCGGGACGATCGCCACGGAGGCGGGCGCGGGGCCGGTCGAGAATTCGTATGTCTCGTTGAGCACGGTGCCGCCCTGGCTGGATTGTTCGCCGACTAGAACCGTGTAGGCGCCGGGCCGGAATTCGCCGTAGTCCACCGCGTCACCCGCGCCCGCAATGAGCGGAAATGCGCCGACCGAGGTGAAGAACGCCGGCAGATCCACGACCACGGCCGGGTGCACGAAGTTAATCTCGCGACCCGCGGCGTCGAAGATCTTGAAGCGCGGCTGCGCGACGGGCCGGGGGAGGTTGAACGGTCGCAATGACGGACCCACGGCGCGGATCAGCAGGCTTTTGGGCGAGGTGCCGCCCACGACAAAGCCGATGGTCTGCAAGGCGCCGGTGGTGAGCTCGGCCCGGGTTGAAAAATTTCCGACGTGACCAGCCGCCACGATCTCGAGCGCGATTCCCGTGGTGATCGTCGGAAAGGGCGCGCCCCTGGCGTCGTAGCGACCGGTGTCGACGGTGGTGGCAAATGGAATGACAAAGCTGCGGCCGGTCGCGCCTTCGATCGCCCGGCCGTCCTTGAGCCATTGGATCGGATAGGGCCAGCGCTCGGGCATCAGCAGGATGACCCGTTCAAACGGCGGCACGCGCACGCGACTGCCGGCGGCCGCGGCGATGATGCCGTTGGCGACGTCGACCCCCATCGTGAGGACCGTGTTGCCCTCGGGCCGCGGCAAGAATGTGAACGTCGGAGGCTGGGCGGACGCGCCCGCGACGAGGGCGCAAGCGACGACGAGCATGGCAAACGCGGGCGCGGGTTTCATGGCCGGCGGGAAAGCGTGAAGCGCGGATGACAACCGGCGCGGCGTAGGTGTGCCATCGCGCGCGCCTCGGCGCGGCGCATGGCGCGCTTCTTCGCCGGCGCGAGATCGTCGTAGCCCGCGAGATGGAGCCAGCCGTGCACGAGGTAGAGCGTAAGTTCGGCGCTGAAATCGCGGCGGTGCTTTTTCGCAAACGCCGCGGCGGTGTCGGCCGACACGCAGATTTCGCCGGCGAGGCCGAGGGCGGCGTTGCCTTCGAACGTGATGACATCGGTCGTCGTCGGGTCGTCGAGGAAATCGGCGTGGAGTTGCGCGAGGGCGGCGTCGGCCAGGACGACGAGCGAGAGTTCGCCGGGCGGGCAGCCGCCGCGAAATTTTTCGGCGCGGGCGTCGAGGAGATGAATCGCCTGCGTGACCGCGCGGCGATCGAGGCGCAGGCGTGGGTGGCGGTTGGCGATGGAAACGGGGCGGGGTGGCATGAGACCCAATCGTTCGCGGGCGGCGTAATCGTTATTCGTTCGCGCGGCGGAGCCCGTTGACGAAGGAAGAAGAGAGGAAGCGACCGCGACCGAAGAACGAGAACAATTTGGCCGTCATGCTTTCGCGGCGGCGGCGGGCTGATCGCCGGCGGGATAGGCGACGCGCGCGTGCAGCATGTTCAGCAGCGTGAACTGAAAACTGTTTTTGATCTTCGTGATCTCCTCGAAGGTGAGCGGCGCCTCGTCGAGTTGCTTCTCGTCGATGCGCTCGCGGACAATGCGGTCGATCAATTCGCGGAGGGATTCGGGCGTGGCCACGCGCAGGGAACGCGAGGCGGCCTCGACGCCGTCGGCGAGCGAGATGACAGCGCTCTCCTTAAATTGCGGGCTCGGCCCGTCGTAGCGGAATTCCGTCTCGGTGAAGGCCGGGGTGGAAGACGGGAATTCCGCGAGGGGATTTTTCGGCGCCTGCGGCGCGAACGGTGCGCGCGACTCGGCGAGGGCGCGTTCGTAGAAAAAGCGGACGAGCGTCGTGCCGTGGTGCTGCTGAATGACGTCGATGACGGCGCGGGGGAGATTGTGTTTGTGCGCGAGTTCGACGCCGTCGGTCACATGCTGCTTGATGATCGCGGTGCTTTCGAACGGCGTGCGCGTGGCGTGCGGGCTCGTGCGGTCGTGGGTGTTTTCGCCGAAATAGGAGGCGTTGTTCACCTTACCGATGTCGTGGAAGAGCGCACAGACGCGGGCGAGCAGCGGGTGGGCGCCGATGACGTTGCAGGCGTTTTCGGAAAGTTGTGCGACGACGAGCGAATGGTGGTAGGTGCCGGGCGCTTCGAGCTGCATGCGGCGGAGCAGCGGGTGATTGTAGTCGGTGAGTTCGAGTAGGGTGATGTCCGTGGTGCGCTTGAAGAGTGATTCGAGCACCGGCAGCAGGCCGACGACGGCGATGCCTGTGATCAGGCCGGTCGCGAGGCCGGCGGTCATCTGCCGGATCAACGTGTCGACGGGTGTCTGATCGGCGATGCCGATGAGCGCGGCAAACGCGGCGACGATCAACCCGCCGGCGCCCGCGGCGCGGACCACCCGGCCGCGGCGGCGCGCGTCGCGGCTGAAAAAAATCGCGACGAGCGAGGCCAGAAAGGTGAGGACCAGCAGATCGAGGCGGTTGCCGTAGATGACGCCGGTGAAAATTGAAATGAACAGCGCCATGAAAATGCCCGAGCCCGCGTCGATCAGGATGGCGACGATGAGCGGGGCGAGCGCAGTGGGCGCGACATACGGCAGCGCAGACGCCCACGCGGCGTCGCGCAGGAAAAACTCGGCGCCCCCGAGCGAGTAGTTGGCGCGGATGAGCGCGAGGTTGCCGATGACGACGAGCGCGAGCAGGCCGCAGCGCACGTTGCTGCGCAGCGTTTCGGCGTCCTCGATGCGGATGTAAATCAGAGAGGCGAGCACCATCGCGAGCACGAGCAGCACGCGGCCGAAGAGCGTGAGGCCTTCGTTGAGTTCCGTGTCGGTGTGCTCCAGGAGGTATTGGCGGTGGGCCTGAAACATCTCGTATTGCTCGGGGCTCACGCGATCGCCGGCCTCGAGGATGCTCTGGCCGCGCGTGACGTTCACCGTGACCGGCGCGAGGCGGCGCGTGGCGTCGTTCTCGCGCGCGGCGGTCGCGGTGTGATCGAAGACGACGTTTGGGGCGAGGCCTTGACGGAAAAGTCGGAAGAGCGCCTGTTGCGCGGGACGCGGCACGCCGTCGGTCGCGAGGCTGACGCGGAGCAAAGTGAACGCGTTTTCGAGCGACTGCACGGGCCGCGCGGTGACTTCGCCGCTGGGGCGCGCGATTTGAAACATGACGGCGCTGCCCGGCCCGGCGGAGACGAACGAAGTATCGGCGACGCCCTCGGCGTAGAGGGCGCGCAGCGTGGCGAGGCCGGTTTCGAAAATCGCGGCGCGGGCCTTGGCGTCGCCGGCGGTGAGCAGCGCGGCGATGTCCTCGGACGGGACATTGTAAGGCCCATGGGCATTGAACGCGTCGGCGATGGCATTGAGCGCGGGACGCGAGAAGGTCACCGTTCCCGTCTGGCGCGTGGCCTCGTAGGCGGCGAGTTTCGCGAGTAGTTCGCGCGCCGCTTCGTCGAAGCGGCGGAGCGGCTCGCTGTCGAGACGGTAGACGGGCGGCACGCGGTGCAGCATCTGCTCCTGGGCGGCCTCGGTCCGGACTTTACTGGTGTAGCTGAAGGGCGCGCTCGCCGTCACGCGGACCGTCGCGAGCTGGCCCGGCAGCAAGGTCAGATGCGTGGTCGTCATGCCGGCCGAGCTGATCAGCACGATGGCGACGACGGTGATGACGAAGATGACCGCCGCGACAAGCCGGCTCCGATCGAGGAACTCGCGCATCGCGGAATGCGCGGGCGTCAACGCTCCCGCGCGGCGGGCGCTGAGGCCGCCGACGAGGAGTTTGAGCTGGTTGCGGACGGACATGAAAGGGGCGATGGACAGGGATGAGTGGGCTAGGCGGCGGCGCGCTTCGCGGTGGGACGACGGGGGCGCTGCTTGGCGGAAACGGATTTGATGATGAGCCGACGGCGCGCGGAGGGATCGAAGGGCACGGGCGCGTGCTTGATGGCGGTGGCGAGCATGGCTTGGACGGCGGGCTCATCGAGCGTGGCGGCGGTGGGGAGCCGGAGGGTGCGAACCTGTTTGCCGGAACCGCGCAGCAATTTGCCCGGATCGGGCAGCTTGGCGCCGTGGATGAAGCAAAGACCGACGCCGCGGGCGTAAGCGGCGAGGGAGAAAATCGCCTCCGAGGGCCGCTCGGTCGGGCCGAAACCGAAGACGAGAAAATTGTAGTTGTCGTAAACCATCTCGACGGCGTGCGGCAGGCGCCGCTGCATTTTCGCGCGCAGCGCTTTGATCAACGCCGCGATCTCCGGCGTAAATTTGCCGATGAAGCCGGCGATTTGGGCGTGGGGTGGAAGCGTTTTCATGGCCGCGGTGCGCAAGCTACCGTTTTCCCTCCGGGCCGTTCTCGCTGGCGATTGGGTTGCGGTAGCGGTCGTAGGCTTCAATGATTTGGCCGACGAGCGGGTGCCGAACGACGTCAGCGCCGCTAAAAGTGTGGAAGGCGATGCCGGGGATGTCGGCCAGAATGTGGCGGACCTCCAGCAGGCCGCTCGCCTTCGAGCGCGGCAGATCGATTTGGGTGATGTCGCCGGTCACGACCATGCGCGATTCTTCGCCGAGGCGCGTGAGAAACATCATCATCTGCTCGGGGGTCGTGTTCTGCGCCTCGTCGAGGACGATGAACGCCTTGCTCAGCGTGCGGCCGCGCATGTAGGCGAGCGGCGCGATTTCGATCACGCCTTTTTCGGTGAGGCGGGTGATGTCCTCCGCGTCGAGCATGTCGTGGAGCGCATCGTAGAGCGGACGCAGGTAAGGCAGGATTTTTTCCCGCAGATCGCCGGGGAGAAAGCCGAGCGTTTCGCCGGCCTCGACCGCGGGCCGCGTGAGAATGATCCGCTCGATCTCGTTTTGGAGGAGCGCGGAGACGGCGGCGGCCATCGCGAGATAGGTTTTGCCGGTGCCGGCGGGGCCGATGCCGAACACGACCGGGTGCGCGAGCATCGACTGGAGATAGAGTTTTTGCCCGAGGGTTTTCGGGACGATCTTTTTGCGGTTGGTGGCGATGACGAGCGGCTCGTCGATCAACGCACGCATCTGTTCGCCTTCGCCGCGTGCGAAACCGTCGGTGATGCGGTGAAAATCCGGCGTGCGGATCGTCATGCCTTGCGCGCGGGCCGCGTTGAGAAACGCGAAGAGCGACTCGGCGAGCGCGATGGGTATCGCCGCCGCGGCGGGCGTTGTGCCGTTCGGCGGTTCGATCTTCAGCCAGTCTTCGCGCGTGATGAGCTTCACCCCGAGGGCGCGCTCCGCGTGCAGGAGATTCTCCTCGTGTCCGCCATAGAGCGACTGCAAGTGGCGCGGGCTGGGGAAGTGAAGGGTCTTGGAAGGCACGGACGGCAGGAGTGGTCGGCGATAAGCTTTAAGCTGTCAGCGCGGGGACTTGATTCCGCCGCGGCGGTGCGCCGTGGATTTCCGAGGTTTTTTGCCGACCGGTTTCTGCTTCAGCCGGCGGCTGCTCAGCCCCGCCGCGACGGCGCTGAGGCGTTCCCACGTGGCCTCGAGGGCCTGCGGGAGCGTGCGGGTCTCGGCGATGACGGGCATGAAATTGTTGTCGCCGTTCCAGCGCGGGACGATGTGACCGTGGAGATGCTTGATGCTGCCGCCGGCGGCGGAGCCAAGGTTGAAGCCGACGTTGAAACCGTCGGGCTTGAGGGCGGTGGCGAGGAGGGATTGGCCAAACACGATTTCCTCGAACAGGTCGGCGCGCTCGGCGGGGGTGAGTTCGCCGAGGTCGGAGACTTCGCGGAACGGGACGGCGAGCAGATGACCCGGGTTATACGGAAACCGGTTAAGAATCAGGTAGGAGCGGCGGGCGCGGTGGACGATAAGCGCGGCGCGATCGTCGCCGAGGGCGGGCAGTTCCGAGAATGGGCGCTTCGACTTGGCCGGATAACGCGGGGCTTCGATGTAAGCCATGCGCCAATAGGGGTGGAGCTGCTGCATTTTGCGGGAGGCGAAGGAAAAGGGGGCGGGCGGGCAAAGTCAAAGCCCGGCTGGTCCGGTGAAATTCTGCCACGGGCCCGGCCCAAGCCCCGGCGAGAAAGTGGGATTTACCCTTGCGCGTTGATATTACGAGCGTCATGTAATTGCCCGCCATGCGTTATCCGCCCGCTCATAAACATGCGACCCGCCGCCGTATTCTGGAGGCGGCCGGGCAGGCGTTTCGCGAGCGCGGCGTGGCGGAGACCGGCGTGGACGAAGTCATGCGCCGCGCCGGGCTGACCCATGGCGGCTTTTATGCGCACTTTCGCGACAAGGCCGAACTGATCGCCGAGGCGTGCACCACGGCATTCGAAGCAGCGGTGCCGAATCTCGATCGCATCGCCGCGCAGCCCAACCGGGCGGCGCGGGCGCGCCTGCTCATCGAGAGTTACCTGTCGCCGCGCCATCGCGACAATCGCGGGTCCGGTTGCGTGATCGTGGCGGTCGGCGCGGATGCGGCCCGGCGGCGCGGGCCGGTGCGCGAGGGTTACTCGCGCGCCTTCGCGCGCCATCTCGATCGCTTGGGGGCGGCGCTGCGGCTCAGCCGCGATCCGGAAAAAAACCGCGATCGCGTGACGCACTTGATGAGCTCGCTCGTGGGCGCGTTGCTGTTTGCGCGCGCCAGCGACGACCCGGTCCGCAGTGATGCCATTCTGCGCTCGATGCGGCGCATGTTGCGGGCAGAATTTTGTATCGAAACGGCGTCCACCCCTCACGCCGACACCAACGATACCGCGCCCGACTTCATGCGCGCGTTTTGATTTTTTCCGTCATGCCCAATCCTTCCACCACCCAACCTCGCCGCCGCGTCGCCATCACCGGACTCGGCGCCGTCACGCCTTGCGGCAACTCCGCTGCCGAAACCTGGGCCGCGCTCATCGCGGGCCGCAGCGGCATCGGCCGCATCACGCGCTTCGATGCGAGCGGCTGCACCGCGCAAATCGCCGGGGAGGTGAAGAACTTCGACCCGACGCGGGCGCTGGCCACGCCACTCCACCCGCGCGGGCCCGGCGGCGATCCGCTGACGCAAACGCTGTCGCCGAAAGACGTGAAAAAATTCGGCCGCTTCACGCATCTCGGGGCTGCCGCCGCGGTGGAAGCCTACGCGGACTCCGGACTCGACGCGCACCGCGCGACCCTCAACGCCGAGCGGATGGGAGTAAACCTTGGCGTCGGTCTCGGCGGCCTGCCCGAGATGGAGGCGATGCACGACACGTGGAAAGCCGGCGGCTTCCGCAAGATCTCGCCGTTCTTCATCATTCAAATCGCGCCCAACCTCCTCGCCGGGCAGGTCTCGCTGCTCCTCGATTTTCGCGGGCCCAACATGAGCGTGGCGTCCGCGTGCGCCACGAGCGGCCACGCGCTCGGTGAGTCGGCGGCGGCGATTGCGCGCGGCGATGTCGACGTGATGATCGCGGGCGGCGCGGAGTCGGTGGTCACGCCGCTCGCGATCGGCGCGTTTGCGCAGATGCGTGCTCTCTCCACCCGCAACGACGCCCCCGAAAAAGCCTCGCGGCCCTACGACAAGGATCGCGACGGCTTCGTGCTGGCGGAGGGCGCGGTCGTGTTTGTGCTCGAGGAAATGGAGCACGCGCAAAAACGCGGCGCGCGCATCTACGCGGAACTCCGCGGCTACGGCGCGACGGCGGACGCCTTTCATCTTTCGTCGCTCGCGCCCGGCGCCGAAGGCTCGGCGCGCTCGATGAGCGCGGCGGTGAAGCGAGCGGAACTGAAACCGTCGGAGATCGATTATGTTTCGGCGCACGCGACGTCGACGCCCGGGGGTGACGGCGAGGAAGCCGCGGCGATCGCGACGGTGTTTGCCGAAAACAAATCCGCGCTGCACGTCAGCGGCGTGAAATCGATGACCGGCCACTTGCTCGGCGGCGCGGGCGCGATGGGCGCATTGGCCGCGACGCTCGCGGTGCACCACGGCATCATCCCGCCCACGATCAATTTGGATAATATCGATCCGGCGTGTGCGGAGCTGGGGCTGAATTTCACGCCGAACACCGCCGTGAGAAAAAACGTGCGCGCCGCGCTCGCGAACAGCTTCGGCTTCGGCGGCACGAACGCCTCGATCGTGGTGGCGCGGGCGTAGGCGGCCGCGCGGCGGACTCCAGCGCGGTGGGGCGCGGAAGGGAGACCAAGTTCAAGCAGCCCGCGCAGGAAAAACCCTGGGCAACGCGGCAGTCAGCGAGGCCGCCCGCCCGCGACTGGAAGTCGATCGGGGAACCCGGCGGGGGGCGTTTACCCTGGGGGTCGATATTTTTGACGTGAGCGGCGCACCTACGCTCACCGGAACGGTCGAAGGGCTCACCATCCGGCGGAGGCTCAGGGCGCGCGCGGCGACGCGCGACTTTGACATCCCCGCTCCGAACCTCATCTCTTTCTCCCGTGCTCAAGGAAATCCGCAACGTCCGCCAGGAACCCACCGCCGGCCGCCGCCGCTGGTTCGATGACGATGTGCTGCCGCTCGAATTGATCGTGTGGTATGACGCGGCGGACGCGATCGAGGGATTTCAACTCTGCTACAATCTCGGGACCGGGGAGCACGCGCTCACCTGGCGGCCGGGCGTCGGGTTCGCGCATAACGAGGTGGATTCCGGCTCGACCGGCCCGTTTGCGAATCGCACACCGGTTTTGACGGCCGACGCCGTGGTGCCGTGGGAAGAACTCACGCAACGGTTCACGGGCAGCAGCGGCGCGCTCGAGCCGGCGCTGCGCGAATTGGTGGACGCGCATCTCAAGGCCCGGAACTGAACACGTGGACCGCCGCCTGATTTGGTTCGTCGTCCTCTTCGCGCCCGTGCTGGCGTGGTCGTGGATCCACCCGCACGATCGTTTCACGTGGTGGCTGGAGTCGGCGCCGATCATCGCGGGGATTCCCGTGATGTTTGCCCTGCAGCATAAATTTCCGCTGTCGTCCCTGCTGCTGGGACTGATCTGGTTTCACGGTGTCGTGCTAATTGTCGGCGGCCATTACACCTATGCCGAAGTGCCGCTCGGCGAATGGGCGAAGGGCTGGTTTGGCTGGCAGCGGAACAACTACGACAAGCTCGGGCACTTCGCGCAGGGCTTCGTGCCCGCGATTCTCGTGCGGGAGATTTTGTTGCGCACGTCGCCCTTGCGGCAGCAGACGAGTGGGCCCGGCGCTGGCGGCCAGGACCGCGACGCGACGCAGCCGAGTCGCTGGCTGCCGTTTCTCATCGTGAGCGTGTGCCTCGCATTTTCCGCGTTCTACGAACTGATCGAATGGTTCATGGCGGTGACGACCGGGGAGGCGGCGGAGGCGTTTCTCGGCACGCAAGGCGACCCGTGGGACACGCAGACGGACATGCTCGCCGCGCTCATCGGCGCGATCGTGGCGGTGGCCGGTTTCAGCCGGGTGCACGATCGGTCGCTGGCGAAATTGCTGGCGCGCCGGTGACCTCCCGGGCAATTCAGCACGGGATGCCAGCTCTCTGGAGGAAACTCACCGCCGCCGTGCCTGCGCCGTTTTTGCCGGCGCTGCTGCTGGCCGCCGGCTTTCTGGGTTTCGTCGCCTGGGATCAGTCGCACTGGTGGCGCGTGAAGGAAGACTACAGCTTCGGCTGGCTCGTGCCCTTGTTCGTCGCGTTTGTGATTCACGATCGGTGGGCGAAAATTTCCGCGGCGGTCGCGGCTTGCGCCGCCGCCGGCAGTCCGCGTGCGGCCGGCGGACAAAAGTGGCTGCTGCGAGTGGCCGTGGGCGCCTCGCTGTTGTTCGGCGCGCTGATGTTTTTGCTCGGGTCGTTTTATCGCGCGGGCGCGGGCACCTCGCAGCCGGGCACGCTCGCCATCACGATGGGCGCGGTCGCGTTGGTGCTGCCGCTGCTCTTCGTCAACGCCCCCGAATCGCCCGCGCCGTCGGACGGCAGCGTGTTCACGGATGCGCGCGTGCGGCTCACCGGCCTGTTTTTGTTTCCCGCGCTGGTGTGGCTCGTGTCGGCGCCGATGGTCTCGGCGGTCGAGATGCAGGTGAACCTCGCGCTGCTCCGCTACATCGTGACGGCGGTGGCGACGGTCTTCGACATCCTCGGCCTCCCGCTCGAGCAGCAGGGCAATGTGCTCGCGCTGCCCACGGGCAACGTGGGCGTCGAGGACGCCTGCTCCGGTATCCGCTCGCTCACCGGCTGCCTGTTCGCGGGCTCGTTTCTCGCGGCGGTGTTCCTGGATAAACTCTGGAAAAAGATCGCGCTCGTCAGCTCCGCGCTGGTGCTCGCGTTGGTGACGAATCTCGGCCGCAGCCTGTTTCTCACCGCCTGGGCTTACCGTTATGGTCCCCACGCGATCGAGGGGACGGTGCACGATGCCGCGGGCTACGCCGTGCTCGGACTGACGGTCGTGGGCCTCTTGTGCTTGCTGCCGCTGTTTAATTTAAAAATCGACGTCGGGCCTTCCGGTGGCACGGCTCAAACCTGAGCGATGGCCCGGCAGCGGGCGTGGCAATGCCTGAGCGTCAACTCCACGCGCTCGCGCGGCAGCGCTTGAACTCAGCACGGCTGGTGGCCCCAGTCGTTTTCCTTCAGGTCTTTTTCGTAGAGCGCCATCTGCTCCTCCGCCGTGAGCTTGCTCGGATCGACGGGATGTTCGGACGCGATGTTGAGTGGCGTCGGAGATTTGGCGGCGGCCGCCGTCGCCGTCGGGTCCGCCGGCAGCGACGTTGCGGGGGTCGGCTTGGGTGCGCAGGGATCTTCGGCGGGGGGATTCATCGGGGAGCGTCGCCAGCCAAACGCGACGCAGCCCGGACGTTAAGTCAAAACGGCGACGTTGCAGGTGCGCACGTCGCTCCGTCGCGAGGCCAGATTCGGACTTTGCCTCTGCGCAAAGGAGCGCACGACGGAGCGCACGACCCGCCGCAAGCCTTCGGCGCCGGTGCCTTCAATACACCTGCGGGATCAAAATCTCCTCGGGGATCGGCCCGCGCGTGTAGTCGGGATGATATTCGCGCGGCGGGAGCTTGACGATCGGATGCTCGACTTCGCGATAGGGCACCTGGGAGAGGAGATGATGGATGCAGTTGAGCCGCGCCATTTTTTTGTGCACGCCCGGCACGACCCACCACGGCGCCTCGGCGATGTGCGTGCGCTGGAGCATGACTTCCTTCGCCTTCGTGTAGCTTTCCCAGCGGCGGCGCGACTCGAGATCCATCGGGCTGAGTTTCCACTGCTTGAACGGATCGTTGATGCGGCAGCGGAAACGAAACTCCTGCTCCTCATCCGAAATCGAGAACCAATATTTGATCACGCGAATCCCGGACCGCACGAGCATCTTCTCGAACTCGGGCACGGAGCGGAAAAACTCCTCGTATTCCGCGTCGGTGCAGAAACCCATCACGCGCTCGACGCCCGCGCGGTTATACCAACTGCGATCGAAGAGCACCATCTCGCCCGCGGCCGGCAGGTGCGCGACATAGCGCTGGAAATACCACTGCGTCCTTTCGCGATCGGTCGGGGCGGGGAGAGCGGCGACGCGGGCGACGCGCGGATTCAGCCGCTGCGTGATGCGCTTGATCACGCCGCCCTTGCCGGCGGCATCACGGCCTTCGAACAAAATCACCAGCCGGTAGCCCGTTTCGACGATCCAGTCGTGCATCTTCACGAGTTCACCCTGGAGGCGGAAGAGTTCCTTGAAGTAGTGGTTGCGCTCCGTGCTATCGGCATCCTGCTCGAGCGGCCGCGCCGCCTCGCCGGGTTTCACCGAACCCCAGTCCTCGCGTTCCATCT
Organism: Opitutales bacterium; assembly: GCA_038231575.1. Classification (GTDB taxonomy): domain Bacteria; phylum Verrucomicrobiota; class Verrucomicrobiia; order Opitutales; family Opitutaceae; genus CAITWF01. The sequence goes on along the minus strand of JBBRLB010000031.1, from coordinate 16,485 downwards.
CCAGTTCCTCGTCGTAGTCATCGATTAATTCCTGGTGCACGCGCTTGATTAGCGCGTCGTCTTTGAGTCGGGGATCTTTGGGCATGGCGGGAGTTGGACAGCGCGGTGCCGGAATGGTTGGGAGCGAACGGCAATTAATCCCGCGTCCGCGACGGAAGCAACGTGGCGGGAGCGGTCAAGCGGGGCGTGGCCCGGAGCGGGGTCGCCGCACGATTGTAACATTCGCGGGCGCTCGAGGGAGGGGGCGGTGCCCGCCCCGCGCCTTTTTCGTGCGACCAGCAGCCCGCCCGTCCTACAACAACTGCGCGCCTTCAAGCGTGAGCAGTTTCACTTTGGTGGCGACGCCTCCGGGGCCGGAAAATCCTGTCATCTTGCCGTCGGCTCCGGTGATGCGATGACACGGAATGAGCAGCGGCCAGTGGTTCGCGCCCAGCGCGGCACCGACGCCGCGGCTGGCGACCGGCGGCTCGTTAATCGCCGCAGCGATTTGCCCGTAGGTGGAGGTGCGGCCGGCTTTGACGTCGAGGGTGGCGCGCAGCACGCGCTGACTAAACGGGGGCACGGCCGAGAAATGGTAACGCACGTCGGAGAAGTCCTGCACCTCGCCCGTGAGATGACGCCGGACCCGCTCGATGATCGCGGTGATCTCGGCGGGCCAGGGCGGCGTGAGATCATCCGCGCGCGCGGTCGCACCCGGCAGATCAAAATACGTCAACTGCCCGGCCTCGTTCCAAGCGAGGGCGCAAACGCCCAGCGAAGTCGTAAACGTCGTCCGCGGCATGCGTCAGTTCGCGCCGATGTAGCGGCGGAAAAATTCCTCGTAGCGCACAAGCGTGTCGATGCGCTGCCGGGGTTCGCCGCTGCGGCTGAGTTCATGCGTGGCGCGCGGGTAACGCACTTCTTCGACGTCTCGACCGAGCACCTTGAGGCTGCGCAGCAGCATCTCGCTCTGAACAAAACCGGTGCGGCGATCGTTGTCGCCGTGCTGGAGGAGCAGCGGGGTCTTGATCGCTTCGACGTAGGTGAGGGGAGATTCGCGTTCGAGGATGCGGCGGGTTTCCGCCTGCCACGGGTAGCCGCCGAACGCGCGCGGCACGAGGCGCCACGCGTTGCCCTCGCCGAAGAACGTCAGGAGATCGTAGACGCCGCGCTGGGCGACCGCCGCGGCGAAACGCTGGTCATGGCCGATGATCCAGGCGACCATGTAGCCGCCGTAGGAGCCGCCGGTGACGACGTGGCGCCTGGGATCGACGAAGGGTTGTTTCGCCGCGAAGTCATCGGCGGCGAGAAGATCGCTCATCGGGCCGGCGCCCCAGTTCTGATAGTTGGCGTGCTGAAACTCATAACCGTAGCCACCCGATCCACGCGGATTCGCGAAGACGATCGCGTAGCCCATCGCGGCAAAATATTGAAACTCGATCCACATGCTCTCTTCGCCGGGGCCCCACATCGCCTGCGGGCCGCCGTGAATCTCGAGGAGGAGCGGATATTTTTTCGCGGCGTCGAAGACGGTGGGCTTCATCGTCCAGAACTGCACGTTATGCCCGTCGCGGTTCGCGAGCGTGTGCGGCTCGATCGCGCTGAGTTTCTTCCCGGTCAGCCAGGCGGAATTGTGCGTCGTGAGCGGCTGGGCGGTTTTCCCGTCGGTCGTGCCGATCTGCAGTTCGGACGGATTGGCGGGCGTCGTGATCACCTGCACCAGTCGGTCCCGGCTGAGGTCGTAGGCGCGCACGCCGGATTCGAGCGACGGCGAGAGCCGATCGGTGGCACCGCTTTGAACGTTCACGCGGTAGAGGGGAAAACCGCCGTCGGTCGGCGCGACAAAGTAAACCGACGCGCTATCGGCGCTCCACTGCAGGCTGCCGGCGCTGCGGTCGAGTTTGAGCGTGAGCAGTTTGGCCTCTCCGCCTGACGCGGGAATTACCGCGACGGCGGCCTGCGCGTAGCCGAACGCGTCGCCGAGCGTCGCCGTGAACGCCACGAGCTTTCCGTCAGGCGAGGGCTTCGGGTTCGCGGTGCTGTAGTCCTTTAGATCGAGAAAAACTTTAATGCCCCCGCCCGCCGCATCGGCGACATAGAGATTGGTCGTCTCGCTGCGGTCAGGGTGGTCGTCGAGCTTGCGGGCCGCCGAGCAGACGACGGATTTTCCATCGGCCAACCACTCGCCGCCGGCGAAATTCGTGTAGCCCGGCGTGAGGTCCCGGGCCTCCGCGCCTTCGCGGAGTTCCTGCGCGAAGAGATGGTTGAACGTCTGCTCCGGATTGATGTCACGCTCGTCCTGAAAATTCAGTCGATCGAGGGTGCGCGGGTTGGCGTCGGATTCATTTTTCGCGAGCCACTCGCGCCGGTCCGAGAGGGAACCGTCGGCCTTCGCCAGTGCCACCGCGGCCAACTCGGGGTCGGGTTTCGCGCCGTCCGCGGGCTTCTTCTTGAGATCGTAGTTCTTTGTGTCGTTGGCGGCGCGGCCCGGTTTTTCGAAATTCCATTTCGGCTTCGCGTCGCCGCCGGTCTTCTCCAGCGCGTCCCGAACCTGCGCATAGGTCAGCGACGAAGTGAACAGCAACGTCGCGCCGTCCGGCGACCAGCGCGGCGCGGTGGCGCCGGAGTCGAGTTTGGTGAGGGGCTGGGCTTCGCCGCCCGCGAGCGGCAGCAAGCGAATCTGCGGCTTCTCCTTGTCCACGCCGCGCACAAACGCGAGGCGATCGCCGGAGGGGCTCCACGCGGGCGCACTGTCGCTCGCGGGGCCGAACGTGAGCTGACGCGGCGCGGTCGCGCCATCCGCGGCGGCCAGCCACAGATGGGTTTGATAAATCCACTCGTCCTTCACGTCCGGCTTGGGCGCGATCGAGCGCAGGACATAAACCACCCATTTGCCATCGGGCGACAGCGCGGGCGAGTCGATCTGCTTCAGCTTGAGCACATCGGCAGCGGTGATGAGCGAGGACTCGGCGGCGCGCACGAGCAGGGGCAGGAACAGCGCGGCGACGAGGCCGCGACGGAGCAGGGAACGCATAAGGGTTTGCATCGTGTGCGCCGAGCGGTTCGTGTCGAAACGAATTGCCGATGAGCACCCAGCACCCGCGCTAGAATTTTCCGATGACCAACCGCTTCTACACGGCGTTCGACGGCGAGACGCTCGGCGTCGCCCGCAAGACCGATTACCGCAATGCGTTTCAGATCGATCGCGACCGGATCATCCATGCGCACGCCTTTCGGAAGCTGCAGTCGAAGACGCAGGTCTTTCTCTCGGGCGAATACGATTTCTACCGCACGCGGCTGACGCACTCGATGGAGGTCGCGCAAATCGGCCGCTCCATCTGCCACTTTCTGCGCACCGTGGGCGGACCGCTGCGCGACGATTTCTACCTCGACAGCGACCTCGTCGAGGCGGGCTGCCTCGCGCACGACCTCGGCCATCCGCCGTTCGGACATTCGGGCGAGCGCACGCTGCAGGAGTTGATGCTGCCGTGGGGCGGCTTCGAGGGCAACGCGCAGACGCTGCATCTTCTGACGCAGACGATGTATCAAAACGAGGCCGGGGTGCATGGCATGGCGCCAACCCGCGCGCTGCTGGACGGCGTGCTTAAATACAAAAAACTTTTCCGCGAGTTCGCCACGCCGCCCAGCAACCACTTTCTCTACGATCCGCAGGAGGCGGTGCGCGCGTTTGTGTTCGGCGGCACCGCCGTTCCCGAGGCGCTCAACGGCGGCGAGAAGTTGAACGCGTTCAAGAGCGTCGAGTGCCAGATCATGGACTGGGCGGACGATGCGGCCTATTCGCTCAACGATATTGTTGACGGCGTGAAAGCCGGCTTTCTCACCATTGAGCGGATCGAGCACTGGGCGGGGGGCGAGGCCCTCGATGCGCCGCGCCAGCAGTTGCTTGACGAATTGATCGTCGCGATTCGCGGCGACAACCTGGAGAAGGTTTTTTCGCAGCGGATCGGCGCGTGCATCAAGGGCTGCCGGCTGCGCGAGCGAAAAAATTTCATGGCGGCGAAAACGAACCGCTACCGCTTCGAACTCGTCGTCTCGCCGACCGCGGAGCGCGGTGTCCTGTTTTTCAAAAAGATGGCGAACGACATTATTTTCGAGAGCCCGCAGCTCCAGCAAATGGAGCACAAGGCGCGCAAGGTGATGTTCGCGCTGTGGGATTCCTGCTGGACGAACTACGTCGTGAAAGGCCCGCGCGTGATCAACATCCTCCCGCCGCGCGTGGGCCGGCTGATCGACGCGGAGAAAACCGACGCGGGCAAGGCGCGCCAGATCTGCGACTGGCTCGCGGGCCTGACCGACGGCATGATCGTCCACATGTATCGCCGGTTGTTCGATCCGGAGTTCGGATCGATTCGCGACCTGAGCTGATGCGGTCGCGGGCCGCGCCTGCGGATCGCACGCTAACGGGGCGGCATGAGGGCGAGTTTCAAGGCTTCGCGGTCCGAGAGGGTGCCGATGAAGAGTTCCTCGGGGAGGTGCCGTTGGCCGAGCATTTCGCCGTAGGCGTTCGCGCCGCGCAGTGAGTCGAGCTGCAGGCCGGCGAGGTATTGGAGCCGCAGGTTGCGGTCGCGGTTGATCTCGGCCGGCTTGAGCCACGCGGCGAGATCCTCGGCCCGGCCGGCGTAGGTCGAAAGCAGGCCGACCACCGTGCCGAGGCCGAAATCGGCGAGTGATTTTTTCACCGCGGCGTAGCGGGGCTGTTCGAGGCGGACGCCGAGCGCCGCCATGTCGATCGTGAGCGGCTCGGCCTGCCCGAGCACGACGGTGTCGTAGCCGTAGCCCTCGTCGTCGTTGCCCCAAATGGTGCCGTGGGGAAACACGGCGAAGAACGTCGCGATCTCGCTTTGCACGACGGCGCGGCTGCTTTCATAGAACGGCACCCATTGGGTGACAAAACCGCCGGGGTTCAAGTGCTGCCGGCACAGCTCGAAATATTCCTGGGTGTAGAGCACCGCCGACCCCTTCACCCAGGGATGGATCGGATCGGAGGTGATGACGTCGAATTTTTCCCGGGTGGTCGCGAGGAAGTGCCGCGCGTCGTCGTAAATGATCTCGAGCCGGGGATCGTGGACGACGTTGTAGTTCTCCTTCGCGAAATGCGTGGCGACGACGCCCGGGATGAGCGGTTCGATTTCGCAAATCACGATGCGCGTGATCGAGGGATGCAGCGTGAACGATCCGGCGGTCACGCCCGCGCCGCAGCCCACGATCAGCACCGAGCGCGGGGCCGGGTGCAGCAGCGCCGGGATGTGTCCGAGCATGCGCTGCAGCCGCATGTCCTTGAAGAGGCTCGACGCTTCCGTTTTGCCGCTGACGTGAAAATACCGCGCGCCATCGTGCGACTGCGTGACTGCGACGGTGGCGTTGATGCCTTCGCCGAGAAAAAGGGTCTTGGCCTCCTTGTCGCCGCTGAGAACTTGCCGCCCATACGCGACAAGGTCCCACGGCACCGGTGCGACTTTGAGCGCGAGCAACGTGGCCACGCCGACGGCCAAGCCCAGACCGGTCCACACGGCCACACCGCCGCGCCACAGGGCGACCACTCCGCCGCCGACTGAAAGCGCGATGAGCAGTTGCTCCACGTGCTGGGTGCCGACGGCCGGAAACAAAATGAGGCTGGTGAGCACCGCCCCCAGGATCGCGCCGAGGGTGTTGGCGGCATACACGCGACTGACGATGCGCGCCGTGTCGGACGTAGGACCCGAGGCGGCCGCGAGGGCCAGCGGAAAACTCGCGCCCCACAGAAACGCCGCGGGCAGGATCGCGCAGGCGCACCGCACGAGGTCGACTTGAAACTTGATCCCGTGGCTCGTGGCGGCGGTGAGGCTGATGGGCCAGTAGGGCAGCGCGCGCGTCATCATATAGGCCGCCCAAGCGATGGCCGCGGCCTGCAGCAGTTGACAACAGCCGAGCGCGAACCGCGGGCGATTTGTGTCGCGCGCCAGCATTGCGCCGAAACTGCTGCCCATGCCCAGCCCGGTGAGAAACACCGCGAGGATAATCGCGAACGTGTAAACCGTCGCCCCGAGCATCAACGCGAGCAGGCGCGTCCAGACCACTTCCGCGCTCAAGGCGCAGGCGCCCGAGATCGCAATGGTCCAGAGCACGCTGCGCGGGAGCGGCGGATCGGCGGGGAGCGGGGCGTCGTCGGCGGCCACCCGCGGGGCAAAGGGCGAAAGCGCGCTCAGCCCGAGCGCGATCAACACGACGGCCACGTTGACCCCGACCGCGCACCACGTCGCGAAGCCGAGATCGTGAACCCGCAGCAAATAAAACCCGGCGACGAGCGAACCGGCGACGGCGCCCGCGGTGTTGCCGCCGTAGAAAAATCCCAGCCACGAAATTCCGCGCGGGCTGGACTCGATCCAGCGGGCGATGGCCGGCAGCGTGGCGCCCATCAGCATCGTGGGAGGCAGGAGGCAGACCGCGCACACGGCGCCGCGCAGCAGGACGCCCGGCATGCCGTGGCCCACGATCACAACGTAAACCCGCGCGATCGAGGGCAGCAGAAAGACGACCGCCAGCCCCGCGAGCGCGATGCCGAGCTCGAGCACCGCATAAACGCGCAGGGGGTGATGACGGGCGGAGACGAAACGCGGCAGCGCGAGACTGCCGAGACACATGCCACCCATGAACGTGCCGAGCAGCACCGCGAGCGAGACCGCGGACGAACCCACGACGAGTTGGAGAATCTGCAACCAGACGACCTCGTAGATCAGCGCCGCGCAGCCACTGCCCACGAAGAGCACGAGCAACAGCGGAAGAAAACGCGGCGGGGGCGAAGCGTCGGCCGGGGGTTCGATCATTGCCCGTTTATCGCGGCAATGATGCAGCGCGGAGTCGAGCGACGATTTCGGCGGGCACGGCGATGATGGTGCCGTGTTTCATCCGCGTGGGCGTGTCCGCATCCACGAAGGTCATCTGGTCCGTCACGTCCTCCCACGTCTTCAAATCCCGCGAGCGCATCGCCCCATAGTGCTTCTTCATATAGGCCTCGAAATAGACGAGGTATTCGCCGCCAATCTTGATCGCGGTCGGGCCTTCGGACCAGAGGCCGGCGGGCGAGAACGGCGCGCTGAGTTTCCCGAACGGTCCGTGCAGATCATCCGCACTGGCAAGCTGCAGGGATTTTTTAGGGGGATTGCGCGTCTCATCTTTGACGATGAGGTAATGCTTGCCGTCGGCGTGGAGGAACGTGGCGTCGATCACGCTGAAGCCGGGATCATAGAAAAGTTTGGTCGGCGTGAAGACGGCGAAGTCCGTCGTCGTCGTCGCATAGATGCGGTGGTTGTAGTTGTCCTCGGATGCGCCGGCGGTCTCCGGAAATTTTCCGGGGATCGTCGAGGCCCAGAAGATGAGAAACTCGCCGCGCTTGGCATCGTAATCGATTTCGGGCGCCCACGTGTTTCGGACCGTGGGCTCGTGGGCCATGACGGGTAGTTCGCGCTCCGGCGTCCACGTGATGAAGTCCTTCGTCGCGGCGTAACCGATGTCGTTCTCGGTCCAACCGGACGTCCACACCATATGAAACGTGCCGTCCGGTCCGCGCACCACGCACGGGTCGCGCAGCAGCTTCGAACGCCCGACGGTCGGGGCGAGGTAGCTTTTGCCCTCGTTGAGTTTCTCCCATTTGTAGCCGTCGGCGCTCCACGCGAGATGCAAGCCGTCTTCCCCGTTCTTGGTGAAATAGGTGAAGAGGTAGGCGGTCGGCGGTTCGGCGGCCCGGGCGAAGGCGGCGACGAGCAGGAGGAGGAGGAGAGGGCGAAGGGCGTTCATTTGGCGGGAGCCGGAGCGGCTTCGTCGCCGAGCGGACGCTGATTGGTAAAGTTCGGGCTCGCGGGCACGGCGAATTTTTCCACGTCGTCCGGATGCGCGGGATCGAAGGCTGAGAAATCGTCGGTGATAAATTTCGCGAGCGGCAGCTTCTGCTCGCGGATGGATTGGACAATGCACTTGGCGAGTTCGTAGCTGCCGTAATTTTGGTGATGCGTGTTGTCCTGACCGGCGAAAGCCTTGCGCGAATAGTCCGCCCCATGGGCCTCGAGCGCCTCGTAGAAGGGAATGCTCAGGGCGTTGAGGTCGATGAAGGCGACGCCGAGTTCCTTCGCGGCCTGGCGCGAGGCCTCCGCGTAGTCGGTGAGCGAAGGCTTGATCTTCGCGTGCTCATCGAAATTCCGCCGTTCCATCGGCGAGACGATGATCGGCGTGCCGCCGTGGGCGCGGACGGCGTCGACATGTTTTTTGATCTCGGCCTTGTAAGTGGTGAAGGGCCCGCCCGAGCCGGCGGCGATTTGTTTTTGGTCGTTGTGGCCGAACTGCATGATCATCCAGTCGCCGGGTTTCATCACGCTGAGCATTTTGTCGAGTCGGCGGCGGCCGATCGAGTCGCGGTAGGTCTCGCCCGACTCGGCGTGATTCGCGATCGCGACGTCCGGTTTGAACCAGCGCGGCAACATCTGGCCCCAACTATTGAACGGCTCCTTGGATTGATCGCAGACGGTGGAGTCGCCGATGAGAAAAATCGTGGGCACGTTGACCGGCTCGATCGTGATGGAGCTGACGGCTGGATGAGCGCCGGCGAACTCGAGCGTAATCGCGTCGTCCCACGCCCACGCCTCTTGCACACTTTCGCGCGGGGCCTTGAGTTTCACGACGCCTTCCTTGAGGTCGCCGGTCGCGGGGATTTTCGGGGTGCGGGTGTTGACGATGAACGTGCGCGTCGCGGTCTGGCCGGCGGGCACGACGACGTGCTCCACCATCAGCCGGCGCAACTCGGCCTTGACCGTGGCGTCCGCGCCGCCGGGAAACCTGATCGTTACGCGATAGTTTCCCTCGGCGGGAACGGCGGCGGAAAAATAGAAGGGCGTCGCGGACACGATCCCGTCGCGCGCGGCCGTGACCGTGGCACCGGGCTCGAAACCGAAGCCGCGCTCTTTCGAAAACGTGGCGTTGAGTGCCACGGGAATCGCTCCGGGTGGTTCGGCACCCGTGCCGAAATAAAAGGTCAGCGCGGAGGGTGCCGCGCGGACTGTCGCGGCCAGGAGAAGCAGAAGGGTAAGGAACGTTTTCATGGCGAGGGAGGGGAGCCGGGTCTTGCTCTGTCAATCGCGCCCGGGTTTAGCTTTTTTCCTTCGCGATGAATTTCTGATCCACGAGGAACGCGCGGAGCAGGTTCACCCATTCGCCTGCGGGACTCTTGCCGATCTCGCGCGCGCCGAAACCGTGGCCGGCGCCGGCGAAAACGTGAAAGTCCGCCGGCACGCCGGCTCGCTTGAACAAGAGATACGTGCTCGCGAGACCCTCCGCGATGTCCGGCCGATCCTTGAAGCCGCACGCGAGAAACGCGGGCGGTGAGTCTTTGGTCGGAATGATGAGCGGGGACTTGCCGGGATAAATCAGTCCTTGGAAATCCGGCCGGGAGTTCTGCCGCTCGATCGGATCCGTGGCGTCGGGCTGGCCGGCCTCGGCGCGAATCGCGCATTGGGCGACGATTTCGCCGCCCGCGGAAAAGCCAATGATGCCGAGGGCGGCAGGATTGATCCCCCATTCCTGGGCGCGGCTGCGCACGAGCCGGAGCGCGCGCTGGCCGTCACTCACGCCCTGCACGTCCCATTTGTAGGCCTGCGGCGCATCCTTCGACGTGGCATCATCGAGCCCGAGCCGATATTTCAAGAGGAAGGCGGCGATGCCGTGATCGGCCAGCCACTGGGCGACATCGAGTCCCTCGTTCTTGTAGGAAAGATTTTTGTGGCCGCCGCCGGGGCAAACGACGATCGCGCAGCCCGTCGCCTTTTCCGGCGCGGGCAGGAACACCCGCAACGACGGATGGTGGATGTTGGAGACGTTGTTGCCCGTGATTTTCTCCGGCTCGTCCTTGCGCGCCTCGGAACCGGGCGCGCCGTTCGGCCAGAGCGGGATGACGAGATGCGCCTCGGCGGCAAGCGGGCGGGTGGTGACGCTCGCGAGGGCGAACAGGAGGAGGAGGGATTTCATGATCGGGAAGGGGGATGGGCGCTCAGCCGGCGAACAACGGATCCAGCTTGCCGGTGCTGTCGCCGATTTTTTCGGTGGAGACGCCCATGTTGCCCAACATCGAGCGATAGAGATTCGTCATCGGCGTTTTGTCGTCGACGCGCAGGTGTCGCCCGGTCGCGAGCGTCCCGCCGCCGTGACCCGCGATGAGGATCGGGAGGTTTTGGGGGCTGTGTTTGTCGCCATTGCTGAGGGCGCTGCCGTATTGGATGGTGCAGTTGTCGAGCAGGGTGCCGTCGCCTTCTTTGATCGACTTCAGGCGATCGAGAAAGCGCGCGAATTGCGCGACGTGGTAGCGGTTGATCTGCGCGAGCTTCTTTTTCTTTTCCTCGTCGTCGCGGTGATGCGAGAGATCGTGATGGCCGTCGCGGATGCCGATGGTCGGATACGGCCGATTGCTGCCGTCGTGCGCCACGATGAACGTGCCGATGCGCGTCGAGTCGGTCTGAAACGCGAGCGCCATCACATCATACATCAGCTGCATGTGCTGCTCGTAAGTCTCGAACATCTCCGGCGCGGAGGCCCCGTCGGGCGCGGACGGGGTGGGGAACTGGGCCGCGCGTTCGATGCGGCGTTCGAGTTCGCGGACCGCCGTGAGATACTCGTCGAGTTTGCGGCGATCGTCGGGATTGAGGCGGGACTCGAGGCGACGGGCATCTTCGAGCACGTAGTCGAGGATGCTCTTGCGGTGGGCGGCCCGGCGCGCGCTGGCCTCGAGCGTGGCCTCCACCTGGCCGGGGTTGCCGAAGAGACGCTCGAACGCGGCGCGCGGATTCACCTCCGGGATCATTGGCTGGGTCTCGGATTTCCACGAAAGATTGAATTGGTAAATGCAACTGTAGCCCGAGTCGCAGGAGCCGGCGCGCTGGCCGCCGTCGCAGCTCAGTTCGAGCGAAGGCAGACGCGTCTGGTCGCCGATCTGGCTGGCGGCGATTTGATCGCAGGAAACGCCGCCCTTGATGTCGGCGCCGGCGGTTTTCCGCGGATGCACGCCCGTCAAAAAACTCGCGGAGGCCCGGGCGTGCGCGCCGCCGCCGTCGCCGAGTTCGTCCCCCTGATGGTTGGCGAGGCCGCTGACCACGCTGAAGCTGTCGCGGTGCGCGGCCAGCGGTTGCAGAATCATCGGCAGCTCGAAGCCGGTGCCGGTCGTCGCGGGCGTCCAGTCGGCCATGTTCGCGCCGTTGGGCACATAGATCCAGGCGACGCGTTTCGGAAACTTCACGGCCTTCGCGGTCGCACCGAACGTGCGCGCGGGAAAAACCGAATCGAGCACGGGCAGCGCGACGAGGGTGCCGAGGCCGCGGAGAAACGTGCGGCGCGGGATCGGAAAGGAGGCGCTCATGGGGTGGGGGAAAAGTGAGAGGCGGCGGGCGGGGTTACACGCTGGAAGGCTTTGGACAGTCAACGGGCGCTGAGGGTCGCTCCCGCGGCCGGAGGGTCGGCGCGACGGGATTGAAACGGGAAACTCTCCGTCACGGCGAGAATCAAGGCGGAGAACTTGTCCCCGTCCTTTTCCGTCCGCTCGACAATCTGATCGAGGGCGGGGCGATCGTAGTATTCGGTGCCGCGACCCAGTGCGTAGGTCAGCGTCCGGTCGGCGAGGCAGTGGAGAAACTCCCAGCGGCGTTTCTGGGCGAGGAGGGACGCGAGCTCGGCCGCGCCGCCGAATTTGTCCCCGCTGGGAAGCTGGCCGGCCGGGTCGACGGCGGCTTCGCCGTCTTTGTCGCGCCACGCGCCGATGGCGTTGAAATTTTCCAGCCCGAAGCCAATCGGATCCATGCGGGTGTGGCAGGAGGCGCAGGTGGGATTGGTGCGATGTTGCTCGAGTTGCTGGCGGAGCGTGCCGGTGAGGGCGCGCGTCTTGTCGTCGAGTTCGGGAATGCCCGGCGGCGGCGGTGGCGGAGGCGTGCCCAGGAGGTTTTCGAGCACCCATTTGCCGCGTTTCACAGGCGAGGTGCGCGTGGGGTTGGACGTGAGCGTGAGCACGCTCGCCTGCGTCAGCACGCCACGGCGGGGAGTATTGGCGAGGGACACCTTGCGAAACTCATCCGGCAGCGCGCTGGCTGGGAAAGGGAAGCCGTAAAGTTTGGCGAGGCGGGAATTCACGAACGTATAGTCGCCGGTCAGGAAATCGAAGACGCTGCGATCCTCGCGCAGGACGTTTTCGAAGAACAACTCGGTCTCGCGCTGCATCGCGCCGCGCAGGACGGGATCGAATTCGGGGAAGAGTTTCCGGTCGGGTGCGAACGTCTCGAGGCTGCGGATCTGCAGCCACTGGCCGGCGAAATTGTCGACCAGCGCGCGCGACTTCGGCGACGCGAGCAGCCGCCGGACTTGCGCGGGAAATTGGGCGCGAAGTTGGCCGCGCTCGGCGAGGCCGAGCAATTCCTCGTCGGGCAGGGAACTCCACAGGAAATACGAGAGCCGCGACGCGAGGGCGAATTCATCGAGGAGAACGGTCGCCGCCGGGGTGGCGTTCGGGCGGGGCGCCGCGGGTGGGCGTCCGCGGGCGTCGGCCCGTGACGCCCCTTCGCTGAGGTCGTCGGCGACGAAAAGAAAATGCGGAGAAACCAGCACCGCTTTCAACGCGAGTTTCACGGCCGCTTCGAAGCTGTCGCCGCCGGCGCGCGACGCGGCATAGAGTTTCATGAGCCGATCGATTTCCGCGGGCGCGATGGCGCGGCGCCACGCCCGCCGCGTAAACGACGCCACGATGGCCCGCGCGGCGCCCGTTTCATCCGAGGGCGGGGCCGCGTGACCGAACAGCTGATCAATCGGCTCGGGTTTCTCGGGGGTGATCACCGGCGCCGAGAGATCCGCGACTTCGAGACTTTGAATGAGAAGGTTGCGCTCGCGGAGATTGGGGTTCTCGGCGGCGGAATCGGAAAGGTAATTGGTCAGGCGGGCGGAAAACCGGTGCGCGCCCGCCGCCACCGTGGTGCGAACTTCGTAGACATAAGGACGGGGCACGAGGAGCGAGAGCGAGAACACCCGCTGGCGCGGCAGCGGCTGCATCGTGGCGGGCGCGATCACGTCGAAGGTTTTCAACGGGCGGCCATCGACCTGAAATTCGAGGCGCGCGGGCTCGCTGCCCGCCTGCTGCGCGTAGCCTTGAGCCCGGAGGATGACCTCGGTCTCCTGTGTCGTCGTGAACGGCGTGGACACCTCGCCCTGGTCCCGCAGCAGCCGCTCGCCGGCGGGGTTCAGGCTGGTCTCGCCCGTGGCGGTAAGCTTTTCGGCGCGAACGCGGCGGGTGGCGGCGCGCAGCGGTCCTTCAATCTCGAGCCATTTCACGAAGACGATCCCGGGCTGCTGTTGGCCGAGCCGGCCGTTGAGCATGAAGATTTCGTTTTCGTTGCCGCCACGTTTGCGGGCGACACTCGCCCGAAAACGCTGGCGGCCGGCGGGCACGCCGAGGCGCGTCGCGTAAACCTGCGGGTGCTCCGCGTCGGTCGCGATCGTGAAGTCCTGCACGAACGTTTCGTTGAGCATGAGGGCGAGTTTCGTCGGACCGGGATCCGCGGTGAACACGAGGGGAGCTTCACTGCCCTGGCCCTTCAATGCGCCGCCCTCACGCGTCGCGAACGCGAGCACGCGGAAATTATAGTCGCCCGCCGGCAGGTTGAGTTCCACCGCCGCGTCGTCTTCCTCCAGCGAGATCAGGTGCACCCAACCATCGCCGCGATCGCCGATGGCGTTGAAGCCGATTTCGGCAAGACTGGCCGGAATGCGCCGCGTCTCGCTCCGGATCGGATCGGTGACGATGGCGGCGTCGAGGATCTTGTCCGCGGCCGAGAGGTATTTTTCGAGCAGGACCGGTGGCAGGGAGAGCACGGCGCCGATGTTGTCGAAGCCATAGCCGGAATCGTCGGGCGGGAAATCGTTGGACGCGCGAAAATCCACGCCGACCAGATCGCGGATGGTGGTGTTATATTCGGCGCGATTCAGTCGCCGCCAGACCACGCGGCCCGGATCCGGATGTGCGGGATCGAGTTTGAACAACTCCTGCTCGACGAAGCGGCTGATGGTTTCGCGCTCGGAGTCGCTCGGCAGCAGCCCGCCGTCGTCGGGCGGCATTTCGTGCCGGCTGACGTTGCGCAGGACGGCCTCCCATTTGGCGCGAGCGGCGAGGACATCGGCGACGGTCGCATAGTCGTCCAGCGCGAGCCCGGCCTTGTGCGCGCCGTCCCCGTGGCAGTCGTAGCAGTATTTCTGGAGCAGGGGCGTGACGTCGTGTTCGAACGAAACGGGCGGCGTGGGCACGGCGGCGTGAGCGAGCGCCGCGAATCCGGCGAGCGCCAGGAGCAGAAAAGCGAGGCGGGTGCGGTGCATCGTTACTTGCCGAGGAAGCCGCGCTCACCGAGCCACTCGGCGAAGCGGACATGCCAGGTTGAAACCGGTAAATTGGGCCGGTCGGTGCGCACGCCGTAGCCGTGACCGCCGCTGGCGTAGAGGTGGAGTTCCGCGGGCACGCCGGCTTTCCGGAGCGTGACGAAAAAGTTCACCATCTGCTCGGGCATGCGGTCGTCGGAGGCGCACGAGAGAAACGCGGGCGGCGTGTCCTTGGACCACGTGAGGTCGCTCCGATTGAAACCGCCGGCGTAGATGGGGGCGAAGAAATCGGGTCGCGACGAAAATTTCTCCACCGGATCCGTCGCGGCGGGGTTGCCGGGGTCGGATTTACCCGCCACGAGCAACGACACTTCGCCGCCCGCCGAGAAGCCCATGATGCCGACGCGCGCCGGGTTCACGCCCCATTCGGCGGCATGCGCGCGGATGAGGCGAATGGCGCGCTTGCCGTCGGCGAAAGCGTCGCGATCAACCGTGTAGGGCTGCGCTGCGCCTGTTGGCGTCGAGCCGTCGCGCGCGAGCCGGTATTTCAGGACGAACGCCGCGATGCCGCGCTCCGCGAGCCATTTTCCGAGATCGTAGCCCTCGCGATCGATCGTGTGCTGCATGTGGCCGCCGCCGGGCGCGATGATGACGGCGCAGCCGGTGGCTTTGTCTTTGGTGGGCAGGTAGGGCGTGAGCGACGGGTGGTGGATGTTGGAGAGAACGGGGAAAACGATATCCGGCTCCTGCCGCCAGCTTATCGCCTCCGGCTCGTCCTTCCGCGCTTCGGAACCGGGCGCGCCGTTCGCCCAGAGCGGAATCGAGGTCGGGTGCGCGGACTCGACCGGATCGGTCTTGGGAATCGGCGGACCCTTAGGATCGACATTCACCGGGCGCACCGGCGTGGGCCGGGAGGCGGGAAGTGCGGCGTGAGCGGAAACGACGATGGCGAGAAACATGAGCAGCAGGGCTTTCATGGCGGGGAGCAAAAACGTGGGGAACGCGGGGGAGGGGTGAATCGGGCGGGTCGTTCACCGGTCTGTCAACGGAGAGGCGGTTGGACCGTCAGGCGGTATGAGCCATTTCGAATCGAACCAGACCGGCGGCCGAACGCCGCGCGGCGGGATTCACCTACTTCGCCTTCGCCACTTCGACGGCGTAGGTGTGAACCGGGCCGCTCAGATTCGAGCGAAACACGATCCATTTCATGTCGGGGGTGAAGGAGACGTTGGGCTCAAGCGTGTAGTTGTGCTTCGCCATGTTGACGAGCCGTTCCGACTTGAAACGGCCGGTGCCGGTGAGCGAATCAGAGTTGGGGTTTTTCACGCCGGCGACATCCGGGATGCGTTCGGGACGGAACAGATAAATCCACTTTCCGTCCTTCGCGTGCGCCACCATTTCGTCGTCGCCGCCGTCGCCGCAGAAGAGGGTATTGTCGGGAGACACGTTGAAATGCACCGACCACTCGTCGCGCTGGAGATGCCACCACATGCGCTTGGCGGTCGCGAGGTCGTAGCCGGCGAGCCAGAAATCCTCGCCGCGTGGCGTCTGCAAATCATACCACGCGGTCTTGCCGTCGGCGTTGAAGAACTCGTGGCCGGCGATCTCCATGTTCATGGTGCGAGTGTGGACCTTGGTGAGGCCGGTGCCGTCGGTGCGGATGAGCCACACGCGGTCGACTTCGTGCCACGTGCCCTCGTGGCAGAACATAATCTGCTTCGGATCGGTCGGCGAAAATTGCAGGTGGCCGATCCATTCGTGCTCCTTGAGGACTTCCGTCAACTCGCCGGTCTGCGTGTTGACCGTGAAGATCACCTGCGGCGGTCCCTGCCGGATCGCCATGAGACGATTGTGGAGCGAGAGATCCTTGGCTTCGGCGAATGTCATCGGCGTGCCGTCGGGGAACGTGGCCTTGTAGTTCGCCTGAAAGGTGGCGTTGGCCCCGCCGTTGTTCGGCTGGCTCGCGGAGGTGTTGCTCATCGCGGCTTGACCGGGCGCGGGCGGGGGAGCGTCGGCCGCGGTGTTGCCGCGGCGCCCGCCGCCGCCGGGACCTTGCTGACCTTCGGTGTAGACGCCGAGCATCAACGTCTCGTCGGGGTTGATGGAGGCGACGCCGCCGCGCGG
>JBBRLB010000030.1:0-51580 GCA_038231575.1 Opitutales bacterium | reverse complement strand
ATCTTTCCCTGCTCCGCGAAGATCGCGTGAACGTGTTCACCTTGCACGCGGAGATTGAGGGCATGGGGCGGCGGACGCTGTTTCGGGAATTGCTCGCGGCCTGTCGCGCCCGCGGCGTGGAATTTGTCCGGCTCGATGATTACGCGCGCGACTTGCTGGCGAACCGCGCGGCCATTCCGGTGTGCGATCAAGTCATGGCGGCAATCGACGGCCGCAGCGGTTTCGTCGCGGCACCCGCGGCCTGAGCGGGCGCCGAAAAAGGAGTGGCTGGCTCTCTGCGCCAGCTTGAGTTCCAAGGTGATTTGCCACTCAAACTCCGCGCGGCTCGGACAGCCACCCCCACCTTGGAACCGGCTTTTGCGACGGCCGCCGAGGCGTCATTTGCGCTGCTCGATGCGCGTGAACATCCACACGCCGAGCGCCAGGAAGAGAAGATTCGGCAGCCAGAGCAGGAGGTCGGGCCGGTATTCCGGATGTCGATCAAGCCACTTCACCATCACCGTGAGCATATAGTAGCTGAGCACGAGTCCGAGTGCGAGGCCGAGGTTGGCGCTGGTCTCGCGGCGGGAGACGCGAATGCCGAGTGGCACGCCGATGAGCGCGAAGGAAAACACCGCGAGCGCGAGGTTCAGTTTGTCGTGATAAATGATCGCGAGTTTCATGCGCGCTTGCCCCGCCGCGTTTGCCTTGTCCGCCTCCGGCGGGAGCTCCTTCGCGTCGAGCCGGGCGCGCTCGGCCTGCAGTTGAGAGTAAGTGAGCCACTCGGGTTTCACCCGCGCGCCTTCATGGCCAAAATAGCGATCGAGGGGCAGCCGCACCTCCTCGAGTTTTTCCGCGGACGGGGCCTTGGGCGACTTGCTGAAATCCTCGGGGTTTTCCGGATTGCGCTCCTCGGCCTTCGCATTGGTCAGTGTGGGCACGAGGCTGTTCGTGGCCTCGTCGTAGTCGATCCGGCCGGATTCGGCGCGGATGAGCCGGTGCACGCGCAAGTCGTGATCGAGTTCCCACAGCCAGATGTCGCGGAGGACGGAGCCGTGTTTTTCGCCGACGTAGATGACCGTGCTCTTGAACGTGCGGATGAAGGTTTTCGGCACGATGAAACTCATCGGGTCGGAGCGCAGCGCGAGGGCGAACTCGCGTTCGTATTCCACGCGCGCGTGCGGCATCGACTGGAAGTTGATGTAGATGGCCGCCGCGCTCGCGACGGCGCCGAGCACGAGCACGGGCCGGGCGATGCGCCCAAGGCTGATGCCGGCGGCGCGCATCGCAGTGATTTCGCTGTCCGCCGACAGCCGCCCGAGCGTGAGCAGCACGCCGGTGAGCAGGCCCATCGGCAGCGCGTAGATCGCCATCGCGGGCACCCACAGCCACACGAGCCGCACGAACGTCAGCAGCGGAAACTGACCCGCGAGCACGTGGCCGAGCAGGTCGCGGACGACATTGCCGAGTGTCAGCACGAACGTGAACAACGCGACTGCCCCGAGGCACGTGCCGAGCACGTTCTTGAAGATGTAACGATCGAGGAGGTTCACGCGGAGAAAAGACGAGGCGGGAACTCATCGCAGACCGGTCGCACGCCGACAAGGCGGTTCGCAAAGCAACGCAGGCGTCCTCGGCGGTTTATCACTGAGCAGGCGGGACGCCTGCGCTACTCCAACCCGAGCGACAACTGCGGCCCGCCGTTCGTTTCTTCTGCCGCGGCCGGCGCGAGGCATTCGGGGCCTTCGTTGCGGACGTTGCTCACGTGCGTGCTGACGGGCATCGCGATCATCGTCTCGGCGCGCGGCACGCAGAGCAAAGGCGCGAGATCGTCGGGTTGGGTGGTGCGCGGATCGAGCCAGGGCGCGAACTGCTCGGGCGTGAGCATCACCGGCATGCGATGATGGATGGGCCGCATCACCTCGTTCGGCTCGTTCGTGATCACGGCGCAGGTTTCGAGTGTCGTGCCGTCGGGCGCGCGCCAGCTTTCCCACAACCCCGCGAAGCCGAATGGTTGCTCGTCGCGCCGGCGGAAAAGCCAGGGCTGCTTCGCGCGGCCGCGGTGCTCCCACTCATAGAATCCGCTCGCGGGAATGATGCACCGCCGCGTCCGCAGCGCGTCGCGGAACGAGGGCTTGCTCGCGAGAGTTTCAGCACGGGCGTTGACGAGCTGGCTGCCTTTGTCGTCCTTCGCCCATGACGGGACGAGTCCCCAGCGCAAATCGACCCGCTCGCCCTGCACGGCGCGCGCCGGCTGGCGCACCGCGGGAATGAAGGAGCTGGGCGCGATGTTATATTTCGTAACAAAGCCCGCCGCGTCGTCGATCCCGAGCCGCTGGAGGATTTCGCGAAGGTGTTTTTCAAGCAGCACGTAGCGGGTGCACATGGCGCACGGAGGGGAAGCGAGATTCAGAACAAATTCAACTGCACGCCACCGGGCCGGCGAAAGTGCGCGGTCGACGGCTGCCAGTGCAGGCGGTTGAGACCGGCGCGGCGTGCGGTGACGGTGAAGAGCTCGCGGATCTGCTCGGCGAAGATGCCGTCGCCGCGCATGCGCTCGCCCCATTCGCTGACGTTCAGCTTCCCGCCGCGGATTTCGCGCACGCGGCTGAGGATACGCTCCTTCTTCGTCGGCGCATGGTCGTCGAGCCACTGCAGAAACACGTCTTTCACCGCGTAGGGGAGCCGCATGATCGTGTAGCCGGCCATCACCGCGCCGGCCTCGGCGGCGGCGGCGAGGATCGCGGGCATCTCGTGATCATTGAGGCCGGGGATGAGCGGTGCGGTCATCACGCCGACGGGCACGCCGGCGGCGGCGAGCGCGCGGATCGCGCGCAGGCGGGCCTTCGGCCGCGAGGCCCGCGGTTCGAGTTTGCCCGCGAGTTCGGTGTCGAGCGACGTGATCGAGACGAACACCGCGGCCGCCTCGTGGTGTGCGAGTTTTGCCAGCACGTCGAGATCGCGCGTGACGAGGGCGTTTTTCGTCACGATCGCGACGGGGTTGAGAAATTCCGCGCAGACTTCGAGGCACGCGCGCGTGATTCGAAAATGCCGTTCGGCGGGCTGGTAGCAGTCGGTCACGCCGCTGAACGTCAGGCTCTGCGGCTCCCAGCGCGGCGACATCAGTTCTTTCCGCAGCAACTCCGGGGCGCGGAGCTTCACCATGATCTTCGTCTCGAAATCGAGTCCGCTGGAGAAGCCGAGATATTCGTGGAAGGGCCGCGCGAAACAATAGGGGCAGCCGTGCTCGCAGCCGCGATAGGGATTCACGCTGCGGCTGAAGGGGATGTCAGGGCTGTCGTTCTGCGCGATGATCGTCTCGGTGCCATCGAAGAAAAACTGCGTGCGCGGATGGGGCCGCTCCTCCGGCGGGCACTCCGGATCGGGTTCGAGGTGGATTCGCTCGAAGCGATTCGGCGGATTGTTGGATGCGCCCCGACCCGGAATCGCGAGGGAGGGCGGAGCGGGGTGAGTGTTCATTTGCACACGGTATAGAGAACCCGATCGGCCCCAGCACAATTCCAATCCGGCGGACGGGCGGGGCGGGAAATCAAGTTGGCAGGGCACACCGGAGGCGCGAGTGTGTCGCACTTCGCTCGCATGAAACGCGTCGCTTTTTTTTTCACTGGGCTCCTGTTGGCTGTGGCCGCGCCGCTGCGCGCGGCCGAGGGCGAGAACCTCGCGGAGCGCACGCTGCGCCAGATTGTCGAGCGGCAGCGCACACTGCTGGCGGATGCGTCGAAGCAGGGGGACAAGCTCGACGAAGAAGGGCTGCGCGCGCAGTTGCAGGCAGTGTCGCACGACTACGAGCGGTTGTTGCAGGAGAATCCGAAATTCGCCGCGGCCTATGTCGCCTACGGCTATCTGCTCGGCAAAATCGGCATGCGGAAGGAGTCCGTCGCGATGTTGCTCAAGGCAAACCAGTATGACTCCGACATCCCGCTCGTAAAAAACCAGCTCGGCAATTATCTCGCCGAGGAGGGCAAGCCGCTCGAGGCGGCGCCGTATTATCTCGCGGCGATCAAGCTCGAGCCGAACGAACCGCTCTACCACTACCAGCTCGGCACGCTGCTCACGGTGGCGCGCGACGATTTCCTGAAAAGCGGCGAGTGGACGCGCGCGGCGCTCGACAAGGCGATGCACCATGCGTTTGAGCGTGCGGCCGAACTCGCGCCCGATCGCTTCGAGTTCGCCTACCGCTACGCCGAGTCGTTCTACGATTTGGACACCCCCGACTGGGACGGCGCGCTGAAGGCGTGGGCGGGGCTGGAGGAGAAGGCGTCGACGCCCGTCGAGCGGCAGACGATGCGCCTGCACGCGGCCAACGTCCTGATAAAGTCCGGCAAACCGGATCACGCGCGGGCCTTGCTCGAGACCGTCGACGAATCTTCGTTGCAGGCGCAGAAGCAAAAGCTCGTTGCCCAACTCGCGGAAACCGCGAAGAAGTGAGGGCAACTTTTCTCCGCCCTGATGTCCCTGCCCGACAAACTCGAACGCGCCCTCGGCCGCTACGCGATTCCCAACCTCTCGATCTACATCGTGATGGGGCAGGTGTTCGTGCTGCTGGCGCTGATGTTCAACCTGCTGCCGCTGGATATTTTTATCCTGCGGCCCGTCCAAGTGCTGCACGGCCAGTGGTGGCGACTGCTGACGTTTCCTTTTTTCCTGGCGCCGCCCACCGGGTCGTTCGGGCCGATCTTCACGGCGTTTGCGCTCTACATGTTCTACATGATGGGCAGCGCGCTGGAGGCCTACTGGGGCGCGTTTCGCTATAACCTGTTTCTGTTTTTGGGCTACGCGCTGACGGTGGGCGCGGCGTTCATCACGCCGGGCAACGCGGTGACCAACCTGTTTCTGGCCGGCACGGTGTTTCTCGCGTTCGCGTATCTCAACCCGGATTTTGAATTCATCCTCTTTTTCATCCTGCCGGTGAAGGTGAAGTGGCTGGCGCTGCTCGCCTGGGTGGGCTACGGGGTGTCGTTCTTCACCGGCGATGCGCCCGCCAAGCTCCAGGTCCTCGCCTCGGTCGGCAACTTCCTCCTGTTTTTTTCCGGCGATCTTTTCTCAGGCATGCGCCGCGGCCAGCGCACCATGGCGCGCAAGGCGCAGGATTTTGGGGAGTCGGGCGAACCGCGCCACAAGTGCCGCGTCTGCGGCAAAACCGACCGAACGAACCCGGAGCTCGATTTCCGTTACTGCTCCAAGTGTGCGAACGACGAATGCTATTGCTCCGAGCACATCCAAAACCACGAGCACGTCGTCGCCCCCGATGAGCCGGCAAAAAGCTGATCCCTTCGCGGACACGGCCCGGCTCACGACCGTCGGCGACTGGCTGAAGTTGGCCGAAAAGCTTTACGCCACGGCGAATCTCGCGCTCGGCCAGATTGCGACCAACGCGCACGACGAGGCGCTTTACCTGCTGCTGCGCACGCTCGAGTTGCCACTCGACGCCGATGCGCGGGTGCTGGAAAAAAGACTCACCGTGGCCGAGCGCGCGAAAATCGAAAACGTTTTCCGCCGCCGCATGCTCGAACGCGTGCCCGCCGCCTACCTCACGCGCGAGGCGTGGCTCGGCGAGCACCGTTTCTACGTGGATGAGCGGGTGATTATCCCGCGCAGCTATTTTCTGGAAGTCATCCCGCAGCAACTCGGCGCCTGGCTGCCGGCGAAAAAAAAGATCACGCGCATCGCCGACGTCTGCACCGGCTCGGGCTGCCTCGCGATCCTGCTCGCGCATCATTTTGCCGCCGCGCGCGTCGACGCCTGCGATCTCTCGGCCGATGCGCTCGAGGTCGCCAAGATCAACGTCCGCGAACACCGGGTCGGGGCGCGCGTGAAGCTGTATGCGAGCGACGTCTTCGACGCCGTGCCGGCGGCAAAGTATGACGTGATTCTCAGCAATCCGCCCTACGAGCCTACCGCACTCGTCGACGCGCAAGCCCCTGAGTTCGCCGCCGAACCCCGCATGGCGCACGACGGCGGCAACGACGGCCTCCTGATCGTCCGCAAGCTTCTCCGCCAGGCGCGCACGCGGCTCCAGCCTCACGGCATCGTGCTGATCGAAGTCGGCGGCCTGCGCGCCGCGATCGATCGCGAATTTGCGGCGCTCGATCCGCACTGGCTGCACACCGAGGATGGGTCGGACTGCATCGTGCTGTTTCAAGCGGCGCGACTGAAGTAGGGCGGGCTTCAGCCCACTCTCGAACATCCCCGCGGGAAAGGGCGGGCGGAAACTGCGCGTTACTTCACGGCTTGCGGACAGGCAGACCGGCGGCGGTCCAGTCGTTGAGGCCGCCGGCGTTGGCGACGTTCACGCCTTTTTCGGCGAGCGCGGCCGCGATGGTTCCGGCGCGTTTCCCGGAGCGGCAGTAGAGAATGATTTCCTTGCCGGCGTTTTTCTCGAGAAACGGCTTCCACGCTTTCTGCGCGCCATCGAAGTCGCTCTTGGCGAGCAAGACCGCGGGCGCGGCGACGCCGGTCTCGGCCCACTCGCTCGCTTCGCGCACGTCGACCAGGACGGCGGCGCCAGCGGCGACGCGCTTGGCCGCCTCGGTGGGTGCGATCTTTGGCGCCTCGGCGGCGAAGGCGATCGCTGCGGTCAGGGAGAGGGCGGCGAGGCAGTGGCGGAGTTTCATCTGCTCACCGTGCCAGATCGTAGAGCGCGAAGCCAGCGAGGAGATTCGGCAGCGTGCGGCAGGGCGTGCGCCAGTTGCCCGCGAGGTGGGCGCGGCGGGCGATGCGGATGTTTTTCGCGGCGCAGAAATCTTCGAAGTCGGCCACCGAAACGGGGTTCGCGGGGCGGCTGTCGAACCACTCGGTCTTGTAGACCTCGTTGCGAATCTTTCGACCGTGCAGGAGGGCGTGCACGCGATTCTTCCAGAAACCGTGGTTCACGAAGCCGACCGTGAGCGTGCGGCCGACGCGCAGCGCCTCGAAGATGACTTCGGTGGGATTGCTCAGCTCATGCACTGTGCGCGAGCAGATCACGCGATCGAAATGTTGGTCGGGAAACGCCCGTAGGAATTGCGTGAGATCACCTTGATAGGCGGCAAGGCCGCGGCGGACGCACGCGGTGATTTTGTTGAAGTCGAGATCCACGCCAACGGCGGAGACTTTTTTCTGCTGCACGAGAAAATCGAGGAGTGCACCCTCGCCGCAGCCGAGATCAAGCACGCGAGTGTTGGGCTCCACCCAATCCCCGATGATCTCCATATCGACAGTGCGTTTGGCGACGAGTTGGTTCATGGGATGAAGAACGAACCAATGTGGAACTCAGGAAGGCTGGAAAATACCAGCGATCCGGCAGACCGATTTTCCTGATTTCCTGAGTTCCACATTTCAGATCGCGTAGTCGAACGTGTAGAGCTGATCGCGCTCGAGGAAGCCGCGGACCAGCGTGTAAAGCTGCTCGCTCTCGAGGAGAAACGAGTCGTGGCCGAGATCGGTGGCGAGCTCGGCGTAGCTGGCGCGCTTGCCGGCGCGAAGCAGCGCGAGCGCGAGCGCCCGATTTTGCTCGGGCGGGAAAAGCCAGTCGCTCGTGAAGCCGACGACGAGGGTGTCAGCTTCGACGGGAGCGAACGCGGATTCCAGCGAACCGTGGGCCTGCGCGAGATCAAACTGATCGAGAGCGCGCGTGATGTAGAGGTAGGAATTCGCGTCGAAGCGGTTGATGAAGCTCTGGCCCTGGTGGCGCAGGTAGCTCTCGACCTCGAACTGCATGTCGAGCGTGTAGGCGTCGCCGGCGGCGTTCTCCTTTTTCTTGCGGCCGAACTTCCGGTCCATGCTCGCGTCGGAGACATAGGTGATGTGCGCCATCATGCGCGCGATCGCGAGGCCGACGCGCGGGCCGCCGTCGCGTGGATAATCGCCGTGATTCCACGCCGGATCCTGCATGATCGCCTGGCGGCCGACCTCGTTGAACGCGATCGCCTGCGCGCTTTCGCGACCGGTCGTGGCCATCGCGAGCACGCGGTGCGTGAAGCGCGGAAACTCGATGGCGAACAACAGCGCGGTCATTCCGCCCATGGAGCCGCCGATGACGCCGTGCAATTCCGCGACGCCGAGATGATCCAGCAGCAGTTTTTGCGCGCGCACCATGTCGCGGATCGTGACGAAGGGAAATTCGATGCCGTAGGGCCGGCCGGTGGCGGGGTTGAGCGATGATGGGCCGGTCGAGCCCTGGCAGCCGCCGAGGACGTTGGCGCAGATGACGAAGAAACGGTTCGTGTCGACGGCCTTCCCGGGGCCGATGAGGTTGTTCCACCAGCCGGGTTTTTTGTCGGCCGCCGAGTGCCAGCCGGCGCAATGGTGATCGCCGCTGAGTGCGTGGCAGATCAGGACGGCGTTGTCGCGCGTGGCGTTGAGCCGACCGTAGGTTTCGTAGCGCAGCGTGAAACCCGAAATCGTTTGCCCGCTCTTGAACGTGAACGGTTCCCCGCACAGGAAGTCGCGCGGTGACACGATCCCCACCTCGCCGGGCGCGAGATGGCGCGGCGTGGAGTCCGTGGCTGTTGCGACTTCGAAGTCGTCCGTCATTGGGTGGGACAACCAACCAGCCCGCGCCAGACGAGGCAAGGGTGGTTGATAATTATGACGCGTGGCGCCGGCCCCGACGCGAAACGTGAGCGCGAGCGGTGAGCGGCAGATCAAAACAGGCCGGGCGTTGCGCCCGACCGCCGACCCGCTTACTTTTTCTTCGGTGTGACGTTCTTGATCACTTTGCCACCGGGGCCGGTGGCGACCGCGGGGAGCGAATCCTCGGGCTCCTTGAGGCGGTTGATCACGAGCTGCTGCGCGATGGTGAAGACGGCGTTGGCGGTCGAGTAGAGCGACAGCGCGGCCGGCATGCTGTAATAAATAAAAAGGAAGATCAGCGGCATGAACTGCATCATCTTCGCCTGCGCGGGATCGGCGTTGGGCGTGGGCGTGAGCCGCATCTGGAAAAACGTCATCAGCGTGAACAGCAGCGGGAGAATGTTGATCGAGATGCCGAGGATGTGGCCGACCGTGTCGGTCGAGGCCAGATCGGGGGCCCAGAGGAACGGCGCGAAGCGAAGTTCGGCGGAGCTGCGGAGCATGGAGAAAAAGCCGATGAAGAACGGAAACGGAATCAGCATCGGGAGACAGCCGCCCATCGGATTCACTTTGTGCTCCTTGTAGAGCTCCATCATCGCCGTCTGCTGCTTGGCGGGGTTGTCCTTGTATTTCTCGCGGAGCGCCTGCATCAGCGGCTGCAGCTTCGCCATGCGTTTCATCGAGCGCGTCGCCTTGATCGTGAGCGGGAGGAAAATGACTTTGAGCAGCAGCGTGCTGAGAATAATCGCGACGCCCCAGTTCCCCACGAGGCCGTGCATCCAGTTCATCAAGGTGACGATCAGGGCGCTGAAGAACTTGAAGAAACCATACTGCATGACCTTGTCTTGGTCGGCCTTGAAGACGGCGCCGTTGGCGAGGCGGTGGTATTCCTTCGGGCCGACATAAAAGTTCGCGGCGATCTTGCTGTCGCCGTGGGCCGCGAGCGGCTTGACGTCGAATTGCGCGACGGCGGCCAGGCCGTAGGCGTTGTGATCTTCGTCGGGGAGCGCGGGGAAAAGTTTCACGCGGCGCGTGACGAGGCCGGCGGCTGGCTCATCGGGCGTGAGGATGGTGGTAAAGAACTGGTTGCCGAGGGTGGCCCAGGCGAGCGGGCCGGGACTGGTGATGGAGGCTTTTTGTTCGCTCGCGCCGATGCCGAAGAAGCCGTTGCTCTGCTCGAGCTTCCCGCGCGCGGTGAACGACTGATCCTTGCCGGTCGAGTAGCCGCTGGTGAGCTGGTCGCCCAAATCGCGCGCGCTGGTGGGCGCCGCCGTGCCGATGCTCATCGCGAGGCGCGGGACGGGCGCGGTTTGCTCGCTGAGATTCTTGAACGTCGTCTCGTGGCGGAGTTGATAGGGATCGGTGCCGTCGCCTTGGTTCGGCGCGAGGAGGTAGCGGCGCGTGACCTCGAGGTTGCCGTTGAGCACGGCCTGGTAAGTGACTTCGGTCGCCGTCTGTGAGACGCGGGTGAAGCGGGTGTGACGGTCGAGGCCGGGGAAATCGACGAACGCCAACATCGGATCGGCGTGCAGGCCGTTGAAGACGAACGGCTCCTTGCTGCCGAGCTCGGAGGGATAAACCAGCCGGTCTTTCTGATCGCGTTTCTTGAAGGCGACATCGCGCACGGCGCCGCCCATGTCGGTGAAGGTGACCTCGACGAAATCGTTGGCGAGCTTGAGGACGTTCTCGCCGGTTGTCTCGCTCGCGATCGCGGCGAAGGCGGGCGTGTTGATCGCGGCCGACGGCGTGCCGGGTGCGGCAGCCGAGGTCGCGGCGGGAGCGGTGGCGGGAGCCGTCGAGGCTGCGCTCGAAGTCGCGACCTGCGTGGTCACGGATTTGGGCGCGGGTGGGGTCGGCTTCGGTGAGAAATAAAGCGCGACAAACGCCCCTGCGATGAGGAGCACGCCGATGACGGTGTTCTTTTTGTCCATGAAACGAAAGTGGGAGGGAGGAAAAGGTCGAAGGAGAGGGACGAGGGGCGGGGTCAGGCTGACACGCGCGCGCACTGCGGCGGACCGGTCCGACGAATCCGGGGCGAAGCGGGAACCGGATCAAAGCCGCCGGGGTGCAGGGGCGTGCACTTCACGAGGCGGCGCGCGGCGAGCCAGGCACCGGCAAGTGCGCCGTGTTGCCGGACGGCGTCGGCCGCGTAGTGCGAGCAGGTCGGAACGAAGCGGCAGCCACAGCCCGGGCCGAACAAGGCCGGCAGCGCGGGTGAGAGGGCGCGCTGATAGACGCGAATGAGCCCGAGCAGCGCGCGGGCGGGCAGCGAGGCGACGAGCCGGAAAATTTTCGGGGCAGGCGCGCTCAAGGAATCGGGGTGGGTTTGGAAGCGGCGGCGATCTGGCGGCACGCGTCGGAAAATTTCTGCGCGAGCTCCGGGATCGGGCGATCGGTGGCTGCGGCGCGCGCGATGAGCAGCAGATCGCAGCCGGCGGGCACGAGGTGTTGCTGGTGGCGGAAGACTTCGCGGAGGCGGCGCTTGGCGCGGTTGCGGAGGACGGCATGGCCGACGGCCGCGGTCGAGGCGATTACGCAGACGCGCGGCGCGGACTTCACCCCGGCGACGTCGGGCAGGGCGGATCCAGCGGCGGCGTTATCGCCGTTTTTTTCGGCCGGTGATTCACGCCGTTTCCACCACACGGTGAAGGCGCGGCAGTCCAGCCGGCGGCCTTGCTCGCGAACGCCGCGGATTTCGCTCTGGCGGCGCAGGTGCTGCTCAGGACGGAAACGCATGGAACCGTGGCTGGGCGAAACGTCGCGGCCGCTCGGAGCAGCGGACGAACTCAGACGACCGTCAGGCGCTTGCGGCCTTTGAGACGACGGGCGCGGATGACTTTGCGGCCGCCTTTGGTGGCCATACGGGCGCGATAACCAATCTTACGGGCGCGCTTTTTGCGGTGCGGGCGGAATGTGGGTTGCATGACTTTTGAAGAAAAAGAGGGTCAGTGGTGCCCGGCGGGGCGGGGGGTGTCAAGGGTGGGGTTTGAGGGCGGTTCCGCCTCCCACCGATTCCATCCGCTTAATGTGCCGGAGCCGTTTTGCCTCGTTGAATCTCGACGTGTGCGAACGTTTACCGACGGAGGCGGCCTTTGTGGAATCTGCTCTAACAGGATTTTTGCAATAAAGACTGTAATCAACGCGGGTCGGTTTCGGGGAATGAGAGATGACAACGGTTCCTCCGCTTCGCGCGGTGGGGCTTACCCAGTTCGTTTATTATCATCCCATGAATCAAGTCCACGCCTCCCCTCCATCCGCTCCCGCCACCGTCTTCCGACGGTCCGTGCGCGCGTTTTCACTCACCCTCGTTTGCACGATCGCGGTGGCTGCTTCGGCAGCGACATTAAAGATCACCACAACCTCGCTGCCCGCTTCCGTCGGCGGCACCACGTATTCCCAAACCCTGGCGGCGACCGGTGGCACCGCGCCCTACAAGTGGACGATCCAATCCGGCGGCCTGCCTCCCGGACTGGCGATCGCAGCTACGACCGGCGTGATCAGTGGCACGCCGTCGACGGCCAGTTCATGGGTCTATGGTTACCCGTTCTCGATCTACCTGAAGGTAACCGACTCGAAAAACGCGTCGGCGTATCAATCACTCACGTTGCTGGAGAACGCGCCGGCCACCTCTGTCGACTCCTCCGGCGGTGGCTCTTCGGGAGGTGGCACCGGCACGACCACCTCGACGCCTCTCGCCGCTCAATATGCCATTCTCGATCCGTTGACCGTGGGCACGGCTTATACCCGGACCGTCACGGCAACCGGCGGCAAGCTGCCTTATTCGTGGTCGGTCAGCGGAGGTCCGGTGCCTCCCGGCATGGCGCTGACATCGGGTGGCGTTTTCAGCGGCACGCCGACGACGGCGGGAGATTTCAAGTTTACGCTCACCGTGACCGACGCACTCGGCGCGACGGCGAGCATCGCGGAGGATGAATACGTGGGTGGCGGGACGACGGCGGGCGGCGGCTCATCCGGCGGCGGTGGCAGCACGCCTCCTCCGGCCTCGACTTATTCCGTCACCGTCGTGAACGGCACCGGCGGCGGCAATTTCCTCCCCGGCGCCACGGTCACGATCACCGCCAACACTCCCCCCGCCGGCCAGTGGTTCAAGCAGTGGACCGGCGGCGCGCCCACTTCGAACTCCTTCTCTTCCGTCACCACCTTCACGATGCCGGGGAACGCCGTCACCGAAACCGCGAATTTCTACGCGCCCGCGCCGATCCCGCAGCCAGTCACCACGCATCCGCGCCTGTGGATCACGCCGCCCGACGCCGCGAAGCTCCAGACTTGGGCCGTCTCGAGCAACCCCCTCTACCAGCAGGGTCTCCTCACCGTGCTCAACCAGTGCGTCAGCGACTACAACACGAAGTGCTTTCCGGGCGGCGTCCAAAACCCCGTCTACCCCGACTTCGGCGACACGCAGGGTTACCAAGGCGTAATCACCGAGCAAGAGGCGCTCGTCTTCGCGTTTCACTCGCTCATCGATCCGAACCCCGCGAACCGCATCCTGCACGCGCAGCGCGCCCGCAATCTGCTCATGGTCGCGATGAACGAAGCCGCCAAGGGCGTGCTCACCGGTGCGCCATTCCGCGATCCGGCTTTCGCCATCTACAATCGCGCCAACGCCAACTCCGAGTGCTGGCCGCTCATCGTCGACTGGATCTATAGCACCACGCAGGCCGACGGCGTCACGCCGATCCTCACCGCGGCCGATAAGGCCACCATTCGCACCGTCTTCCTGCGCTGGGCCAACGAATGTCTCAATGCCTCCACCTGCGGCGGCGATCATCCCGTCCCGATCGGTCTGACGAATAGCAACGCGCTGCTCCCCGGTGGCATCAACGCCTACCGCATGGCGTCGAATAACTACTACATCGCCCACGGCCGGCTCGTCACGATGATGTCCCTCTCCTTCGATCCCGTCGACGACCCTGCGCTGAATCCCGCCGCCCCCGATGCGATCCTCGGCAATACCCTCCGCAGCTACATCGCCAACGCCACGGGCGCCTGGCTCTTTCAGGAATTCGCGATGCTCGGCGATCCGTCCGCAGTGCGCGCCGCCTATAATCTTCCCGCCAACGCGTCCGTCGGTCTCGCCAGCGGCGGGCTCCCGCCCGAGGGCATGCTCTACGGCCACTCCTACGCCTACATCTTTGGCCAGCTCCTCGCGCTCAAGACCGCCGGCTTTGCCGACCCGTTGCTCTCCGGCCCGCAGGTCGCGCTCGCCAACAACCCGCCCGTGTGGGATCGCTTCGTGAAAGGCATGACGACCTCGCTCGTGCCCGCCGCCCAGGTCTTCGCGAGCGACGCCTATCTCGGGCCGGTTTATCAAATGGCCAGCTACGGTGACGTCCTCCGCCTCTGGATCACGCCCGACTTCGTGCAGCCGTTCGCGCTGCTCGCGATGCTCGACCAGAAAAACGGCGACAACTCCCGCCTCAACGCCGAGCGTTGGTTCGCGGTCAACGCCGTCGAGGGCGGCGCCGCCAACCTCCTCACCCGCATCCAGAATCCCTGGTCCTACGGGGTGCAGGATGCGCTGCTCGCGTTTACCCTGCTCGATCCGACTCTCGCCCCCGCGACCGATCCGCGTCCGAATTATCCGACCGCGTTCTACGACGCGCCGCAGGGCCGCCTGGTCGAGCACACCGACTGGTCCGCGAACGGCACGATGTTCGATTTTCGCTCGAGTTGGAATTCGATCTATCACCAGCAGGCCGACGCGAACCAGTTCGAGTTCTACCGCAAAGGCGAGTGGCTGACGAAAGGCGTCGCGAACTACGACAACAACATCGTCGGCCTCACCACCGACTACCACAACACGCTTTCGCTGAAAAACTGGTGCGCGAACGGCGTCCCGACCAGCCTCGGCTGGTGGGAAGGTCCGTTCTGGGCCAACGGCTCGCAGTGGCAGTTCGGCGGCGCCGTCGGCGATCCGACCACCACCGTCAGCGTGCAGCCGAGCTACACCTACACGTTCAGCGACACGACGAACCTCTTCAACCGGGCCAATTTCTGGACGCCCGCGAACGCCGCCCTCGACATCCTCCACGCGAGCCGCTCGATCGTCTGGCTGAAGCCCGACCACATCGTCGTCTATGACCGCGCGACGTCGCAAACCGCCGGCCTCTTCAAGCGCTTCAACCTCGCGCTCATCGGCCAGCCGTCGCTCAACGGCAACGTCATCACCTCGAACACGCCGAACGGCCAGCATCTCTACGTGAGCAACCTTCTGCCCGCAGGCGCGACCGTCACCGCCACGCCGATCGGCAACGCCCTCAACCCGAAGGCGCAGCTTGAGCCCTCGAACTTTCGCATCGTCATCGAGAATCCCGCCAACTTCACCGACATCCGCTTCCTCCACGTGTTGCAGGGCGCCGATGCCAACGTCGCCGCTGATCCGACCGCACTTGTGCAGAGCTCGGCGGGAACGGCGTTCGACGGCGCGCTCGTGCTCGACACGGTCGTGCTCTTCAAGCGCGACATCGCCACCACCTTCGCCGGCGTGACGTATGCGGTGCCGGCGACGACGGCGCACGACTACGTGACCGGCCTGGCCCCCGGCGGCGGCTACGCCGTGACCGCGACGAGCAACGGCGCGACCGCGCAGATCACGATCGCGAGCGGAGGCACGCTCACCGCCGATAGCGCGGGCGTGCTCGCCTTCGATCTCGCGTCGGTGTTGCCCTGAGTCTGCTTCCGACCCGACCCGCCGGCGACCGTCGCCGGCGGGTCTTTTCTGTCCTAATTTTACCGTGGCCACCTCACTTGGCGCTTCTCTCGCCGCAGGCGGCCGGTATTGCTCTTCGGCCATGTCCACGCGCGACACTTCGCCGGCGGTCTTTGCTCCGACGCACTGGAGCGTGATTCTCGAAACGCGCCGTGACGCGGTCGGGCGGCGGGCTGCGCTGGAAGAATTGTGCCGCACGTATTGGCTGCCCATCTATGGCTATCTCCGCCGCCGTGGCCAAGCGCCCGCCGACGCGGAAGATCTCACCCAGGGATTTTTCGCGCACGTGCTCGAAGGCGATCTCCTGGATCGCTCCGATCCGGCGAAGGGCCGGTTTCGGGGTTATCTCGTCGGTGCGCTGCGGCAATATCTCAGCGACCATTTCGCGCACCAGGGTGCGCAGAAACGCGGGGGTGGCGCGCGGTTCATCGATGCGGCGGACGCCGAGCGTGAATTTTCCGCGCTCGACACGCCTGAGACGGACCCGGGCGCGGTCTACGAGAAAAGTTGGGCGCTCACCTTGCTCGCCCACGCGCTCCGTCGTCTGGAAGAGGAGCAAACGGCTGCGGGACGCGCGCGGCAGTTCGCCGCGCTGCGGCCGTTTCTCAGCAGCACGCCGACGCGCGGAGACTACGAAATCGCCGCCGGCGCGCTCGGCACGACGCGGACGAATGTCGCCGTCTGGGTGTATCGGCTCAACCAACGCTACGCCGAGATCGTGAAGCTCGAAGTGGCGAACACGGTGCGCGACCCGGGTGAAGTGCGGCATGAGTTGCAACACCTGATGCAGGCGCTGCGCGCCTAAACCCGCCACACGTGAAATTTTCCCGACGATATTCCGTGAACCCCTGAGATGGCCACACCGCGTCCCTCGCAATCTCCCTTTGTCACGGTCGGCGCCTGTCCGCGCTGCGGCGGATCGTCGGCGCATCCCTTTGCGACGGGCGGCGTATGCCTGCGGTGCGCGGGGGAGCGCGTGCTGATGCTCGATTCCGGGACGCCCGCCGCCGCGCCACCGGCCGAACTCGCCGAGCTCATTCGCGGCGCCGGCAATCTCCCGCTGGCGATCGGTCGCTACGAAATCATCGAAGAGATTGGCCGCGGCGGGATGGGCTGCGTCTACGCGGCCCGGCAACCGGGCCTCGAGCGCATCGTCGCGCTCAAGGTTTTGCCTGAAGGCCGGGGCGGTGCGGCGGGGTTGGAGTTGAGATTTTTGCGCGAGGCGCAGACGTCGGCCCGGCTACGGCATCCGCATATCGTGAGCGTGCATGACTCTGGCCGCGCCGATGGTTTCGTGTTTTTCTCGATGGACTATATCGACGGCGGCGATCTCGCGCGACGGTTGCGCGAGCGTCCGTTTGCGTCGCGCCAGGCTGCGGCGCTCGTGCAGAAACTCGCTGCCGCGCTCGCCTACACGCACGCCGAGGGCGTGCTGCATCGCGACGTGAAGCCGTCGAACATTCTGCTCGATGGCGATGAGCCGCGCCTGGCGGATTTCGGGCTCGCGGCGCAACTCGAACCCGGCGGCGACCTGACGGCGGTGAGTGGCGTGCTCGGGACGCCGCACTACGTGGCGCCCGAAGCGCTGCGCGGCGGCAGTGCGGCCCTGTCGGCAGCGAGCGACCTTTCTGCGCTCGGCGTGGTGTTCTACGAAATGCTGACCGGCCGCGTGCCGTTCGCGGGCGCCTCGCCGGTCGAGTTGCTCGAACTAATCGATCAGGCCGAGCCGCCGCCGCTGCGGTTGCTGGCGCCCGCCGTGCCGCGGGACCTCGAAACGATTTGCTTGAAGTGCCTCGAACGCGAGCCGGCGCGGCGCTATGCGGGGGCGGTGGAGCTGGCGGAAGATCTCCGGCGGTTTCTCGCCGACGAGCCCATCCTGGCGCGGACGCCGGGCCGGCTCGGGGCCCTGCGAAAATTTTCGCGCCGCCACCGCGTGGGCCTGACGGCGTCAGGCATCGTGGTGCTCGTGTTAATCGGCGCGACGATCGTGAGCGTGGCGCAGGCGGTGCGGGCGCGAGCCGCGGAGCGCGAGGCCGGCACCGAGGCGGCCAAGGCTCGGGCGCTCGCGGACTTTCTGGAGAATGATCTGTTGAGCCAGGCCGCGGCCGGCACGCAGCCCGATCGCAACGTCACGCTGCACGCGGTGCTTGATCGGGCGGGGAAGCGCCTCGACGGCCGATTTACCGGCCAGCCGCTGGTCGAGGCGGAGGTGCACGCCGTGATTGGCAATGTTTACGATTCGCTCGGCGACTTCGAAGCGGGGATGGGGCATCTGCGGCGCGCGCTTGATCTGCGCACGCGTTTGCTCGGTCCTGAAAGTCCGCTGACGCTCGCCGTCCTGTGTGAACTTGGCTCGCTGCTGAGCGACAGCGGCAAGTTCGCCGAGGCCGAAGCGTTGTTGGCGCGGGGTCTGGAGCTCCGGCGCCGCGTGCTCGGTCCGACGGACCCCGCTACGCTTGAAACCGTCCGCATCCGGGCCGTGAATCTGCGCGACTTCGGGCGGCAAGCGGAGGCGGACGCCTTGCTCACTGCGACGCTGGCCAGCGTCCGGTCGGTGCCGACTATTACGCCGCAGAGTTTGATGGGAGTGGTGGGCACGCTCGGCTCGATTCGCTATGCGCAGGCCCGTCTGCCGGAAGCCGAAGCGTTGATCCGGGAGGCGGCCGAACTGCAGGCGAAGACGCTGGGTCCGGACAATCTCGAGGCGCTGACGACCGTCAACGATCTGGCGCTGGTCTATCGCGACGAAGGCAAGATCGCGCTCGCGGCCGAACTCGACGAACGCGTGCTCGCGGCCCGCCGCCGCCTGCTGGGCCCGGATCATCCGCACACGATTATCTCGATGAATAACCTGGCCGGCGTTTACAAAATCCAGAACCGGCTGCCGGAGGCGGAGGCCCTGCAAGTGGCGGCAATGGAAACGGCGCGCCGCACGATCGGGCCGGAGCATCCGCGCACACTCATCACCATGCGGAATCTCGCCGACACCTACCGGCTGGAGAAAAATCTCGAGAAGAGTGCCGCGTTAATGGAGGAGACGCTGGTGTTGAGCCGGCGCATCGTGGGCAACACCCATCCCAACACGCTCACTTGCATCGCTGGCCTCGGCGACGTCTACCTGTCGAAAGGTGAGCCGCAAAAAGCGGAGCCGCTGCTGCGGGAGGCGGTCGAGGTCTATGCGAAAGCCGGCGCCGGATCGTCGCGCACGGCGGTGGCCCGCTGCCAGTGGGGAACGGCGTTGATGCGGCTGGGCCGGTTAGCCGACGCGGAGCCGCTGTTGCTCGGCGGTTATGCGAGCCTGACGAGCGACCGCGCCCGCTTGACGACCGTGCAGGCGAAACTTCTCGGGGAACTTGGCCAGCGGATCGTCGAATTTTATGTGGCGGCCGGCCGACCCGAAGAGGCGGCCGAGTGGCGCCAGAAACTCAGCGCGACTGATGCGAAGAAGTGACGCCACGGTCGGCGCCGGCGAACGACGGGCTCACCGCTTTTCTTCAGGTGAAGGTGGTTGACTCGCCCGTTTCCCACGGAGTCGCCGACCGCGCGAGGCGTCGATTTCCTCGAGTTCGGGCTCTGGGATCCGCGTGAAGGCGATCCGCATTGGCGCGTAGTCGGTGGCACCGTGCGCGCCGCCGAAGTAGACGGAATTTTTTCCGAAGGTTTTGTTGAGCTCGTCCATCGCGGAATGAAGGCGGGTGCGGGTGACTTCGGTTTTCTGCTCGAAGAGATCGCCGGTGTGGGCGCTGCTTTCGAGGAGGTGGCCGAGCATCACGCCGATTTGCAGCGGGGCGCGGCGGTGGAGGTCGCGCGGGCGGGAGGCCCAGAGTTCGTTGAGGACGTGCGTGAAGTGCAGAGTGTCCTGCGTCTCGTTGAAGCGGCGATCGTCGCTCCAGTTCGTGTCGTCGCCGTAGCGCACGGAAACGCTCAGGCTGCCAGCGTAGTGGCCTTCGTGGCGCAGGCGCATCGCGGCTTTTTGCAGCAAGCGGTGGAGCACGGCGATCGCGGTCTCGTGGTTGCAGCCCTTGGGCGGGAGCACGTGACCGTGGCCGATGGTGTTTTTCTGGGTCGGCTCGCGCTCCTGAAGGCCGCCGTTCATCCACGAATGGAAACGCGCACCCTCGACGCTGCCCCAGATCGCGCGGAGCTGGGCGCTGCTCGTGGCATAAAGTTTCGCGACGGCGTCGATGCCCGCGGCGTGCAGGCGCTGCTCCATGTTTTCGCCGATGCCGGTGAAATCGGAGAGCTTCAGGTGGAGAATTTTTCCCGGCACGTCGTCCTCGTCGAGGACGAGCAGGCCGTTGGGCTTGTCGATGTCGGAGGCGAGCTTGGCGAGAAACCAATTCGGGCCGATCCCGATCGAGCAACGCACGATGGCGCCAACTTCGCGCGCGATCTTGGCTTTGATTTGTTTCGCGAGGGCGAGGGCGCGGTCAGGGGCGTTGGCGAAGTCCTTGGTTAGCTCGCATTCGATTTCGTCGATCGACTGCACTTTTTTCACCGGCACGCACGACTCGACGACTTTGCGCAGGCGGCGATGGTAGTCGATGTAGACACCGGGTCGCGCCTCGACGATGACGATGCCGGGGCAGAGTTTCCTCGCCTCAGCGACGCGGGCGTTGCGCTTCAGGCCCATTTTTTTCGCCTCGATGCTGACGGCGATACAACCAGTGGTCTCGGCCATCACCGGCACGACGCCGACGGGTTTGCCGCGCAATTCCGGCCGCTCTTGCTGCTCGACGGAGGCGAAGAACGAATCGAAATCGATGGCGAGGTTGCGGAGCACGACGAGAAAATCCTCGCCGCTAAAAAACCGCTGTCAAATTCCGTCCGGTTGCGTCTCACTCTCGCATGCGCATTGCCGTTCTCTCCGACACGCACGACCGCGTCCCGCCGCGGTTGCCGGAGCGGCTGCGCGACGCGGATGAAATCTGGCATTTGGGTGATGTCTGCGCGCCGGAAGTGCTGGGAGAAATCGAGCAACTTGGGCCGCCGCTCCACGTGGTGCGGGGCAATTGCGACGCCAATGAAGCGTGGCCGCTGGCACTCGAGTTGGAGCGCGAAAGCGTGAGGTTTTTCCTAACGCACATCCCGCCCGACCGCGCCAAGGCGCCGGCGGGCATTGCGGCAATCTTGCACGGGCATACGCACGTCGCGCGCGACGAGATGATCGCCGGCGTGCGGTGGCTCAATCCGGGCGCGGTGACACGCCCGCGCGCCGGCGCCGCGAGTTGGGCGTGGCTCACGGTGGCGCGGGGGAAGTTGACGCGCTGGGAGACGATGCGAATCTAACCACGACCTCATGGGCGCGGAGCAACAACAGGATTTATTCGGACTTCTTTCGCCGGGCCTCGCTTCGGCCAGCTCAGGGCAGGCGGACGTGCCGCCACCTTCGCCGAGGCTGCGGTGGACCGGTGACGCGCCTCCGCCGGCCGCGGAGCTGACGGCGACACCGCCGAAGGTCGACATCGTCTTCGAGCGCAGCCCGCGCGCCTACCGCTATCGCTTGACGCTGCGCCGCGATGGCGTGGCGGTGGCGACGATTCCCGCGCGCGGCTCGGTGCGCGAAGCGGAACGGTTTGTGGCGCAGCACGCGGACTGGCTGGAGCGGGCGCGGGCCCGCCACCGGAATCGTCCGCGCGCCGCCGAAATCTGGACGATCGGCACGCGGGTGTTGTGGCGCGGCGAGCTCGAAGAGATTCGCGTGGCGGCCGAAAGGCCGCGGCCCCAGGTCTGCGTCGCGGCGGATGTGTTTCGCGCCGCGCGCCTCGATGGCGATCTGCGGCCGACGCTCGAGGCGCAATTCGCGCGGCGCGCCCGGATCGAATTGCCGGCGCGCACGTGGGAACTCGCGGCGCTCACCGGCCTGGACGTGAAGCAGGTGACGGTGCGCAACCAGCGTTCGCGCTGGGGATCGTGTTCGGCGGGCGGCACGATTTCGCTGAACTGGCGGCTCGTGCAGACGCCGGACTTCGTGCGCGACTACATCATTTACCACGAGCTGATGCACCGGCGGGAAATGAATCACTCGGCACGGTTCTGGGAGCGCGTCGAGGAAGTGTGCCCGGGCTGGCGCGACGCGGAACGCTGGATCAAGCGCAACGGGGCGCTGGTGGGATTGTGATTTAGTTTTTTCGACCGAAGGAACAGAATGGACGAAATGAAAATCCCGCGCGGTCAGACGATTTTGTTTATTCTGTCCATTCTGTCTGAAAGTTTGGTCGCTGCTCCCGCGATCATTCCCGCGCCGGCGGAGTTGCGCGTGATGGGCGGCGCGCCGTTCGTCGTGACGACGGACACGCGGATTCGCGCGGACGCGGCGGCGACGCCAGTCGCGAACTGGTTCGGGCGATGGAGCGGGTTGCAGATCGTGGCGTCGGGCGAGGCGGGCATCACGCTCGCGATCGAGCCGGCGTTGAAAGGCGAGGTCGGTGACGAGGGCTACAAGC
The DNA here is from genome assembly GCA_038231575.1 of Opitutales bacterium. Classification (GTDB taxonomy): domain Bacteria; phylum Verrucomicrobiota; class Verrucomicrobiia; order Opitutales; family Opitutaceae; genus CAITWF01. The sequence continues at coordinate 29,851 of JBBRLB010000030.1, read as the reverse complement.
TCTCGTGCGGCGCCGCCGGCGTGGCGATTCGCGGCGCAACCGCGGCCGGAGTTTTTTATGGCGTGCAGACGCTGCGGCAGTTGCTGCCGCCCGACATGGAGCGCGGGGGCGTGCGCGCCGCTGGCGGCCGCGCCGAAGTCCCGGCGCTCGAAATCACGGATCGACCGCGATTCGTGTGGCGCGGGGCGCTGCTGGATGTGGGCCGGTATTTCGTCACGGTCGTCGACGTGAAGCGCTTCCTCGACGAGATGGCGCTGCACAAGCTTAATGTCTTTCACTGGCACCTCACCGAAGACCAAGGCTGGCGGATCGAGATCAAGAAATATCCGAAGCTCACCGAGGTCGGGGCGTGGCGGGCGTCGTCGCCGGTCGCCGGGGGCAACAAGGCGGACGACGGCGTGCCGCACGGCGGCTTCTACACCCAGGACGAAGTGCGCGAGATCGTCGCCTATGCCGCGGCGCGTTTCATCCGCGTGCTGCCCGAGATTGAATTGCCGGGCCACAGTTCGGCCGCGATCGCGAGTTATCCGCAGTTGGGTAACGACGATTCGCCGGGCTACGCGCCAACGGTGCAGACGCGGTGGGGCGTATTTTCGTATCTCTACGCGCCGAAGCCGGAGACGTTTCAGTTTCTCGACGATGTTTTCGGCGAAGTGCTCGCGCTGTTTCCGCAGGAATTTATCCACATCGGCGGCGACGAAGCCCGAAAAGATCAGTGGAACGCGTCGCCCACCGCGCAGGCCTTCATGAAGGCGAACAAGCTCAAGGACGCGCACGAATTGCAGAGCTGGTTCATCCGGCGCGCGGAGAAATATTTGTCGTCGCACGGCCGGCGGCTCGTCGGCTGGGACGAAATCCAGGAAGGTGGCCTCGCTGCCGGCGCGACAATGATGGCGTGGCGCGACGTGAAGTGGGCGATCGCGGCGGCGCGCGACGGGCACGACGTGGTGATGGCGCCGACCTCGCACACCTATCTCGACTACAACGAAGGCACGACCGAGGAAGAGGGTGAAAAAATCGGGCGCGGGCCGTTGAAGCTGGAAAAAGTTTATTCGTTCGAGCCGATGCCCGCCGAGCTTGAGCCGCAGTTTCAGGCGCACGTGCTCGGCGCTCAGGGACAACTCTGGGGCGAGCATCTCCAGAGCTGGAACAAGACGGAGTTTCGCGCCTGGCCGCGGTTGAGCGCGCTCGCGGAGGTCGTCTGGTCGCCGCGCGAGCACCGTAACTACGCGGACTTTAAAACGCGGCTGCCCGCGCTCCTCGCGCGCTTTGATCGGCTAGGCGTGAATTACCGCCGGCCCCGCGCGACCGACGATCCGGCGCCGATTCCGCCCGCCGCGCCGCAGGCGGTGCCCACGGCAAAATAATCGCGCGTGTCACGACGCGGCGACGGCGTCACCGCGAAATCACATTTTTGTGGGAGCAATGGGACGCGGGCTCGATCTGGATGAGTTCCGCATGCCGCGTCACGCCGCCAAAATAATTCCCGCCGTCGTCCGGGCTTCCACGCCGAAGAAGATGAGGGGCAGAGGCCGCGCGATCGTGCGGCGCGTGGCGCAAGGCACACTGCTCGCGGCGGTGACCCTCGCGGCGGCGCAAATCGACACCGCGGGCACCTCTGAGAGAAAACGCCTCTTCAGCGCCGGCCTGCTCGATCGCCTGCGCGCGCCGATTACGCGCTATCACGAGTGAGGGGGGCATTTGGCCGAAGGGGTGCGCGCCGCGGGCAGGGGACTTCGGTCCACTCGGGGTGTGAACGCTTGAGCGGGAAGAGAGCGGGTGGAATCCCGCCCTACCTCCAGTCGAGCAGCTCGACCTCGAAGATGAGCGTGGCCTTGCCGGGAATCTTTGGTGGCCGGCCTTTTTCGCCGTAGGCGAGCCAGTGTGGGACGATGAGCGTGCGTTTCTCGCCCTTGTGCATCGTCATGAAGGCCTCGTCCCAGCCCTTGATCACGGTGCCCGCGCCGAGTCGAAACGTGAGCGGCACGCCGCGCGCATAGGAACTGTCGAAGCTCGTGCCATCGAGCAGCCGGCCGGCGTAATGGCAGATAATCTCGTCGCCGATCTGGGGGGTGAGCGGCGGCTCGCCGGGCGCGCGCACGAGGTAGCGGAGACCGGAGGAAAGTTTGTGGGCCGTGCCGTAAGACTTTTCAATCAAGGCCGCGTCGTCGCCGCTGAGCTGCGGGTTGTCGGCGTTCATCGCCTCGCGCATCGCGCTGTTAATGGGCCGCCCCGGATTTTTCCGGGCGAGGATGCCCGAGCGCACGACGATCGCGAGCGTGGCGAGGCCGACTCCGAGCAGAAGAAGATAGAAAAAACTGCGCATGGGTTTACGAGCACGGGATCAGGCGCGGAACGCGGGGGTTTGCAAACCCGCAGATGCCGCCGCGGGAAGGCTGCGTCTCACGCGTGGTCGTTGGCTTCGGCGATCACCGCGCCCAACAACGCGACGAGCTTCGACGCGCTGAACGGCTTCGGCAGAAAATCGGCGAGGCCGCGGCCGACAAACCGCCGGGCGAGAGCCTGCTCGTTGTAGCCGCTCGTCAGCACGACTGGCAGCGACGGCGCGATCATGCGCAGGGCCATCAGGGTGTCTTCGCCGTCGAGCTTCGGCATGGTGAGGTCGAGCAGCACGGCGTCGAACTGCGTGGGGTTGCTGCGCACCTGGGCGAGCGCCTCTTCGCCATTGGTGGCCGTGATCACAGTGAAGCCCGCGTCGTGCAGCGCGCTTTTCGCGAGGAGGCGCACGGCATCCTCGTCGTCGACGACGAGCACGGTGCCGCGCACAGGCGGTGACGCGGCGAACAACGGCGGCGCGGTCCCGTGCGCGCCCGACGACGACGCCACATTTTGCACGGGGAAAAATAACGCGAACGTCGTGCCTGCGCCGACCTTGCTTTCCACGCGCACGCTGCCGCGGTGACCCTGCATGATGCCCAGCACGGCCGCGAGCCCGAGGCCCCGGCCCACGAATTTCGTGGTAAAGAAAGGTTCGAAGATGTGGCCGAGTGCTTCGGGCGGAATTCCGCACCCGCTGTCGATCACCTCGAGGCAGACATAGGTTCCCGGCTCCATCTCAGCGGAGGAGGGCAGCGCGAGCAAGTCGAGCGGCGCGAGATGCGTGCGGGTCGTGCGTAGCGTCATCGTGCCGACTTTGTCGCCGATCGCCTCGGAGGCGTTGATCGCGAGGTTCATCAGAATCTGGTTGATCTGGGTGGCATCGCCGCGGAACGGTGGCAGCGATTCGCCGAGATCGAGATGGAGCGTGATCTTTTTGCTGATCGAAAGCCGGACGAGCGGCAGTGCCTGCGTGACCGCGAGATTGAGATCGAGCGGCTTGACGACGAAGTGGCCCTTGCCTGCGTAAGCGAGCAACTGCCGGCAGAGATCGGCGGCGCGTTGCGCGGCGATCTCGACCTGCGCGAGCGACGGATCGACCGCGGTCATGCCGCGGGCAAGTTGCGCGCGGGCGAGATTGGCGTGGCCGAGCACGCCGGTGAGGAGGTTGTTGAAATCATGGGCGATGCCGCCGGCGAGCACGCCGATGCTCTCGAGTTTTTGCGACTGCTGGAGCTTGCGTTCGAAATCGAGCCGCTGGCGCTCGGCCTGCTTGTGCGTGGTGATATCCTGAAACGTCGCCACGCAGCCGGTCGGCCGGCCCGCCGCGTCGCGGATCGGGACCGCGGTGACGAGCACCTCGATGGTGGTGCCGTCGTGGCGGAGGATGGTTTTTTCAAAGTCGTGCACGGAATCGTTCGTCGTGACCGCGCGTTGCATCGGCTGATCGGCGGGCGCGAGTTCGCGGCCGTTCTGCAACCAGCGAAACGTGCACAGCGACGACGACGGCGGCGCGGAGAACGAGATGGCGGCACTCCGCTCCAAGCCATGCATTTCGGCGTAAGCGGGGTTGAAGCGGATTTCGGTGCACGCGGCGTCCGTCGCGATGCCGACGCCCACCGGCATGAGATTAAAGAGCGTCTGCAGTTCCGCGACGCTGCGTTGCGCCTCGACGTTGAGCCGGCGCACCTCGGCCTCGGCCTGCGCGCGCTGCACGGCTTCCTGGCGGAGTTGGGCGTTCGCGGTGGTGAGATCGGCGGTGCGTTCGCGCACGCGATCCTCGAGTTGCTCGTTGAGCTGGCGGAGTTGCTTGCGGCTGGGCAGTTCCAGCGCGAGCGGCACGACCCGGACGAGCGCGACGGCGGAGATCACTGAAATCACCGCGGTGATCGCCTTGATCCCGCCGCTCAGCCAGTAGACGGGCGTCCAAACGGTGATGACCTCCATCACATGGGTCGAACCGCAGGCGACGATGAACGCCGCGAACATCAAAAAAATCCCGGGGTAGGCGACGTCGCGGCTTTTGCGCACGTAGTAAACGAGCGTGATCGGAATCGAATAGTAGCTGAGGGCAATGAGGCTGTCGGCCGCGACATTCAGGCCGACCAGCCCGGGCTCCCACAGGTAACCATTGCCGTGGGGCAGGAAGGCGGTGCTGCACAATTCGCTGGGCCAGTTTTTCACAGGAAGGAGAGGGCGGTGACGGGCAGAAAAAATGTCGCAGGCCGCCGGAGGACACAAATTTGCGCTGGTAAAATTGAAGTGAGATCACGGGGTGGTGCCGCGACACGCCGGTGCGTGCGCCAGGGACGCGGGGTTGACCGGTCAGTTACTGCGCCGGGAAAGCGTTAAGACGGATTCACGCGTGCCGACGCGGCGGCACCTCGCGCCGCACAATCGCAGTCCAACCCGGCGGTTCAGTTCGCGCTCGAGGTATGATCGAAGATAATCCGCCAGCCCGGGTCGACCTTGGCGCCACCGGAGGCGGGGGAACCGGACGAAAATTTCTTCAGGGTGAGCGTGAAAAGTCCATGCGGCTCATCCTTCGCCCGCGCGAGGTGCCAGCGCCCAAAAACGATCGCGGCGTCGGGTGCGAGTTCGGTGACGACGAGCTCGGAAAAGGTAAGCGCGCCCATCGCGGCCTTGTCGGGATAACGGCGTTTGTAGCCTTCGAGGGTCTGGCGCCAGCCATAGGTGACACTGTCGCCGGACGCGAAGCGAAGCGTGTCCGTCTGGGCATAGCCGGTCATGAAGGCGTCGATGTCGCCGCGGTTCCATGCGGCGGCCTGCGCGTCCAACAGCGCCGTGATTTCGCGCGGGGCGGTCGAGGCGGGAGCTGGCTCCGCGGCCCGCAACCCAAAAAACAACCCACCGCCGGCCAACCACAGGCCGGCGGTGCGGAACAGACTGCGGCGTGAAACGGCGCTCACGGACCGTAGGTGATCGTGCGCGAGCCGCCGACGCCCGTGACTGTGATGGTCACTTGCTGCGTGAAGTCGGTGGGATAGGTCTCTTGAGCGGCGAGTTGCAGCGACTTCACGTAGTTGGTGGGTCCGATCAACGCGGCCTGATTCGCGGTGGTGACACCGGCCTCCAAGTAATATTGGTCGGCGGCCGCGGCGAGTTGACGGGCGTTGTTGAGCACGGCTTTGTCCTGGGACGCTTGCCGCACTTTTTGGAACCCGGGAATCGCCATCGCAGCCAGCAGGCCGATGATGACGACGACAATCATGATTTCGACGAGGGTGAATCCTCGGTGGACACGAACAAACTGACCATAACCACTACCGGATGAGGTATGCATAATAAACGGCTGGGTTAAAACAGCCGGGCTTAATATGCAGATTTACCTTCAGGACACCCGCCAATTATTGGCAGAGAAGGGTTATTTCTTAGTCAATAAATCGAGCACGGCAGCGCTCATCGCGGTGATGCCGGTTTTGATCGTCGGCTCGGGCACGGGAGAGAACTTGCTGGAGTGCAACGACGGCAACGGGATGCCCGTGCGCTGGCTCTCTGCCACCTTCTCCGGAGCCGCTGCGCCGAGGCGGAAAAGGCAGATCGGGATGCGTTCCGCAGTGCGGCCGAAAAGGCTGAAGTCTTCGCTGACCATGTCGGGATCGAGGGCTTTGACGGCGCTGGCGCCCAGCCAGTCCGTCAGCGTGCGGTTCACGCGCTTGGTCAGCGCGGGGTCGTTGTAGGTCGAGCTCATGCCCTCGGGCGAAATGGTCACGACGGGCATCCGATCGTCGGGCAAACCGGCGGCGATGGCTTCGCCGCGGCAGATGCGTTTCACGGCGTCGACGAGATGCGCGCGCGCGTCGTCGGAATAGGAACGCAGTGTGAGGCCCAGTTTTACTTCGTTGGGGATGATGTTGTTTTTGGTGCCGCCGTGGAAGGAGCCGACGGTGACCACGGCCGGATCGGTCGGGCGCATCTCGCGGCTCACGATGGTTTGCAGGGCGCCGACAATGCGCGCGGCGAGCACGATGGGGTCCTTGGTCGATTGGGGCGCGGCACCGTGGCCACCGATACCGAAGACCGTGACGTCGACGGTGTCGACGTTGGCCATCACGTAACCCTCGGTCGTGCCGACGGTGCCGGCGGGGAGCGTGGCGCTGTCGTGCAGCGCGAGCGCGAAATCAGGTTTGGGAAATTTTGTGTAGAGTCCGTCGGCCAGCATCGCACGGGCACCGAGCACGCGCTCCTCGGCCGGCTGGCCGATCAGAATCGCGGTGCCGCTCCACCGATCGCGGGTTGACGCCAGAACACGCGCGGTGCCGATGAGGACCGACATGTGAATGTCGTGGCCGCAGGCGTGCATGACAGAAACTTGGTTGCCGCTGAGATCCTTGGTGCTGACGGTGCTCGCGTAAGGCAGGCCGGTCTCCTCCTGCACGGGCAGCGCATCGAGATCGCTGCGGACGAGAACGGTGGGGCCGGGACCGTTTTTCAAAACCGCGACAACGCCGTAGCCGCCGAATTTTTCGGTGACCTCGAAACCGGCGGCGCGCAACTCGGCCGCGACTTTCGCGGCGGTTTTCTCCTCCATGAGCGAGAGTTCGGGGTGTAGATGCAGGTCGATGTAAAATTTCTCCAGCGAGGGATAGTCTGCGGCGACTTTCTTCGCGACGAGATCGCGCAGCACGGCGTCGACGGCGAACAGCGGAGTAGTGAGGAGCGCGGCGGAAAGCAGGAGGTGCTGGAATTTCATTTCGGTTCGAGTTTGAAGATGAGGCCGTCGAGGATCGCGTCGGTCTGGAGCTTGAGGTGTTGCGCGGGCGGCACGGGCTGGTTGGCCGGCGCGGCTTTGACCTGCGCGGCGAAATCGGCGTCACCTTGCGCAGTGGCCGTCTGGAGGAACGCCGTCTTGGCCGCGTGCAGCGGGCCTTCCTCCGCGAGGTCCTGCGGGGTAGTGGGGTGGCCGAGAAATGCGGGGGTGACCTCGTCACCGATCCAAATGCGCCAATCTTTGTCGTCGGCGAAGTAAGCGGCGAGGACGCCGCTCTTTGCGACCCCGAGTTTTTCCGCGAGCGCGTGCATGTAGGCGCCGGGCTTCGCATCCTCGGTGGGCGTCGGCGATTTCGCAAACAGGCGCGCGGCTATTTTCACGCCGGTGGCGCGTTCGAAATTGGCGAGTTTGAAGGCAAACGCTTTCGCGCGCGGTGGATCGGTCTGCAGCAGGTGAGCCGGATCGTCGAAGAGCGCGGCGGGCCCGGCATCGCGGGCGCCGGAGTATTTTTTCGCCGAGACAATGCAGGCGGCGAACGTGGCCTCGTCGGCGCGGAACGCCATGGCGGCGGCGCCAACCCGCCGGATTTTCACGCTGAACTTGTCGCCTTGGACGATTTTCACGAGCACCTCGCGACCGCGAACCGTGCGGCCGAAAACGGTGTGGAGGTAATTGAGGCGGTTGACCGGCGCGAGCGTGAGGAAGAATTGCGAGCCACCGGTGTCGGGGCCGCTGTTCGCCATGGAGAGAATGCCGGTGTCATCGTGGCGCAGCCCGGGGACGAGTTCGTCGGGAATCGTGTAGCCGGGCCCGCCGTCGCCGTTGCCGAGGGGATCGCCGCCTTGGACGACGAAGCCTGGCACGAGGCGGTGAAACGTGAGCCCGTCGAAATACGGCGCGGGCTTCGACGAACCCAGCGTGCCCTCGGCGAGGCCGACGAAGCTCGTGACGGTGACGGGCGTTTTTTGGAAAAACAATTCACAGGTGACGGGGCCGCGGGGCGTCGTGATCTCGGCGTAGAGGCCGTCGGGCAGCGGCGCGCTTTCCGCGGCGGCGAGCCGCAAGGCACACGTGCAGGCGAGGGAGGTGAGCAGCAGCGATTTCATTTGGGATCGGTTTGATCGATGAGGGCGGAGATGACTTGTTCGGCGGCGGTGTAGATGTCGCCTTGCAAGCGGCGCTTGATCGCGGCGGGCGTGACGGGCGGAGAGTTTGGCGGCGGCCGCGGCTTGAGTTCGGGAAACGTGAAGCCGGCGGGAGCGCCGGCGAGGTGCCACTGGTTTTCGGCGGCGAAATAAAAAATCATCACGGCCCCGGCGGGAAGATGAAGCGCGGCGGGCTGGGCGGCGACGAACTGCTCAAGCGTTTGGCCGGGCGACTCCGGTTCGAATTTATCGGCGAGCCGCAGGTAGAAATGCCGGCCGGTAAAGAGCGCGAGCTCGGTCAGGCGATACTCGGTGTATTTCGTTTGGAAGGGCGTGTCGGAGGGAGCCGCCGGCGAGGTGTCGAGCACGATGGGGATGGGATAGCGCGGCGTGCGGGCGACGAGATCGGTGAAGGTCTTTTCATCGACGTGAAAGGCCTGGGCGGCCCGGCCGCGGCGGATGATTTTCACCGCCATCGTGTCGCCCGGCACGATGTTGGCCGGCACGTCGCCGCCCCCGGTCACCCGTCCGAAGATCGGATGGACGAAGTCGAGGTAGCGCGCCGCGCCGAGCGTGATAAAAAACTGCGAGCCGTTGGTATCGGGCCCGGCGTTGGCCATCGAGAGCAGGCCGGCCGCGTCATGGCGCTGGCCGGCGAAAAACTCATTGGGGAAATCGTAGCCCGGTCCGCCATTACCCGTGCCGGTCGGATCGCCGCCTTGGATCACGAAGCCGGGGACCACGCGGTGAAACGTGATGCCGTCGAAATACGGTTTGCGCGGCGCAGGCCCGAGCGTGCCTTCCGCCAGGCCGACAAAGCTCGCGACGGTGAGCGGTGCTTTTTGGAAAAACAATTCGCACCGGATCACGCCGCGCGGCGTCGTGATCTCGGCGAACAGCCCGTCGGAAGGATCGGGGGGCGGAGGCGCCGCGTTTTCCGCCGGGGGTGCCGTCGCGCACCCGGCCAGCGCGATCGACAGCAGGAGCGGAAGGAGCAGACGCGGCATGGGGCGAGGTTGCGGGAATCGCCGCGGTGCGACAACGAAAACTCTGCGCGGCTACTGGAGGGCAGGGTGAATTAGACTTAAGCCGCCGCCACCGTGCGGGGAAAAATGTGGCGCGGCGCGTTGAGGATAACGCACCTGCCTTACGCCAGGAACGAGCAGATATATTCGCAGAGCGCGGCCTTCGGCGCGACAGCGATGGTGAAGCCGCTGTTGGCGGCGACATCGAAGTGGGCGCCGGGGGCATAATCCTGCGCCGTGGTGGTGCCATCGAGCTTCACGTTGCACGTGCCGGCGACGATTTCCATGCGCTCGGCGGCGGCAGTGTTGAAGTGATAGGAACCGGGACGGATGAGGCCGAGAGTCTTCTTGGTGCCGTCGGCGAAGAGCACGGTGTGACTGATGACGTTGCCGTCGAAATAAACGTTGGCCTTGGTCACGATGGTGACGCCGGCGAACTGGGCGGGGAGCGAAGACATGGGGCCAGCGTGAAACAGCGGCGCGCCGCGAGGCAAGCGCGCGCTGCATTACGCAGTTTCCGCACGATTCGCGTTTGCGGCGCGAGGGGGAATTGCCAGGGTGGCTGCGCATGAAACGCTTCCCCGCCCAGGTTCTGGCGTCGCTTCTGGCCTCTGTGGTTTTGTTCGCGCCGTTCGCGCGCACGCAAGAGAACACGATGAAGCCGGCGGCCCCGGCGGTCGCGACCCACTTCGCCCAGCTCGATACGATTGATCTGGCGGTGGTGCTGCCCGATCCGCCGGTCGCGGGATCGATTGCGGCGAATGCGGACTTGGAGACCGTGGTGCAACTGCAAGGCATGCGCACGTCGGAGCAGATTGCGTGGGCGCAGCTCGTCGACAAAAACGATCTGTTCGCGACGTTTGGCGCGTTTGGGCTGTTCGGGCCGGAATTCAAGAAGGAGAATTTTCCCTTGCTGCTGGCCCTGATCAAGGACGTGAACGACGATCTCCGGCCGATGGTGGACGCGTCGAAAAAGCGTTACGCGCGCGCGCGGCCCTATGCGGTCGACCCGCGCGTCCAGCCGTGCGTGACTCTGCCGACCAACGATTCCTATCCGAGCGGCCACGCTTACACCGGCTACATGCGCGCCGCGGTGCTGGGCGAAATCTTTCCGGAAAGACGTGCCGAGATTCTCGAGCGCGCGCATTACTTCGCCTGGGGTCGGATCATCGGCGGCGTGCACTTCCCGACCGATCTCGACGGCGGGCGGCGGCTGGCCGAGGCGGGCTTTGCGGAAGTGAAGAAGAGCGCGGCCTTTCGCGCGGCGGTGGAAAAATGCCGGGCCGAGGCCGCGGCGGCGTTGACCAAGAAAGCGGCGTGAAAACTTCCCGGAAGATATTTTTGCTCGCGCGGCTGGGGGCGCAAACCGCACGGATCGTGCTTGGGCTGGCGTGCGGCGCGGCGGCCGCGCGGGCCGGCCTGCCCGAGGAAATCACGATCAAATCGGCGGTGCGGCTCGAACTGATGCGCGGCGACAAAGTGAGCGGCTCAATCGCGCTGTCGGCCGGCCAGAAACTGGCGGTCATCGACACGGCGGGCGACTACGTCCTCGTGCGCTATCGCAATCTCAATGGTCGCGTCCTGATTGATCACACGGATCTGTCGCGGGCGGAACCACTGCCGGTGGAAAAGCCCGTCGCCATCATCCCCGCGGCCGCGGCGCCGGTCAAAACGGCCGAGCCGGTCCCCGCGTCCGCCGCCGGGATCGCGCCGCATGCGCCGTCCAACCGGCTCGAACGCGCGCTCGCCGGCAAACTCGTGCGGATGGAAGACGGCAAGCTGCGGCCCTTCGATGGAGCGCGGCTCGCCGGCGTGAAGTTTTATGCGCTGTATTACTCGGCAAGTTGGTGCGCGCCGTGCCGCGAGTTCACGCCGGGCTTGGTCGACGCCTATGCGAAAATCCGCGAACTCTATCCCGAGTTTGAGGTGGTGCTGGTGAACCACGACCGCTCGCCCGCGGCGATGTTCGACTACCTGCGCGACGACAAGATGGCGTGGCCGGCATTGAGGTGGAGCGATATTTCCGGCGCGCACGATCTTACGCGTTATTGCGGCGATGGCATTCCCTGCCTCGTGCTGGTCGACCAGGATGGAAAAGTGTTGTCCGACACGAATCGCTGGGGTCGCTATGTCGGGCCGAACGCGGTGCTCGACGACACGTGGAAAATCCTGCGCGACTACCGCCGAAAAAATCCGCGCGTGAAGACGTGACGACGGGGTTTTGAAGTCGGGCGGGCTTCAGCCCGCTCCTCGTTCGAAAATTCAAGATGCGACCGGGCGGGCGAAAGCCCACGACCTTTCACGCCCGCGCTCAATAGAGCACCTGAAAGCGCGTGAACACGCGGCCGTGATCGTGGGGCAGGCCGGCGGGGCGGCCGAAGAGATAGTCGACCATGAATTTCAGATCATCGCCCTTCAGGTAATAATTAAGACCGAGCCACCAGTTGTTGGTCGAATTGCCGGCGAGCGCGGTGTTGGGGTCGAAGTGTTCGCGGCGCACGGCGGCCTGCCATTGCGCGGGCACGAAGAAATAGGACGCGGTCACGTGCCAGCTCTCCGCCAGAAACGAGGCGGCGGGCACGCGATTCACCGGGCGGTAGCGCATGTGCAGCACTTCGCTCGCAAGATCGAAGCGGTTGAGGTGCCATGAGGCGTCGAAGCCCCAGCCGTCACGCGTGCCGGTGAAAAGATTGTCCACGGCGCCGCCGGCGACGGCGTCGAAGTTGGGTCCGAGTTTGCTCAGGCCGGTGTCGGTCGAGTGCAGTCCGTCAGTGCCGACGACGAGCCGGCCGGCGACGGGGGAATCGTGCACGACGACCTCGACGTGCGCGGTCTGGAGAAACTTGCTGTTGTCGTTGGCGGAGGAATTGGAGCCATTGCCGTTGCCGGCGAGCACGATGTAGTTCACGCGGCCGTGGAACAACTCACCGGTCACCTCGGCGGCGAGCTGCCGTCCGTCGCTGATGCGTTCGGCGCCGATCGAGCGCTCGATGATCGCGCCCTTGTATTCGACGCTGAGCAGCTCGGCACTGAACGCGGACTTGAGCTGGCCGAGGCGGACGTTGGCGGCGGGGTAGCGGTTCCAGTTGAGAAATATTTCATTGGCCTGGAGGCGCAGGCCAGTCGTCGCGGCGTTGGTGTAGCCGCCGTATTCCGCCTCGACCTTGAAATCGAAATGCTCGGCAAAGCTGCCGGTGACGTTGAGCCGCGAGCGGCGGAAATAAATCCGGTCGGCGTCGCCGGCGAAACGCGCGTCGCCCGCGTCGCCAAACTCCGCCTGAATCTGCGTGTAGCCGCCGATGGCGAGCCGGTTCTCGTGGCCGGTCGGCACCGCGACCACCGGGGGAAGGGCCCGCGCGCCCGCGCGATCGCGATCGGCCGAAGTCGGGTGCGGCGCAGCGGGAGCGGTGGACGGCGGCGCCGGCCGCTCGACGGGGCTCACCGCGAGCTGCTGGCGGAGCACGGCGTTTTCCTGCTCCAGCCGATCGATGCGGGCCTCGAGGGCGTGAAAGCGATCCTCGATGGCGAGGGGATCGGCGGCGCGTGCGGCGGCGGCAGACGCGAGCAGTAAGAGGGCGACGGGCAGAGCGGAGAGTTTTTTCACGGAGCGGAAGGAGCGAGCCAACCGAGGCGCGCGGTGAGTGCAACAGCGGAGCCGCTGAGCAGGTTGCTTGCCGGGGATGGCAGAGAAATCCGCCCGACGGATTCGCGCCTGCCCCGACCCGTCACGATGCAGCGCCGGATTTGTGACCGTGAATTGCACGGATAACGCGGCGGGGACTCCGAAGCCTGTCATTCTTTGCGGCGCGCAGAATGACCAACCGGCAGGATTTATCCGCGACATCTGCGCGATCCTCGGGCAATTTCTCGGTTTGTCCGATGAAGATTCGTCCTGCGAAAAAATCTGACCGTCTCGAGTGGGGACGGATGCGGCGGGCGCTGTGGCCGGACTGCCGCGGGCGGCGCGCGGAGCTCGAGATGCGCGAGCAATTGAGCGATCCGAAAAAATTTGGCGTGCTCGTAATCGACTGCGGCGACGGAACGCTGGGCGGCTTCATCGAACTCGCGCTACGCGATGGCGTCGACGGCGCCGCCCGCGAAATCACCGGCTATGTCGAAGGCTGGTTCGTGGCGCCGGAGCGGCGCGGAAAAAACTGGGGCCGTCAACTGGTCGCCGCCGCCGAACGCTGGGCGAAGGCGCGCGGAATGATCGAACTGGCGAGTGATTCGGAGCTGTGGAACAAGTCCGCCCACGCGGCCCACAAGGCGGTTGGCTTTCGGGAGGTGGAGCGGCTGGTGCTTTTTTTGAAGAAGGTGCGGCGCTGATCCGAGCGGCGTCGCCCGCCTCAGTTCTCGGGAATTTCCAGTTCCATGCCGGCTTTGAGCGGGCGGCCGCCGCTGAGCTGGGCGTTGTTGGCGAAATAGATCACGTTCCACTTGCCGGGGTCGCCGTAGTATCTTTTGGCGAGTTTCTCGAGGGTGTCCCCGACGGCGACGACGTGAAGCCGGGGGGCGGCTGGGGCGCTCGCGGGTTTTTCCGTGGCCGCCTTTTCGGCCGCGGCGCGGAGGCGCGCGGGGCTGGTGCGGAGTTCGCCGACGGGCGGCTTCTCCGAGGACGGGGCGTCGGCAATTTTCAAGGTCGCCGTGCTGGCGGCCGAATTTTCGCGGGCGCTGGAGAGCGTCGCGGGCGGCGCACCCGATTCGCGCGCGGCAACGACGGCACTGAGTTGGGTGCGGGCGGCTGCGGTCTGCTGTTCGGCGCGGGCGCGTGCTTCCTTTTGCGCGAGGAGCTCGGTGTTGAGCTGGGCGAGCGCGGACTGCGCCTGGAGATTTTCCGCGGTGATGGTTTTCACCTGCGCGGTCAGCGTGGTGTTTTCGGCGCGCGTCTGATCCACCTCGGTGCGGAGGCGGGCGTTTTCCTCCTGCATCTGCGTGAAACTGCGGAGGGAGGTGGCGAGTTTCTCCTCGGTGGCAGAGAGCTTGGCGGCGAGCTCGGGATCGGCGACGTTCGCCGGGCCGGAGACTCGGGCCGCGCTCAACTTGGCGTAGCTGGCGCGGAGGGACGCGAGTTCCCGGGTGGTTTCGGTAAGGCGGGCGGTGAGCTGGCTCGCGCCGCCGCCATCGCCGCGGTTGTCGAGCGCGGCGCGCAGGGCATCACCCTCTTTGCGGGCGAGCGCGAGCTCGGCTTGGAGGATTTTGTGCTGCGTGCTGAGATTGGTATACGCGACATCGATCGGGCCATCGGCGGCGGCCGCGACGGGCAGCCGGCCAAAATGGACGTAGCCACAGCCGCTCAGCGCGAGCACGGGAAGAAGCGCGACGAAGGCGCGGAGAAATCGCATAGGGCGAGGAAAACCCGAAGCTTGCGGCTGGCAATCTTTCCGCGCGAAAGGCGCTTACGGGACTCGGAGGGTGCGGCCGATGACGAGATTGTTGTCCTCGCCCAGGATGTCGCGGTTGGCGACGAGGATTTCGGCCCAGCGGGTGGGCGTGCCGTAATAAGTGTTGGAAATTTTCGAGAGCGTGTCGCCGGAGGTCACGGTGTGGAACCGCAGCGCGGATCCGGGAGCGCGGTTTTTCGCGCCAGCGGCGCTGGCGAAGGCGGCATTCGCCGCGCCCGCGGAAGGGCCGGAGCTGGGGACGTTGGTGACGAAGGTGGCGGTCACGCTGCCGCCGGCGGAAGGCATCGAGGCCGGCGCGGGGCTGGCGTTGACGGGGGTGAACTGCGTCGGGTTGCCGACGCTGCCGGCGCCGCCCATCATCGCGATGCGGGCTTTCAACTTGGAATTCTCATCAATCAACGAGGCGGCCTGGCCCTGCACCTGCGCGAGCTGCTCGCGCAGCGTCTGGGCTTGGGCGGCCAGTGGGAAGGCCGCGCGGGCCTTCGCGAGCTCGGCTTCGAGATCGGATTTGTTTTTCGCGAGGTCGGCGGTGCTGGCCTTGAGGTGATCGTTTTCGTCGCGGAGCATCTTCGCGCTGGCGAGGGCGGCGGTGAGTTTGGTTTCGTTTTCGGCGCGGGCCTTGATTTCCGCGAGGCCCGGGGCTTTGCCGGCGGTCTCGATCGTGGTGAGCTTTTGCTGGAGATCGTTGCGCTCGCTCTCGAGGCTCCAGACTTTCTTGCGGAGCGTGTCGAGTTGGGTGCGCAGCTCGGGGGAGTCGGCCGTCTTGCCGTCGGCGGCGGTCTCCGGGGTGGTGAGGGCGCGGGCCTCGGCGGCGGGCGCGGTGCGCTGCTGGGCGAGGGCCGTGAGCTTGGTGTTGGCGGTGTCGAGCTGGGTGCGGAGCGTGGTGGCGTCCTGCTCGGCGGTGGCGCGCGAATTTTTCTGGGTGAGCAGATCGGCGTTGAGCTGGGCGAGGGCGGCCTGGGCCTCCTCGTTTTTCGCCGTGACGACCTTCACTTCCGCGGTGAGCGCGGTGTTTTCCACGCGCGTCTTGTCGAGGTCGGTGCGGAGGCGGCCGATTTCATCCCGCAACTGCGTGTAATTCTTGAGCGAGGCGGCGAGCTTGTCCTCGGTGGTGCCAAGTTTCGACTTCAGGTCGGCGATTTCGGCAGGGTTGGTCGGCGCGGCGGCGCGATCAAGCTGCAACTTGGAATAGTCGGCGCGCAGCGTCGCGAGCTCGCGCGTGGTCTGGGTGAGTTTATCCGCGAGGCGCTTCGACGTGTCGCCGTCGGCGGCGCGGTTTTCGATCGCCATGCGAAGGGCGTCGCCCTGCGCGCGGGTGAGCGCGAGTTCCTGCTGCAGGATTTTTTTCTCGGTGCGGAGGTTCGCGTTTTCCTTCGTCAGTTGCTCGTCACCGAGCGGGGTGGCGGGCGTGACGGCGGTTTCCGCCATCCGGCCGAAGTGCACGTAACCGCAACCGCTCAGCGCCAGCGCTGACAGGACTGCGAAAACGGGGCCAAGGCGGCGGGGACACATGCGTGACGAGAGAATAATGAACACCAATTGGCGCAATCTTTTCAAACTTGCGGAAAACACCCACTAGGGGATGAGGAGAATGCGTCCGGCAATCAAGCTGCGCTCGTCCCGCAGGAGGTCGCGGTTGGCAGCGAGGATGTCGGGCCAGCGCGCGGTAGTGCCGTAATACTGGAGCGAGATTTTCGAAAGGCTGTCGCCGAGCGCGACGGTGTGAAACCGCGGCGCGGCGTTGGAGGCAACGAGAGGAGCCTCGGTTTTCGGGCCTGTGGCGGTCACCGGCGTCGCGACGACGGCGGAACCCGTGCCTGATTTTGCGGGACGCGCGGGCGCACTCAACGCGGGCGCGGAGGCGGCGGGAATTGTCGTGGCGGACACGGACGCTGGGCGTGCGGGCTCGCGGGCCGGGGGGGCGGAGACCCCCTCGCGCGCCAGGGTGGAGGGGAGAGTGGAGGGACGAGCACTGGCGGCGAGCGTCTGGCTGGCGCGCGCGAGCTCGGCCTGCGCGTCGCTTGCTTTGCGTTCTGCGATGGCCACGCGTTCGCGCAGCGCGATGAGTTCGCCGGTGTCGGTGGCGGAGGCCGCCGCGGGGACCGGCGCGCTCGCAAGCTTGGCGGCGAGTTCGTCGCGTTCTTTGGCTACGACCGTGTAGGAGCGGAGGGAGACCGAGAGCTTGGACTCGGCGTCACGCTGCGCGGCGACGGCGGCGTCCAGGTCTTCTTTGGTGGGGGCGTTGACGGACAGACGTCGGGTGAGCGCTTCCTTTTCGATTTCGAGCTGCTGAATCCGCGCGTCGAGATCGCGGGCGGCGGTGGTTTGGGATCGCGCCGCGGACAATTCCGCGGTGATGCTCGCGAGCTGCGCCTGCGCCTCGGCCAGCGCGCGGCGCGTGGTTTCGAGTTCGGGTGGCGGCGTGGAGTTTTTCCCAGCCGCCGCGGCGGTCGCGCGAGCAGCCTCGGACTTCGCGGCGGTCGCGGCCGACTCCGCCTGGGCCACGCGCGCGGTGAGGGTTTCGTTCGCCGTGGCGAGCTTCGCAATTTGATCCTGCGCGCCGGTCTGGGTTGTCGCCCGGGTCCGCTCGAGCGTCTGCACCTGCTCGCGGAGCGCGGCGATCTGGGCGGTGGCCGTCTTGGCCGCCTGGGTGGAATCGGCGTTGGCTTTGGCCGCGGTGTCGGTGGCGATGCGGGCCTCGCCGAGCTGGCGTTGCGTGTCGGTGAGCGCGCGCTTGGTGTCGGCGAGTTCGCGATCGAGCGACGCGGATTTCGTGCGGGCCTCGGTCACGGCCGTGGTCGCGGTCTGCGCTTGCGCCTCACGGGTGGTGCGGGCGGCGGACTCGGCTTGAGCGACGCGCGCGGTGAGCGATTCGTTGTCCGCCGAGAGTTTCTTGATCTGATCCTGCGCACCGGTTTTGGCCTCGGCGAGGGTAGTGCGCTCGGTCTCAAGCGTCTTCACTTGCGTGCGCAACGCGGCGAGTTGCTCCGTCGCGGCGCTGGCCGCCTGCGTCGAATCGGATTTCGCTTTCGCGGCGGTGGTGGCGGCGGTTTGAGCGGCGGCGGCTTGCTGTTGGGCGGCGGCGAGCGCGCGTTTCGTCTCGGCGAGATCGCGTTCGAGGGTCTCAGCTTTCGCGGTCGCGGCAGCGAGAACGGCTTGGGTGGATTTTTCGGCGGTGGCCGCGGACTGGGCTTGGGCGGTGCGGGCGGTGGCGACCGCGGCTTCAGCGGACGCCAGGCGGATGGCGAGGGCGTCCTTCTCCTGCGCGAGCGCGGCGAGGGCCGCGGCCGACTTGGACTTTTCCTCGGCAAGAGCGGCGCGTTCGCTGGTTACGGCCTGCAACTGGCCCTGGAGCCGGGCGAGTTCACCGTCGGATTTTTTCGCCGCGGACTCGGCGGCCCCGAGTGAGCGTGCGGTGTCGTCGGCGCGGCGTTCGGCGGCGGTGAGGCGGCCGGTCGCTTCCACCAACGCGGTGGCGGCCGATTTCGCGGCGGTCTCGGCCGCCGTGCGGACGCTGGCCTGCTCGCGTTCGCGGGTGGCGAGGCTAGCCTGTGAGTTCGAAAGTTTGCGCTGCAGATCGATGGCCTGGGCCTCGAGGGTGGTGACTTGCTGGCCAGTGGCGGAAGAATTTTTCGCCGCCGACTGCAGGCGAGCCGCGAGTTCGTTGCGGGCGGTCTCGCTGGTCGCAAGGGCGGTGCGGGCTTTTTCCACTTCAGCGGTCGCGGTGATTTGCGCCTCGGTCAGGCGGGCCTTCTCCGCGGTGAGCGCGGCCAGCTCGGTCTCGAGTCGGGATTTCTCGGCGGCAGATTTTTCGGCCAGCGTCTGGGCGGCCACCGCGGTCTTCCGGACGTCCTCGCTGGCGTTGGACACGGCGGCCAGCGCGGTCTCGGCCTGGGCGAGACGGGCGGCAAGGGCATCCTTTTCCCGGACACTCTGGGTCGTGGCTTCCGTGGCGGCCTGGAGTTGCGTGCGCACGCGGCCCAGCTCGGCGACGGCATTTTTCATGGCGACCCCTTCCGTGGCCGCCGACTTCGCGGCCGACTCGGCAGTCGTCAGTCGCGTTTGAACGTCGGCCAGTTGGGCGCGAAGATCCGCCGCCTGTTTTTCGGCGGCGGCGGAAACTTGGGCGCGGGAAGCCTCCGTGGTTTTCAACGCCGCCTGCGCCGTGGCGAGTTGCTCGCGCAACGCCCCGAGTTCGCGGGCCTGCGATTCGGTGGCGGATTTGGCGGCGCCGGCGGCGGAATTGCGGGCGGCGCGCGTTTCCTGCACGGTGGCGGTTTGCGCGGACAGCTCGGTCGCCAGGCGGGATTTTTCGGCGGCGGCCGCCGCGAGATCGCGGCGGAGGGCGGTGAGTTGATTGTTGGCCTCGAGCAGTTGCGCGGCGGCGCCGGTGGCGGCGGTTTCGGACTGCGTGGCGAGCCCGCGGGTGGCCTCGAGTTGCTTTTGGGCCGCGGCAAGCTCCGTGGTGCGGGCGGCGAGGGCGGACTCGAGTTTCGATTTTTCGGCGGCCGCTTGGGTTGCGGCGGCGCGCGTTGTCGCGACGTCCCGGCGGGCGGCAGTAAGTTCGACCGCCAGATTCGCGGCCTTCGTTTGGGCCTCGCCGGTGGACAGTGCGGCGGACTCGGCCTTGGTGAGGCGGGTGACCAGCGTGTCCTTGTCGCCGGCCAGCTTGGCGAGCGACTCGGCGGCTGCGGCGGCTTTGGTGGCGAGCTCCGAGGATTTCGATTTTTCGGCGACGAGTTCGGCGCGGGTGGCGTCGAGCGCCTGAACCTGCGTGCGCAGCGCGGTGATTTGCTCCGTGGCGGTGGCACCGGCTTTGGCCGCGCTGTCGCGGGCGGACTGGGCGGTGGCGTTGGCCGCTGCGCGGGCGGCGACGGCGTCCTCTGCGGCCTTCGTTTGGGCGGCGAGACTGGCGGCGAGACGCGCCTTCTCCGCCGCGGCGCTCTCCAGATCGCGGCGCGCATCGGCGAGTTGATTTTTTAACTCACCGAGCTGCGTGGCGGTGCCGGTCGCGGCGGTCTGGGATTGCGCGGCGAGCGAGCGGGTGGACTCGAGCTGCTTTTGGGCCTCGGCCAGCTCGGTGCCACGGGCGACGAGTGCGGACTCAAGTTTTGATTTTTCCGCCGCAAGCGAAGCGCGCTCCGACTCGAGCGATTGGACCTGCCGGCGGACTGTGGCAAGTTGCTCGGTCGTGGCGGCGGAGGAACCTTGGGCGGCGGTGAGCGACGTTTTCGCCGCCGCTTCGACGCGGCGCGCGGCGTCGTTGGCTTCGCGCAACTTGGCCTCGGTGGCAGCGAGCTGCACCCGGCTCTCGGCGAGGGCCCGCGTGGCGGTCTCGAACTCACGGGTCTTGCTCGCAGCATCGGCCTTCGCGGCAGAATTGGCGCCCACCTCGGTGGTGAGGGTGGCGAGACGCTCGTTGGCCTTGGCGAGCGCGTCAGTGGCGTTGGCGGTGGCCTTCTGCGCGGTTGAGGCGGTGGCCTCAGCCGTCGCGAGGCGGGAGGCGAGCGCGTCTTTTTCGCTGGTGGACTTTGCCAGCAGATCCGCGGCGGATTTGAGCGAGAGATCGGAAGACTGTTTTCTTTCGTTCCTTAAATCGGTCACCGACCGCGTCAGTTCGTCGGCTTTTTCGCGGAGCGTCCGGTTGGATGCGTCGAGCTTTTCGGTGTTCGTCCGCGCGGCGGCGAGATCGGCGGCCGCGCGCTTGAGCTGGGTGCGCGCGTCTTCGAGCTCGGTGCGGAGTTTCGGTGCCTCCGGCTCGGGGCGCGCGGCGGACGCGGCGGTGACGCGCGCGGTGAGATCGGCGACCTGGGTCTGGGCGGCGGTGAGATCGCGGCGCGCAGTTTCGAGTTCGGCGGAGAGGGCGGTGGCCTTGGCGCTGGTGTCGGTGGCCGCGCGGGCCGCGGGTTCCGTTTGCGCGAGGCGGGCGGCGAGGGTGTCGCGTTCGACGGTGAGGCGGGAGAGTTTTTCGGCCGTCGTGGCGGCGGCCTGCTCGGCGGCGGTTTTTTCTTTGGCGAGGGCCGCGCGGGTGGACTCGGCGGATTGAATTTGCTGGCGAAGGGTGGTGAGTTCCTTCGCCCGCGCGTCAGCTTCGGTTGTCGCGGCGGAAAGCTTGGCGGTGAGGTCGGCGGCCGTGGCGGAGCCGGCCTCAAGCGCGGCGCGGCGGGCGTCGGCGGCAGTCAATTTCTCCTGGGAGGCGGCGAGCGCCACGCGATTTTTTTCGGCGTCGGCGCGGGCGGCGGCGAGTTCACGGGTCTGAGCAGTGAGCGTGGCTTCGGTTTTGGCGAGGGCGGATTGCGCGGCGGACTTGGCGCTGGTTTCACTGACGAGCAAGGCAAGGCGGGCCTGCGCGGCGCTCAGATCGCGGCGCGTGTCGTCGAGCGTGGTGGTCAGCTCCTGCACTCGCGCGAGCGCGGCGGATTTCGCTGGATCAATCGTGGGGGTGGCGTCGGCGGGACTCCTGACGCGGGAAGCGGCGAGTTCGCCTTGCAGGCGGTCGTTGTCGCGGCGGGCGGCGGCGAGATCGCCGGCGAGCTGTTTCTTTTCGTCGGAGACCGTGCTGAATTGATCGTAGAGGTTCTTCGCCTCGCTCGAGCCGGCGGCGGGGGTGCGGGTGGAGTCGGGCGGAGCACCGGGCGCGGGCGGGGCCGGGGTGGGCGCCGACTTGGCGGACCCCACGCCAGCCTTGGTCGCGGCGGCTGGCGGCTTCAGGTAAGGATTGGTCGAGCGGAGAGTTTCGAGCCGGCGGCGGCCTTCCGCGAGATCATCATTGTTGATCGTGGTGAGGAGGGTTTCAAGCGCCTTGCCGGTGCTGCCGGTTTCGGACGCGAGGGTGAGCCAGACAAACGCCTCCGCGAGGTCGATTTTCGCGCCGCGGCCCTGGGCGAACGCGAGGCCCAGATTGTATTCGGCAATCGCGTTGCCGCGCTCCGCCTTCGCGCGGAGCGCGGCGATCTCGGCGCTTTCCACGGGGGCGGATTTGGAGGCGGCCGGCGGGGCCTTGGTCTGCGCGGCGCAGGGAAGCAAGGGAACGAGCAGGAGGAGCGCAAGGCGGGCGAACTTCATGGCGTCAAGTGGCGGCGATAGTAGGGATCGGCGCGGGAGACACAACACGCGAAGTTGGCGCGTCGTCACGTTCCCCGCGGCGAAACGTCTGAGCTGGCACCCGGCCGGTGCGGCTCACGCTTGGAAAGATCGTTTCCGGCCCGGCAAAACCCTCCCGCACTTGCACCGAAAAGTAAGCTAGCTTACCAATTCTTCGTTCATGGTTTCTTCCTTGCCCAACTTCGACCGCAGCTTCGGCTTCGTGCTGTCGGACATCACGCGCCTCGCGCGCAAGGAATTCGACCGCCGCGTCCGCCATCTCCGCCTCACCCGCGCGCAGTGGCTCTTTCTTTATTATGTGGCGCGCCAACCCGGCTGCACGCAGGTCGATCTGGCCGAGGCGATGCAGATGGAGAAAATCACCATCGGCCGACAGGCGGCGCGGCTGCTGCGCACCGGCTGGATTGTCCGCCGCGATCATGCGGCCGACGGGCGGGCCTACCGCTTGCAGCTCTCGGCCAAGGCGGAGCGTGTCGTGGCGCAGCTCGCGGATGTCTCGACGCAGTTGCGCCAGGACTATCTCGCAGGCTTGCCCGCGGCGCGCTGCGCGGCCTTGATGGACGACTTGCTGCGCATCAAGGCCAACCTTCTCCAGATGGAGGCGCTCGCGAAGCAATCTTCCCGTGTTGCATGAATTCAAATAATCTCCGCGCCCTCCTCTCCGTGCCGCTGCTCCTTGCGGCGGCCGCGCTGGCTGGTTGCAACCGCGCGGCGGACACGAAGGTCGCCGCCGCGCGGCCGGTCCCCGTGCAGGTGGCGGTCGCGGTGCAGCAGGATGTGCCGCGCGTGATCGAGTCGATCGGCAACGTCCAGTCGCTCCGCCACGTCTCGATCAAGTCCCAGGTCGACGGGATCATCGCGGAGATTCATTTTCGCGAGGGCGACGATGTGCAGGCGGGCGACAAGCTCGTGACGCTCGATCGCCGGCCGTTCGAGAACAGCCTCCGGATCGCGCGCGCCGATCTCGCCAACGCACAGGCCGAGGCCACCCGCGCCGCGTCCGACGCCGGGCGCTACCAGAACCTCGATCAGAAGGACGCGATTTCGAAAGAGCAATTTGCGCAGGTGCTCACCAAGGCCGAGACGACGAAGGCGCAGGTGCTCGCCAAGGAGGCGGCCGTGGCGAACGCCGAGCTCCTGTTCGGTTACACCGAGATCCGCGCACCGATCACCGGCCGCACCGGCCAGCTCGTGTTGCACGAGGGTGCGCTCGTGAAGGCGAACGACAACGCGTTCTCGATCGTCACGCTCAACCAGCTCGCGCCCATCGCGGTGACTTACTCGGTGCCCGAACGCTCACTGGAAGACATCCGCTCCGCCCTCGCGGCGCAGCGCGCGATGGTCGCGGTCACCGAACGCACCTCCGGCCTCTCGCGCGATCGCGGCCGGTTGGAGTTCATCGACAACACCGTCGATGCCGCCACCGGCATGATCACGCTCAAGGCGGTCTTCGCGAACGACGACAAGACCCTTTGGCCCGGCCGGTTCGTCAATGTCAGCACCCAGGTGGACATCGATCGCGGTGCGATCGTCGTGCCGGCGAGCGCCGTGCAGACCAGCCAGAGTGGCTCCGCCATTTTCGTGCTGAAGGCCGATCACACCGTCGAGTTGCGGCCGGTGAAAATTGCGCGCGCCAACGGCGATACCGTCCTAATCGCCTCCGGGATCGCCGCCGGCGAGACCGTGGTCACCGACGGTCAACTGCGGCTGATTCCGGGATTGAAGGCCGAGGCGCGCAGCCCGGCGGGCGCGGTCGCGGTCCCGCCGCCCGACAAAACCTGACGAGAGTCATGCCACTCCTTAACTCGCGCCCCGCGGACGTCGCGCCGGTCTCCGACCGGCGCACCCCTGATCTTAACGCGTCTGCCCGCCTACGCCGGTCTCCGACCGGCACTACTTTGTGATGAATCTGCCCGAGCTCTGCATCCGCCGTCCCGTGATGACCACGCTGCTGTCCGCGGCGTTGTGCGTGTTTGGGGTCATGGCCTACCAGCTCCTGCCGGTGAGCGATCTGCCCAACGTCGATTTCCCCACCATCGTGGTCACGGCGAACCTGCCCGGCGCCACCCCTGAGACGATGGCCAGCGCCGTCGCGACCCCGCTCGAGCAGCAATTCTCCACGATCGCCGGGGTCGATTCGCAGACCTCGACCAGCTCGACCGGCACCACCCAAATCACCCTCCAGTTCACCCTCGATCGCAACATCGACGCCGCCGCGCAGGACGTGCAGGCCGCCATCGCGGCCGTGCAACGCCGCCTGCCGACCGACATGCCGTCGCCCCCGACGCTGCGGAAAAACAATCCCGCCGATCAGCCGGTGCTCTACATGGCGCTTTTTTCGCCGACGCTCCCGCTCTCCGTCGTCAACGAATACGCCGAGACGATGATGGCGCAGCGCATCTCGAGCGTCGCGGGCGTCTCGCAGGTGCAGGTCGGCGGCGCGCAGAAATACGCCGTGCGGGTGCGGCTCGATCCCAAGCTGCTTGCCAGCCGCGGCATCACGCTCGACGAAGTGCGCACCGCGCTCGCGCAGCACAACGTCAACCAGCCGACGGGCGTCCTCGATGGCAACCGCCAGTCCGTGCAAATCCTCGCGAGCGGCCAGCTGGCCAACGCCGGCGAGTTTGCGAACATCGCCGTCGCCTACCGCAACGGCGCGCCCGTCCGCCTCGGCGAAGTCGCCCAGGTGATCGACAGCGTGCAGGACGCGCGGGTCGCGAGCTGGTTTTTCGAGCGGAAAAACGAAAAAATGGATTCGTCGCGCACGATCATGCTCATCGTGCAGAAGCAGCCCGGCGTAAACACCGTCGAGGTGATCGGGCGCGTGAAGGCCCTGCTCCCGGTCTTCGCGAAGCAACTGCCCCAGGCGATCACGCTGTCGATCATGCGCGACGCCTCCGAGCCCGTGCGCGATTCGGTGCACGACGTGCAGATGACCCTCCTGCTCGCGATCTCGCTCGTGGTGCTCGTGATTTTCATCTTTCTGCGCGCGCTGGCGGCCACCCTGATTCCCGCCGTCGCCATCCCGCTCGCGCTGCTCGGCACGTTTGTCGTGATGTATTTTTGCGGCTACTCGCTCGACAATCTCTCGCTGCTCGCGCTCACCCTCTCGGTCGGCTTCGTCGTCGACGACGCGATCGTGATGCTGGAAAACATCGTGCGGCACGTCGAGGCCGGCATGCCGGTGCGCGAAGCGGCGTTCAAGGGCTCGCGTGAAATCGGCTTCACCATCCTGTCGATGACGATCTCGCTCGTGGCGGTGTTCATCCCGCTGATGTTCATGGGCGGCATCCTCGGGCGGCTGCTCCACGAGTTCGCGGTCACAATCACGGCGGCGATTCTCGTCTCGGGCGTCGTGTCGTTGACGCTGACGCCGATGTTGTGCAGCCGGTTTTTGAACGGCGCCGCGGTGTCGCACGATTTGAAACTGCACGGCAAGATCTACGGCTGGACCGAGCGGGGGTTCGAGGGCCTGAAAGGATTCTACGAGCGCACCCTCCGCGCCGCGCTGCGCCATCGCATCGGCGTGATTGGCGTCGCCGTGCTGATGGCGGTGCTGACCGTGGTGGTCGGCAAGCGGCTGCCGCAGGGCTTCATCCCGACCGATGACACGGGCATCGTGCTCGTGATGATGGAGGCGGCCCAGGATATTTCGTTCGATGAAATGGTGCGGCACCAGCAGGCGGCCGCGGCGATTCTCGCCCAGCAGCCGTATGTCGCGGCGTTCATGTCGTCGATGGGCGCGAGCCCGACGGGGGCGGTCAGCGCCAATTCCAATCAAGGCCGCATGTTCATGCGCCTGAAGCCGCGGGGCGAGCGCCCGCCCATCGGCGCGATCGTGGCGGATCTCCGGGAAAAACTTTCCGTCGTCCCCGGCCTGCGCGTCTATCCGCAGGTGCCACCGTCGATCCGCATCGGCGGCCAGCTCACGAAGGCGCTCTATCAATTCACCCTCACCGGCAGCGACCTCCGCGAACTTTACGGCGTGTCCGACGCGATGGAGAAAAAATTCCGCGCGCTCCCGCAGCTCGTCGACGTCAACTCCGATCTCCAAATCACGAGTCCGCAGCTCCACGTGGAGATCAACCGCGATCGCGCCGCCACGCTCGGCATCACGCCCGCGCAAATCGAGGATGCGCTCTACAGCGCCTTCGGCACGCGCCAGGTGTCCACGATCTACACGCCGACGAATCAGTATTTCGTCGTGATGGAGGTGGCGCAGGAATTTCAGCGCGATGCCTCCGCGCTGGCGCTCATTTACGTGCGCTCGCGCAGCGGCAAACTCGTCCCGCTCGATGCGGTCGCCGTGCTCCGACGCGATGTCGGCCCGCTCACGGTGAACCACCTCGGCCAGATTCCGGCGGTGACGATTTCGTTCAACCTGAAGCCCGGCGTCTCGCTGGGCGACGCCACGGCGGCGATCGAAAAACTCGCGCGCGCGGAGCTACCCGCGACCGTCAGCTACAGTTTCGTGGGCTCGGCGCAGGCCTTCGCGGCGTCGTCGAAAGGCATGGGCCTGCTCCTGCTGCTCGCCATCGTCGTCATCTACATTGTGCTCGGCGTGCTCTACGAGGATTTCATCCACCCGCTGACCATTCTTTCGGGCCTGCCCGCCGCGAGTTTTGGTGCGCTGTTTACGCTCTGGGCCTTCCAGCAGGAGTTGAACATCATGGGCTATGTCGGCGTGATTTTGCTCGTCGGCATCGTGAAGAAAAACGCGATCATGATGATCGACTTCGCGATCGCGAAAGAGCGCGAGGACGGCCACGCGTTCAACGCCGAGCAGGCGATCTTCGAGGCCTGCATCGTCCGTTTCCGCCCCATCATGATGACGACCTTCGCCGCCCTCGCCGGTGCGGTTCCGATTGCGTTCGGCCTGGGCGCTGGCGCCGATTCGCGCCGGCCGCTAGGCCTCGCGGTCGTGGGCGGGCTGGTCGTGTCGCAGTTGCTCACGCTCTACATCACGCCGGTGATCTATATTTACATGGACAAGTTTACGTCGCGGCTCCGTCAAAAGAACCCCGCCCTGGCCCACCCGGGCGATGCGGTGATGGCGAAGTAAGGGCGGGGGCGGTGCTGGCCGCTGGTTTCCCGGAAACCTTGCGCGCGGAGCGGTGTCGCACACGTTCTCCTGACTACCATGAAAACACTCTTCTCGCTCGCTCTCGGCTTGTTGGCGCTGGTGCCTGCCCGGGCGCAAATCTTCGGTCCGCGCGCCGCCAATGGCGCGCTGCTCGGCGGCATCGCTGGTGCCGTCATCGGTCACAACAGTGGGTCGCTCTCGCACAACGGCTGGCAGGGTGCCGCGATTGGCGCGGGCGTGGGGGCGCTCATCGGCGCCGCAGCGGATCGCAATGCTTCCGGCCATGAGGTCGGCCCGGTGGCGGGACGCAGCGGCTACGTTTACCGCGACGGTTACCGCGGAGCGAATCGCGGCGGCAGCTACGACGGGGGCGGCTACGCGCGCGACGGTGTTTGGCTCGGCGCACTGGCCGGTGGCGTCATTGGCCA
Source organism: Opitutales bacterium (assembly GCA_038231575.1). Taxonomy (GTDB): domain Bacteria; phylum Verrucomicrobiota; class Verrucomicrobiia; order Opitutales; family Opitutaceae; genus CAITWF01. The sequence continues at coordinate 2,595 of JBBRLB010000030.1, read as the reverse complement.
CAACCGCGGCGGCAATTGGCGGCACAACGGCTGGCGCGGCGCCGCATGGGGCGCGGGGGCGGGTTGGTTGCTCGGCTCCGTCCTTGACGCCAATTACGGCTACGATCGCGGCTACGACAGTGGCTACGATTATATTTATCCGCGCGCCATCACGATGCCGGCGCCGCAGCCCACCGTCATTCAGGCGGCACCCGCGGTGACCGCTCCGCAGCAGGTGACCATCATCAATAATTACTACGGCACCGCGTCGCCGATGGCGCAGGCCAATTCGCTGTTCGGCCGCTGAGCCGCTTTCGGGCGCGCGAGAAATTTCCAGTTCCTCTTTTTCGATCCACCATGAAGACCTCCTCCCGTTTCCTTTTGCTCGCCGGCGCTGCCGGAGCTGCGGCCCTGTTTACGGGCTGCGAAACCACGCAAGGCGTGAAAAATCCGTCGGGCGTGCCCGTCACCGAGATGCGTCCCGACGAGCGCGGCTTTGTCGCCGGCACCGGCGTCGAGTCGCAGGACCTCGTCGTGGTCACCGACAAGATGGCGCGCAGCATCCTCGGCATCCCGCAGATCGCGCGCACCACGGTCAAGCCGGTCATCGTGATTGATCCCGTGGTCAACGACACCCGGTTCCCGATCAACAAGGATCTCTTCACCGATCGCATCCGCATCGAGCTCAACAAGCACGCCATCGATCGCGTGACCTTTCTCGCGCGCGATCGCATGAAAGTCCTCGAGCGCGAGCGCGATCTCAAGCGTTCCGGCCAGGTGACGGCGAGCAGCGATCCGAATGTCGTCGAGTTCAAGGGCGCTGATTTCTTCCTGACCGGCAAGCTCGGCGGCCTGACCACCCGCACCTCGCAGGGCACGGGCGACTACATCCTCTACAGCTTCCAGCTCATCAGCGCGCGCACCAGCGAGATCGTCTGGGAGGATTCTTACGAAATCAAAAAGCAGGGCCTCGAGGACGCCGCGTATCGGTAAAATTTTGGGTGGGTGAACGCGGTGGCGCGTTGCGCCGTGGCCGGAGCCGCGTCTCGCGCGGCTCCGAAATAACCCATTACAATTAACCGCTAACCCATGAGCGATCGCCTCAAAATCCTGCTTGCGGCCACCGCGCTGAGCCTTGGGGCCGGCTGCGTGCAGCTCGCGGACAGGCCGGCCGCGCGTCCGCCAGTTGCGGGCGGCGACGCGCGTCTCGCAAATGTCCCGGACCGCGATCGCGTGCTCGTCGAATATCGCCTCGCCGCGGCCGCCATGCGCGCGGGAAATTTCGACGAGGCGAAGCAGCAACTCGACGACGCCCTCCGGCGCATCGGCGGCGTAATTTCGGGGCCGGACGAGGCAGCGAAACGCGCGCGCGGGCTCTTCACCGCGGAGCGCCAAAAAACCTTCATCGGCGAGCCCTACGAGCGCGTGATGGCGTTTTATTATCGCGGCCTCCTTTACTGGCGCGACGGCCAGCCCGACAACGCGCGCGCCTGTTTCCGGTCGGCGGAGTTCATCGACGCCGACGCCGAGGATAAGACCTACCAAAGCGACTACGTGCTGCTCGACTATCTCGACGGGCTCGTCTCGACGAAACTCGCCGCCGACGGCAGCGACGCCCGGGCCCGCGCGGAGAAAATCGCGAAGCACGCGCTCCCAGCCTACGATTCGGCGGCCAACGTGCTGGTGTTTCTGGAATTCGGCCCGGGCCCGCGCAAGGTCGCCGCCGGCCAGTATGGCGAGCAGTTGAAATTTCAGCTCGCGCCCTCGCGCGTGCGCTCCGCCGCGCTCTCCTTCCCGGAGCAAGACCTGCACTTCACCCCGTGGGATAACCTGAATTTTCAGGCGCTGACGCGCGGCGGCCGCGTGATGGATCACATCCTCGGCAACAAGGCGGTCTTCAAGCGCAACACCGATGTCGCGGGTGACTTCGCGCTCGCGGGCTCGGCCATCGCGGCGGACAACGTTTACAAGGAAAGGAAGCGCGTGGTCACGGACGAGCGCGGCCGCCAGCACGTCGTGACCGAAACCGAAAAAGATCAGGGCAATGAAAACCTGGCGATCGGGCTCGGGGTGCTGGGCATGGCCAGCAAGATTTTCGCCGCCGCCACCGAGACGCGCGCCGACACGCGCACGTGGGATAACCTCCCGCAATACCTCAGCTTTGGCGCGCTGCGCCTGCCGCCCGGCGAGCATCCCGCGCTCCTCCAGTTCTTTGACGCCGACGGCCACGCCATCGAGGATCTCACGCGCCGCGTGGCCATTACCGTCGCCGATCCTGCCGGCGACACCGTGATTATTTTGAGCGAACAAAAAGGCTGACGCCGAGTCCCACCTGTCACCTGACCACCTGCTGCCCATGAATTCGAAATCCATTTTTCTCGCCCTGTCGCTCGGCGCCGCGGCGCTTTCTGCCGGATGCGTTGCGACGGAGCCGGGCCCTTTCGCGCCACTCGAGACCACCAAGTTTACCCTCGAGAACACCGACAAGTTCGTGCTCCTCGATCAGCCCGCGCAATATTCCGTCACGTGCACGGGCCTGCAGGAACGCATGCTCAGCGACGGCCGCCTCGAGGTCGTGGCCAACGTGAAAAACCGCGAGAGCCGCCGGATTCAGGT
>JBBRLB010000029.1:0-51659 GCA_038231575.1 Opitutales bacterium | reverse complement strand
GAACTCAGGGTTATGCTGGCGACGTTTCTTCGACATGTGGATCGTTCTTTCTTGGGTTTGGATTTAACGATCCCTCCTGTCCAGTTTTCGGGGTCCACCTCATTTCGCCGGTATTAATTAGTGCCCCCACGGGGCACTTATTTTCGATTTGGAGAATTAAACGGTAGAAATAATTGCGTAATAGTGGGGCCTCTGCGCCGAATTCTTGTGACGGCAATAATCACCAAATCCTCAGGTAATTCCTCGTTTTTTGGGGCCGGGTCGCGGTCGCTGGAGATGCCCCACCTTTCCTTTGTGCACCGCACGATCCTCCGGTCCGCGCGCAGTGCCGCTCAATCCGCCTCGCGCAGGAGTGGGCGGGCCGATGCTGCCGGGTGACACGCCAGGCCACCCCTTTCAAAAATAATTTCGGCGCTGGCGGTTCGTCGGCGCGAATCCATAATCCCCATCTCAAAACCATGTGCACCTCCTGCCCCTCTGATTCCACCGCCAGCTCAACGCGCTCTCGCAAATCGGTCCGAACCGTCGCAGCGGCCACCGGCCTGCGCGCGCCGTCCGTCAAATCGGCCCCCGTTGCTGCGGCGCGCGTGCCGAAGCCGCCGCGGATTCTCACGACCACCGTCGGCTCCTATCCGGTGCCGGACTGGCTCGCGGCTCTGCCCAGCGAGCAAGCGGTGATCGATGCGACTCGTGTCGTTTTCGACATCCAGCGGCAGGCAGGCATCGATCTGCCGACGGACGGTGAACTTTACCGCTTCGACGTGAACCATCCGGACACGAACGGGATGATCGAATATTTCATCCGTCCTATGGCGGGCATCTCGTCCGTCGTCGGTCGCTCCATCGCGGAGGAATTCACACGCCACTCTCCGATGGGCTTCCGCCGCAAACCGGCTGGCGTCGTCACCGGCCCGCTGGGCGAAGGTTCGCTCAACCTGCTCACCGACTGTCAGCGTGCCGCATCGGTGGCGGGCGGGGCTTTTAAGTTCACCGTCACGAGTCCCTACATGCTCGCGCGCACACTCCTCGATCATCACTACGGGAGCTTCGAAAAACTCACGATGGCGCTGGGCGAGGTCCTCGCGGCGCAGATGCCCGGCCTCCCGGCGGCATGCCTTCAGGTGGACGAGGCCAATATTCCCGGCAACCCTGCCGACGGCCCGCTGGCGGCGTCGTCGATGAACCTCGTGCTCGACGCGATCGGTCAGAGCACGGAGCGCGCGGTGCATTTCTGTTTTGGCAACTACGGCGGCCAGACGATCCAGAAGGGCAACTGGCAGAAACTCCTCACGTTCCTCAACGCGCTGCACACGGATCATCTCGTGCTCGAACTCGCCCACCGTCCCGTCGCGGACCTCGAGGCGCTCAAGCACATCGACAAAAAAATCGCCCTCGGCGTCGGCGTGATCGACATCAAGGTCAATCACATCGAGACGGCCGACGAGGTCGCCGCGCGGATCGAGGCCGTGGAAAGAAAAGTTGGTCCCGGCCGCGTGCGCTGGGTGCACCCCGACTGCGGCTTCTGGATGCTCAAGCGTTCCATCGCCGACCGGAAGATGGAAGCCCTTGTGCTCGGTCGCGACAAATACCTGGGCCGTTGATTCCACAATGAACACGTCCTATAAACTCACGGCCGCGCAGCAGAATTTCTATCACGAAAACGGCTACCTGCTCGGCCTGCCGCCGATCTACACGCGCGAGGAGATGGCGCGGATCAACGCCGAGCTACCGCACCTGCTCGCGTTCCTCCAGCCCGGTGAGACCAGCAAGGACATTCGCGAGTGGCACGAGGCGAGCACCTATCTCTACGAAATCGCGATGAACCCGAAGATCCTCGACCTCGTCGAAGGCATTCTCGGGCCGAACTTCTATTGCTGGGCGAGCAACTTCTTTATCAAGGAACCTCACTCGCTCGCAACGGTGGGCTGGCATCAAGATTCTTATTATTGGCCGATGGCGCCGCACAATTCCGTCACCGTCTGGCTGGCCTTCGACGACGTGGACGAAGTCAACGGCGGCATGAAGCTGCTGCCCGGCTCGCACAAGGGCGGCGTGATCAAGCACCGTCGCTCCAAAGAAACCAGTTCGGTGCTCACCCTCGAACTCGAGGACGGCTCCGACTTTAGCGCGGACAACGCGATCCAGTTTCGCCTGACAGCCGGCGAGTGCTCGCTGCACGATGATCGCGCCATCCATGGCTCACCGGCGAATCCGTCCGACCGCCGCCGCGCGGGGCTCACGATGCGCTACTCCGGCACGAACGTGAAAAACGATCTGGCGGTCAACCCGAACTTCAAAATTTACCTCTGCCGCGGCGTGGATGAGTTCAAGCACAACCCTTACGGCCGGCCGCCCACGCAGCGCTACGGCCGGCCCAACTTCAAGCCGGTGAGCAATGAGGAAGCGGGCAAGGGCTAATCTAATCCGATGCTCCGGCGCGTGGCCCTCGGGGGAATTTTTGTGGCGGGATTTGCAGCGGTGGCCGCACGGGCGGCGGAGCCGATCCCGCTCTTGGCTGACGCGGAGACCATTATCTACCGGGCAACGACTCCTGAACCTCTGAGACTTTTCGTGGTGAAGCCCGCCGGCTGGTTCGCGCGGGATCAGCGAACGGTGTTGGTGTTTTTCTTTGGCGGCGGCTGGACTCATGGCACGCCGGAGCGATCGGCGGAGTGGGCGAAGTTTGCGGTGGAGCACGGCATGGTGGGGATCATGCCGGATTATCGAACCAAGGAACGGTTCAACACATCGCCGCTCGCGGCCGTCGCGGATAGCCGCGCGGCTCTGCACTGGGTGCAGGATCACGCGGCGGAACTCGGCGTCGCTTCAAATAAAATTATCGTCGGCGGTGAGTCCTCCGGCGGCCACCTCGCGTTGTGGACGGCGATCACGGCCACGCCACCCGGCTCCGATCCGCGGGAGGCGCCTCGGGCCCAGCCCGCCGCGCTCCTGCTTTTCAGCGCGGTGTCCGACACGTCGCCCGAAACCGGCTACACGCCGCTGCGCTTCGGCGATCAGGCGACTGCGTTGTCTCCGCTGCATCACCTCGATGGGGTCATGCCGCCCGTGCTGGCTTTTCATGGCGACGCGGATCGGACGGTGCCGTTCCGCGAGTCCGTCGCGCTGCGCGATCGGCTCAGGGCGGGAGGAAATGTCTGCGAACTCGTCACGGTGCCCGGCGGCGATCATGGATTCCTCAAGCAAATTCCCGCGTGGCACGATCGCGCCGAGAAACGGGTGCAGGATTTTCTCCTCAAGCGCGGGCTCCTGCTGCCCGAGAATCGCCGGTAAGATCGGGGTCACCACCAATGGCGTTTCGCGGCGGCGGTCAGGGCGTCGTCGAGCGGAGCGAGATAGGGATGCCAGAGTTTTTCCCATTCGAGGCTGACAGCCCCGGTAAATTCCGTCGACAGCACCGCGTGCAACGGCGCCATGGGAAACTCGCCTTCGCCGGGCAGCACGTAGGTGAACGGATGCTTCGCACTCGGCACGCTGATGCTGTCCTTCACGTGGACATGCACGACGTGCGGCTGAATCGCCCGCCACGTGGCGACGGGATCTTCTCCGCCGTTTTTCCAGGTGTGTTGAGTGTCCCAGAGAATCGCGGTGCCGGGCGCCAGTTCCAAGAACTGGCGGATGGCGGCGGTGGTGCAGAGCGCGTCGTGCGTCTCCACCATGATCTCGGCGCGCCAGTTGTGCGTTTTTTTCTCGGCGCGCCACCAGGCCACCGTGTCCGCCATCGACTGGTGCGTGGCCGGATCCGCCGCGTGGCCGCCGTCGAAGACGCGCAGCCACGGGACGCCGACCGCCTCAGCCCACGGCAGAAATTTCAGGAAGTCCGCGCGGTCTGCGGCCGAGTTCACGGCGAGCTTCAGCGAGGTGTCGAGCGACACGATTGGCACCGGGGCGCTTTTCATCCGCGCCGCAAGAGCGGTCGGCGTGCCGTAGGCGGCCGCCAGCACCGAAGGCAGGTCGATCGTGTGGGTGAGTGCCCGCAGTTCCACGGCATCGAGTGCGTGGCGCCGCGCGAGCGCGAGCGTCTCTTCCAACGAATAGTCCGGGCAACCCAGGGTGGAGATGGAGCGGCGATAGGGCATGGGTGGAGTGAAAGGTTGTGACTCTTCGCCTTGCATCAAGCGCGCAGCGGTAACGTTTACTGGACAAAAGATCTCGTCGGCGGACGAACATTATCTCCCGCAAACCGTAGTGCGGATTGACCCGCACCTCTTGCGCGGCGGACGCTGAAACGATGAATATTTTCGGTGGGCGGCGCCATGGATTGACCCGAGGCCGGCGAGCCCATACCAGAGGTCGCACTGCATGCACGCTCACGCTGTCGTCTTCACCGCGCAAAACCAAGTCCACTACCTCCCCGTCGAATGTCCCGAGCCCGGCCCGGCCGATCTGGTGATTGAGGTCTGGCATTCATGGATCAGCAATGGCACCGAGGGCTCCTTTTTGCGCGGCGAACGCACCGCGGGGGACACGACGTGGCGGGCGGGTGACCCGAGTCCGTTTCCCCTCATCGCCGGTTACCAGAAAGTCGGACGCGTGATGCAGGTTGGTGCGGCGGTGCGCGGGCTGGCCGTGGGCGACATGGTTTTTGCCGTGATGAGCCAGGTGGAGGGGATGTTTGATCGGCACGCCGGGCACATCTCGCCGTCAGTCTGCGCGGCGCACTTTGTGCACAAGCTGCCGGAGGGCGCCGACCCGGTGGCTTACGCCGGCTTGGTGCTCGCCCAAGTCGGCTACAACTGCGGCACCCGCCCGCGGCTGGTGCCGGGACAGCTCGCGGTGGTGATCGGAGACGGCCTTGTCGGCCAATGGACCGGGCAGACGCTGCGCGCGCGCGGGGCGCGGGTGGTAATGACCGGACGGCATGAGAGCCGGCTGGCGGCGTTTCGCGCCGGCGGCGCGGGCGAGACGCTGCAGGTCCCCGCCGGTTCCGGGGTGACGGCGTTGAAAGCGCTGACCGACGTTCCCGTGCAGGTGCTCGTTGATACGGTCGGCGACACGAATTTCTATGCGGAGTATCTGCCGGTGATGGCCCACGGCGGCACAGTGGTGTCGGCGGGATTCTACGGTACCGAGGACACGATCGAGCTGCAGCGCTACCGTTTTCGAGAACTGGCCTTTGACTTGGTCGCCGGGATCACGCGCGAACGGCTCGACGCCACGATGGAATGGATCCGCACCGGTCGGATTGAAACGTGTTCGCTGATCACTCACCGCTTTCCGGTCGCCGAGGCGGCGGCCGCCTGGGCTTTGATCGAAAGCAAGCGCGAGCACGTGCTGGGCGTGGTGCTCGACTGGCCGGCGGCGGGCGGAGGGCCGGCGTGAAAAATCTCGGCACGATGAAACAGCTTCGGCTCGCGGCACCGCGCACCGCGTTGTGGCAGGAAGTGCCGGTGCCGGTGCCCGGACCCGGCGAAGTGTTGATCCGCGTGATCGGCGTGACGACCTGTCCGCATTGGGACCTGCATCTTTTCGATGGGCAGCCGATGTTTCCCGGCCAGACGCTGGTTTATCCGTATCTTCCCGGACAGCCCGGTCACGAGGCGATGGGGGAAATCGTGGCCCTCGGACCGGACACCACCCAGTTTCACGTCGGACAACGGGTGGCGGCGTGGCGGGACACCGGCAAACCGCGCGTGGGATTTTACGGTGAATACAACACCTTCGCCGAGTCGGACCTGCTGGCCGTGCCGCACACATTGCAACCAGCGGAGATCGCGTCGCTGGAGCTGGCGATGTGTGTGGAAGTTTCCTTTCAGCGGCTAATGGCGGTCGGTGACCTGACCGGCCGCAGTGTGGGCGTAGCCGGGCTCGGCCCAGCCGGTCTGGTCGCCGTGCAACTGGCCCGGGCGCACGGCGCCGCCAAAGTAGTCGGGATCGATCCGGTGGCGGCACGGCGCACGCTGGCCCTCACGCTTGGAGCCGAGCGGGCGGTGGCTCCGAGCGCGATCGCTTGGCCCGCGGGCCGGCGCGACGGCGCGGCCTTGGATTACACCTTGGATTGCACCGGCCGGGTGGACTCGGTCGAGTTTCTGCTGGACCGCACGCGGGAGGCCGTAGCGCTTTTCGGTGTGCTCCGGGATGAGGTGCGTTATGCCCCGCGCCACATGTGGGGGCCGGGGGTGATGCTGATCGGCTATGGCGACCACAATCGCGCCGCGGCGGAAACCGCCCTCGCTCTGGTCAACGCGGGAAGCTTGCGGCTCGCGCCACTCGTCACCCACACGCTGCCGCTGCATCGATATGCCGAAGGCGTGGAACTGCTGCGGCAACAGGAGGCGATCAAGGTGCTGTTTGATCCTTGGGCCTGATCCGCCGGGCCGCATCCGCGCGGGAGACGCGGATGCCTTCGGCGGCGAAGCGCGCGATGGGGCGCGCGGGCATCTCTTCCCACGACGACCGGGCGCCTCGACAATCGGAGAACGCGTTGCGGAGCGGGACGTGCGCGGCACCATCGCGCCGCAGCGCGGGTCGGGCTGGACGCATTTCGAGCGAGAAGGAAATGGATTGAGGTATCGGGTTCAAGGAAGCTGAAGGAGTGCGAGATAGAGGCCGGTCGCAGCGGCCAGTGCGTGGCGGTCAAGCCATTCGTCCTTCGTGTGCGCCTGCGCGATATCGCCGGGACCGAGCACGAGCACGGGTGCGCCCGCGGCATCGTAGTGGCTCGCGTTGGTGGCGTAAGCGACGCCAACCGCCGTGCCGTCGAGGCCGGCAGCGGCGAAGGCCGTCCGCATCCACGCGTGGAGCACGGTGGAATTTCCCGGCTGCAAGGGAGGGGCGAGAGAGTGTTGGTCATGCTCAACGGGAAGCCCGGCGAGCGCAGCGTCGCGTTCGGCCAGCACGTGCGCGGCGATTTCACCGGGCACGAGGCGGCGATCGCAGATGATTTCGCAGTAGTCCGGAATAATGTTCACCGCGGTGCCGCCGTGAATGACGTTGATGCTCGCGGCGGCGCGGCCGGTGAGGGGGAATTCGCGGCGGGCGAGGGGAATAAATTTTTCCTCCAGCGCCGCGACGACGCTCAGCATCGCCCGGATGGCGGACCGGCCCTTCGCCGGGTCCGCCGAGTGCGCGGCGAGTCCCCGCGTGATGCTGCGCCAGCGGAGCGCGCCGTTGTGCGCGACGACGGGGCGGAGTAGCGTGGGCTCGCCGACGACGATGCCGCGGAGGTTTTTGAATTCGCGCAGCTCGCCCGCGGCAAACGCCTGCGCGCCGCTCATCCGCGCCTCCTCGTCCACCGAGAAAATCACGCCCGCGTTGCGTGGCCGTTGGGCGGCGCGCACGTATTCGCGCAGCGCCCAGAGCATGGCCGCGCCCGAGCCTTTCGTGTCGCACGTCCCGCGGCCGTAGAGCCGGTCGCTGTCGGCGCGCAGCGTGAAGGGAGCGATGGTCATCCCGACCGTGCTCACGGTGTCGAGATGACTTTCGAACAACAGCCACTCGCGGTCCGGCGCGACTTCGCAGGTGATGAGGAGATTGAAGCGGTGCTCGTCCACGGGACAACGTCGTGTCGCGAGGCCCCAGCCGCGCGCGAGCGTTTCGAGATGCGCGGCGAGCGCGGCTTCCCCGCCGATCGATCCACCGCACTGCGGGTTCACCGTGTCGAACGACACCAGCTGCGCGAGCAGCTCCTCGCAGGATTGCGGCGACGGCAGGGCGGGCATGGTTCAACGCAACCAGGCGTCGCGGTGCGCCGCGACAAACTCGTCGTCGATCAACTCGGGATAGGCGTGGCTTACGCGCGTGAGCTCGGCGGCCTGGCCGGGCGAGAGCACTTCGCGGGGATTGAGGCAGTGGTTCGTGGCGACGAGTCCCTGCCGCCGCAGCACCTCGAGGATGCCGGGAATGCAGCCGCTGAAATGATGGGCGGCATCGAAGACCGCGGCGTTCATGTCGGTGACCGCGGCGGCGCGCGTGAGCCACGCGGTGTCAAGATGGGCGCGGCCCGCGGCGAGTTGCGCCTCGTGAAAGAGCCCCACCGCGGCGTGCGTCCATACGCCCCAGTGACCGAGCAAGCCGCCGACCATGCGCCGCGCGTGTTTCGGCCCGCCACCGATTCCGGGAAACGGCGTGAGCAAATCGGCGACGATGGTGTCGTCGTTGCCGGTGTAGAGTGCGATGTCATCGCGGCCCGTGAGGGCGACGGCGCGCACGACATCGAGCGTCTGGTAGCGGGTGAACGGCGCGATCTTGATCGCGACGACCGCGGGAATTTCCGCGAACCGTCGCCAGAACGCAAAACTCAACGCGCGCCCACCGACGGCGGGTTGCAGATAAAATCCAACGATCGGCATAATCTCCGCGATCGCGGAAACGTGCGCGATGATCTCCGCCTCCGGCTCGGTCTTGAACGCCGCCATGCTGACCAACGCCGCGTGGTAACCGAGGCCGCGCGCGAGTTCCGCTTCAATCGCGGCCTGCCGGGTCCGGCCGCAGACGCCCGCGATCAACGCGACATCGCGCGGCGCGCGCCGCAGCTCGGCGGCGGTGGTTTCCGCGGCGAGCGCGAGCACGGGCCGGAGAAGATCGTGTTTCGGTTCGCGGATTTCGAACTGCGTCGAATGCACACCCACCGCGAGCCCCCCCGCGCCCGCCGCGAGATAGTAGCGCGTGAGCGCCCGCTGGTGTTTTTCGGAAAAATGGCGCCGCTCGTCGAGCGCCAGCGGGTGCGCGGGGATGACGTGGCCGGCGAGGAGATGGCGGCGGAGATCCATGCTGGTTCAGAAATTTCCGCTGCGGGACTCGAAGTGGGTGGGTTTGCCGAGCAGCCGACCGCCGGCCCGCACATGGTCGGAGATGCGCGCGATCATTTCATCGGGCGATATCGTCGGTGGGCCGAACAACGCGAGTGATTCGCGTGCGTCGGCGAGCCACGCGGTCGGTGCCTCCGTGCCGGTGAGGACGGGTGTGCGACCGAGCCGGCGGCCGAATTCCTCCGCGAGCGTGCGCACGGGGAGTTTTTCCGCCCCGGTGATGTTGAGGAGGCGCGGCGGGTTGGCGGTGTGCTCGAGGCATTGAATGGCGCGGGCGCAGGCATCGCCCTGCCAGATGCAATTGAGCCAGCCCATCGCAAGGTCGATCGGCTCGCCGCGGGAAACCTTCATCGCGATGTCCACGAGCACGCCGTAGCGCAGTTCGACGGAATAGTTCAGCCGAAACATCAGTTGTCGCGTGCCGAACGCCCCCGCCATGTGCGCGAACACCCGCTCGCGGCCCACGCAGGTGCTCGCGTATTCGCCAAGGAAGGCAACCGGCGTCGCTTCGTTTGCACCCGGACCGTTCGTCGGCACCAGGGGATAGACGCAGCCTGTCGAGAAAATCACGAGGCGTGAGCTGCGGAACTGCGGCGCGACGAGCGCCGGCACGACCACGTTTTGCAGCCAGGTCTCGCCCGGCGCCGCGTCCGTGCCGAATTTCTGTCCGGCGAGATAATGGACATTGGCGACTTCGGGCAGCGCCCTCACGTCGGCGAATTGAGTGAGGTCGCACGCCAGGGTCTTCACGCCGAACTGCTCCAGGTCCACGCGCGCCTCGGGCCGGCGGAAACGTGACACGCCATAGACCGTCGTGGATTTTTTACCTGCGGCATCGAGCGCGCGCCGCAGCATAACCGCAAGCGACGTGCCCATTTTTCCGCCGACCCCCAGCACCATGAAATCACCGTCGAGCCGGCGCACCGTGGCGAGGGCACCGGGCGTTGGCGCGGACAGCATGAGCTCGATGGCGCGATCGGTGGCAGGCTCGGGAGTCATTGGAAATTAGGGGGTGGCTTCCGCTCTTATGATTGCGCCGAGCGAAGCGACGAAGCAATCCCTCTGAACGTAGTCAGATGGATCACCACGCCCGCGTTGGGGGCTCGCGATGGCAAACGGGGAACGCTCTTGTCACTCCGTTATCCCTCGCACACCTTCAGGAAAGCCAGCGCAATCCTCTGAAACTTTCATGCGCGCGATCGACGTCCACACTCATCCCATGCTGCGCGAGGACCACCGCGGCCGAACCGGCGCGGCCCAACTGCTCGCCCGGGCGCGCGCGCATGGCATCGAGCATGTTGTCGCGCTCGGCGATGTGCTCGCGCACGGACGCATCCCGAGCGCCGCGCAAATTCGCCGCATCAACGACGACACCGCCTGGTTGACGGCGCGGCACCGCGGGTTCGTGACCGGTTTCTGTTATCTCAACCCCACGCTGGGCGAACGTGCAGTTCGGCGCGAGGTCGAGCGCTGCGTCGCGCGCGGGTTTCGTGGCATCAAACTGGAAATCGCCAACAACGCTCGCGATGCATGCATGACGCCCGTGATGGCCGACGCCGAGCGATACGGCCTCGTCGTCCTCCAGCATGCGTGGAGCATGACGAAAATCCGGCAGCGCAGTTATCACACCGATCCAGCGGATGCGGCGACGCTCGCGCGGCGTTTTCCGAACGTGCGGATCATCATGGCGCACCTCACCGGCTGCGGCGTGCGCGGCGTGCTCGCGGTGAAGGCGTGCGACAACCTCGTTATCGATACTTCCGGGGCCGCACCCGAGGAGGGCATCGTCGAATTCGCCGTCGCCGAACTTGGCGCGGAGCGCGTCCTCTATGGCTCCGATGCGCCTATCCGTGATTTCGGCGTCGCACTCGCGCGGATCACCGGCGCGTGCCTCGATCCCGCCACAAAGAAAAAAATCCTGCGCGACAACGCGCGCGCTCTGCTCCGGCTCCCGTGAATTTCTTCGACGCCAACACTTGGACCGGGCGCTGGCCGTTCGCGTTTCTTCCCGCGCACACCCCGCGCACGCTTACCGCGCACCTGCGCCGCCACGGCATCCGGCGTGCCTTCGTTTCGCCGCTTGACGCCGTCTTCGCGCCCGCGCCCGGCCCGGCGAATCGCGAACTACTGCGCACGACGCGTGGCATGACAGCGTTGGTGCCCGTGCCGGTGATCAATCCCGCGCTGGCCAACTGGCGCGAGGAACTCGCCGTCTGCGCGGTCGACCCGCGCGTGCGGGCCGTGCGCGTGCTGCCGAATTACCATAACTTCCGGCTGCGCGCCCGCGTGATGCACGAATTCGCGCAGGAACTGCAGCGCCGCCGGCTCCGCCTCATCGTGCAGGTGCGCTTGATCGACGAGCGCCACGAATTCCACGCCGTGCACCTGAAAGGCGTGCCGGTGGCCGATCTCGATCGCTTTTTGCTTCAGCATCCGACGTCGCGCATCCTCGCGTGCGGGTTGACGCGCACCGAGCTTTTCGCGCTGGCGGCGAAGCATTCGCACCTGCTCGCTGATCTCTCGTTCGTCGAGTGGCACGATACCGTACGCCACGTGCTCGCCCGTGTATCCGCGCAGCAGCTCGTATTTGGATCGCATACGCCGTTCTTCATCACGGCGGCTTCCGGGGCGAAACTGGCGGCGTCCGGTTTGAGTGCGCCAATCATCAGGCCGATCGCTTCCGGCAATCTCGCGAAATTTCTCGGCGGTTAGGCGGCGAAGTGGCGCGCGACTTTTTCGAGCGCGTCGGCCGTCTGTTCGATAAACTCATCGGACATCGTCGGGCTGATCGGCAGCGACACACCGTCGGCGAGCATCGCTTCGGCGACGGGACACGAAACGGTGCGATAGTCCATCGTGGTAAGACCGGCATCGCGCAGCGGCCAGCCCCCGCCGAAAAAATCGTGATTTTGAAACAGCGGATAACGATAGACCGGCTTCGGAATGTAGCCGGCTACCGCGTGCGCGCCTTCGGCCCCGAGCGCGGCGACCAGTTCCTCGCGCGTGCCGCGGAAGCGTGCGAGTTCGAGCCGCAGCAGCACGAACCAAAAGCTATGCGTGTCGCGCGGATCCACCGCCGGCAACACGACGCCGGGCAGCGCGAGTTCGCGCAACCGTCCGAGCAGCCGCGAGCCGAGACGGATGTGGGTCGCCACGATTTCCGGGAGCTTTACCATCTGCGCGGCGGCGATGGCGGACTGGGGTTCACTGATCCGGTAGTTCGGTGAAAGCGTTTCGGGGTTCCTCCCGCCGGCGATGCGGTCGTAGTGCTTATCGCCCCATTTGGTGAGCGACGGGCCGATGCTTTCATTGTTGGTGCCGACAATGCCGCCGTCGCCACTGCTGATGTGTTTATACTCGTTGAGCGAGTAGCACGCGAGTGTCCCAAAAAGTCCGACGGGTTTGCCACGATAACACGCGCCCCACGACTGCGCGCAGTCCTCGATCACCGCGAGGTGGTGCTCGCGCGCGATTGCCATGAGCGCGTCCATGTCACTGGGGTTGCCCGCGAGATGGACGACCATGATCGCGCGCGTCTTCGGCGTGATGCGGCGGCGCACAGCGGCGGGATCGAGATTGTAGCTGTGCGGATCGATGTCGGCGAACACCGGCACGCACTGCTGATAAAGGATCCCGATGACCGAGCCCATGTCCGTGACCGGCGACGTGATGACTTCCGAGCCCGGCGGCAGCCGCAGCGCCGCGACCGCGATGTGCAACGAGGCCGAGCCGGACGAACACGGCATGCACCACTTGAGCGGATAGGTGCGGCGAAATTCGGCGAGTAGCGCGTTCGTCTGCGGTCCATTCCAATAAAAGAGCGATGGCTGCTCGACCATCGCGGTGAGTCGCTCCAGTTCTTCGCGTCCCCAGCGCCGCGGCGTGGTGCGCAGCGCGGTGACGGCTTTCGGGCCGCCGTGAAGCGCGAGTGACGATGCGGACGGATTCATCGGGAGGGGGACGAGAGATTCGACAACGCCCCCAAAAAATCTTCGAGCGCAAACACGAAACCAAACTCCAGCGCGACGCGCCACAACGCCTGCTGCTTTTCGCGTTCTTCGCGCGCGGTCTCGCGATTCTCCACCGCGGTGACCGCCTCGCGAATCGTTGAACAGAGGCAGCCGTGCCGCGCCATATCGACCATGCCGCCGGGCGACATCAGGAGGCACCAGTTGATCGCGAACCCGACGTAGATGAGGTGATTGATGCCGCACTCGCGACAGAGCGCGGACAGTTGAGCGGCGTTCTCCGCGATGCCTTCATCACCTACGGGCCGGGCTGTCGGTGCGAAATCGAGTCGAGTAAGACCCGCAGCGATATCGGCGGAGTTGTGCGCGCCAGGAAATCCCTGAGCGGTGCGGATGCGTCGCAACTGATCGAGAGCGGGATCTTTGGTGACGGGTGTCGGCGCGGACGACTTGCCGGCGAGACGGACGGCGCGCTGATGACCGGGAAGAAGCGAGTAGTAATCCTGGCCTCCACCGACCACGTGGAAAATCGGCAAAGGCGAAGCGCGGACCGCGGCCAGCAAGGGCGGGAAAACATTCGCGAGGATCGCTTCCGCGCGCGCGTGGTATTCGACGCCGCGACGCCAGCCGGGATATTCGTGGGGCGCACCGCAGTCCCACGCGTGCATCACGACGAGGGCGGTGCGCTCCGACGCGAGTTCGACGTCGACCGTTTGCCAGCCGCCATAGGTTTCCGCCGGCACCGGGCGCGACGGATCGGCGTCGAACTGCTGGTAGAGTTGCGCGGGAAGCCGCATCGTCTTCATCGACTCTGCTTTTTCGGACGCGAAGCCCACCAGAGCAAGCCGCCGATGACAAAAAGGAGGCCGCTGGCGACGACATTAATCATCGGCGACGCGAGCGGAGAGGATGGCAGCACCACGCAGGCGAGGAGCACAACTCCGAGGATCACGCTCACCGTCGCAAGCATCTGGTAGTCGCGCAGCCCGCCGATGGGCGCGTCGGAATCGATCGGCACGGGCGTGCGCAGATCGGTGTCGAGCCGCTCCGCCTCGGCGCTGCGCGGATCGTCGGCGCGATAGAAGAACGCGGAGATCACGAACACGAGGGTGGCGGCGATACTCGCGCTGAGAATATTGCGCTCATAGACGTGGGTCGGAAAAGCGTCGGCCGCCATAAAACCGAACGCCGCCACAAACGCCGCAACGCTCGACGCCATCCCCGACCACCAGGGCGTCTTGCGGTAGATCATGCCGAGCAACACCGGCATCATGAAACCGGGGCCGGTGAGCGAATAATATTTCAGGCCGAAATCGAAGGCGCCGCCGGTCTTCGCGATGAACAATGCGGCGACGATTCCGAGCACGCCGATGACCAGCATCGTGATTTGGGCGACGCGCATTTGGTTGGCTTCGGTTGGGACGGACAGGCCAGCGCGCTTGCGGAGCGGCACGTAGATGTCGCGCGTCGTCGTGGCTGCGAGCCAGTTGAAGCCGTCGCTCGCCTGGCCGAGCGTGGCGGACAGGATGGCGGCGACGACGAAACCAATCATGCCGTGCGGGAGCAGCATCATCGCGAGACTGACATAGGATGCTTCTTCCGGCGCTTTGAATTGCGGCCAGAGGGTCGCGATGTCGGGGAAGAGCACGCGCGCGCCCATCATCGGCAGAATCCACAACAGCGGACCGACGAAGGAAAGACCGGCGCAGAGCAGCGCCATTTTGCGCGCGCCGCGCTCGTCCGGCACGCTCTGGTAGCGCTGCACCTGCCACCACGCGACGTTGTAGCCGAGCAGGACATTGATCGCGTAGCAGAGGAGGAACAGCGGTTGCGACGGCTGTCCGGTCACGCCGATGAAGCCGGGCGGCGCCTCGTGCCACAGACGCGACAGGCCGGCGAGCAGGCCCTCACCGTTGCCCATGTGTAGAAACGTCACCGGAAAAATGATCAGCGAGGTGACGAGAATGATCACGCCCTGCACCGCGTCGCTCAACACCGCGGCCCACAGGCCGCCGATCACCGTGTAGAGGATCATCACGACGCCGACGCAGATCATGGTGAGCTCGAGCCCGCTGAACGTGAAGCCGAGCAACATGTATGTGCCGCCTGCGAAGCCGAGGGCGGTGGCGACGAAGATGCACAGGATGTAGAGTCCCTGACCGATGAGGATGACCTGAGGGATCACGGCGGTCACCGAGTAGAAATACGTCGTCGATGACGAATAGCGGCGGGTGAGAAATTCGAGCGGCGAGTTGATCCGCGCGCGTCGCCAGCGCGAGGCGAAGTAGAATGCGCCGACCAGATACGCCCAGGTCGCCGACGTGAACACGATCGCGGCGCCGAGGCCGTTGCGGTAGGTGAAGCCCGCCGCCGCGACGAACATGAACGCCGAAAAGCCGGACACCCAATTCGACACGCCCGCGAGAAACCACGGGATTTTGCCGCCGCCCTTGAAGTAGTCGTCGGTATTCTTGTTTTTCTTCGCCGAATACCAGCCGACGAAGATGATGATGCCGAAGTAGAGGGCGATCAGCGCGTAGTCGGCTGCGTTGACGGTGTTGAAGCGCGTCATGCGATCGTGACCAGCGGCAGTGCGTCGCCCGTGACCGCCAGTGAAACGTTCACGCGCATGCCGCCATGGCGGCCCGTGACGCGCCAGCCGCCGTCGATGCGCGCGATTGACAGATCGCCATGCGGGGCGCCCGTGGCGGCGGCGGTGCTGACCGTGAGCAGGGTATGTTCGAGGGCGGCGGCGGACGTGACTTCGACGAAGGGAAAGACGCCTTCGCTGGCGGAGATTTCGTGGCGTCCGGTCTTCGCGGACGCCGGGCCGGTGGCGAGGGCTACTTTGGCACGCAGCGAAGCGCGGGGTCGGACGATCTCGAAGGCCGCGCCATTCGCCGAACAACTCCCGCCTTCGTCGTCATTGAAGACTTGAAAACGCGCCTGCACCGCCAGCGGCGTCGATTTCAATTTGACGCGATCGAGCATGAGCAGCACGTCGGGTTTGAGAAACACCAAGGTGCGCTCGACCTGGACGACATCGGCGTTGACGAGTTGATAGGCCTCCGTCGCATCGCTGGTCACCGTCATCCAGCCGGGACCGGTCTTGAAATCCCTGACGTGCGCCCACGCCCACGATGAATTCGTGCCTTCGTGGCCGTCGTGATATTGATGACCTTTCCCGTCGATGAGGACGGCGGTGTGCGCCGGCGTGAGGCGGAGTTTCCACCGCTCCGTCGTGTAGGAATAGCCGGCGCGAAAGGGATCGTGAAAAAGTCGTTCACCATGCGCCTTGAAGATGACGCTATTCCGATCGGCGTGTTCGTGGTTGCCGGGGCCGCCGCTGCGCAGCGCGACCACGCCGTCTTCCGGTTTCCAGCCCGTGCGCGACACGACGAGATCGTTGGAGAGTCGCACATCGTGCAGTTCGGGCCCGGGCGGCGTGGCCGGCGCCGCGGGTTCATGCCAGATGAGCGCGAAAGGAAACTTGGCCTCGCTGACTTCGCGGACGAAATACTGCGACAGCGGATCGTGGTGCGTGCGCGCGACCCAGGCGGCGACCGATACATCGGAGTTGGTGAGCGCGTCACTGAAGTTGACGATGTCGTTTTTCGATTCGGCGCGCAGCGTCGGCACGGCGAGGTTGCGCGGGCCGCTCGGTGGCACGAGGCCGGTGCCGACGGTCGGCATAGTGAGCGTGAGCGCGTAGCGGACGGTGCCGGGATAATTGATTAGATTGCGGTCATCGATGACGAGCGTGCGCCACAAGACCTCGGCGAACATCGCCAAGTGCATTGCGGTGTAGCCCCAATAGCTCACGCCCTCGTCGTAGCTGCCGTCGCTGCCGAACATCGTCGAGAACGCCTTTGCGCTCGACCGCGCGAGGTCGAGCCACTGCTCAGCCTGCGGGTGTTTGCCGTGAAGGGCGCAGGCCGCGATGCCGAGCGCGGCGGTCGGAATGACCTTGAGGTTGGTGGCGTTGAGGATGAGCGGCCAGCGCGCGAGGTTGACGCGAAACGCCTGGGGATAGTCGTCTTCCGGATCGAAGCCCCAGCCCTTTACGCGGTCGGGAAACTTCATGCCGTAGAGCGTCGTGTAGCAGGCCGGCGCGCCTTTTTCGGCGATGCCTTTTTCCATGTCGGCCCGCTCGGTCGCGCTAATCCCGTCGCCGAGCCAGTCGAGTGCGCAACACATCGCGATCGTCGCTTCGGGGGCGCGCTGCAGGCCGAAGACCTGTTTGCCGCCCTCGAGAAAATAATCCCACTTCGGATAATCGAGGAGTTTTCGCACTGCGAGTTTCGCCACGGCGAGGTGCTGCGCGTCGTGGTTGACCGCATAGACGAACGACGAGCGCTCGAGGATCTGGCGCACGCGCGCCATATCGGCGACGTGATTGTTGAAGCGGACCTTGTGCTCGATGAAATCAATGTCGTCTGCGAGGTCGGCGGTCACGAGCGATTTCCAGTAGTCGGCGAAGCGCGGGTCCGTGGTGTTCGCGCGAATGCGCGGCAGATCGCTGGCGTCGAAAAACAAGCCGCGGCGAGGGCCGGACGGTGCCGCCGGTGACGCGGGCTCCGCGCCGGCGAGGTGGAGGCGGGCGAGGGGGAGGGACGCGGCGAGGAGCGTGGTCGTCTGCAGAAACGTGCGGCGGGTAGTTTTCATGGGTGAATTGCCAGCTGGCTAACGGGGTTGATTCGCAAAATACCGGGCGATCGCGACGGCTGCGCGACTGCCAATTTCCTCGCCGAGTTGCGCCGGGACGATCGCGCACGCGCGGGCACTCGGCGGCAACGCCTCGCGGGCGATCACTTCGCACATCGCGGGGACGATGAATTTTTCGCAGCGCGGAAAGATTCCGCCGATCACGATCCGCTCGGGATTGATGACATCGATGAAGAGGGCGAGGGCCTGGCCGAGGCGTTCGCCGACCTCGCGCCAGAGCGCGAGCGCGAGCGGATCTCCGATCTCGGCGGCGAGCCCGACCTCGCGGGCGGTGAGTTTCTCGGCGGAGAGTTTTTTGAGTGCACTCTCGCCGGAAAATTCGCTCGCGCGGGCCCGGGCGTGCTGGGCGATCCCGCCCCCGGAGCAAAATCCCTCGAACGATCCGGCCTTACCGAAGCCCACGGGTCCATCGGCGGCGAGCCGCAGGTGGCCGACTTCACCGGCGCTACCGCTGACGCCCTCGTAGAGCCGACCGTCGAGAATCAGGCCCGCACCCATGCCGGTGCCCATCGTGAGAAACATCATGTTCTGCACGCCGCGACCAGCGCCCTGCTGCCACTCGGCGAGCGCGCAGGCGTTGGCGTCGTTCATCAAGCGCGAGCGCCCGCCGAATTTTTGATCGAGCCGCTCGCAGACACAAATTTCATCCCAGCCGGGAAGATTGGGTGGTGAGAGGATGACGCCGCGTGTCGCGTCAAGCGGGCCGCCGCACGACACGCCGATGACGCGTGCGGGAGCTTTCGCCAGACGTTCGATTTCAGTCGCGAAGCGCGCGAGGGTCTCGTCGGGCCCGCGCGTCGGGAAACGGGCGACCTCGGCGAAACTGCCGTCGGCGGTTTCGACGCCCACGGCACACTTCGTGCCGCCAATGTCTAGACCGATGAATTGCGTGACAGGCATGCGCGGAGCGGGGGAGGGACGCTTATTTGTGCCCGCACCCGGGTGGGGCTGTCAGTCTGAAACGCCATGAAAATTTCGCCGCGATTTGGTGCGGATCGCCGTCATTGCACTTGGCACTGCGATCCGGGGACGCAGGATGAAAGCGATGCTGCACGTCGCCGATTTCGAAGCCGTCACACCGACGGGTTTGTTACGACACCGCGCCGAGAAAAACCTGCGTCGGCTGCACGATCCGGAGTTTCATTTTGAGGCGACGATTAAGGCCAGCACCGTGAAGGAGGCACCGGGCGACTGGGTCGGGCGCGCGCTGCTCGCGCTCACGCTTTACGCGCGACTGTTCCGGACGGTGCCGCCGCACCTGGAGGAATTTGTCACCCGTCTGCCGGAGGCATTGAACCGTCGCGGCTACATCGGCGAGATTTTCCCGGAGGGCACGGCGGACGAAAACCAAATCGGTGGACACAACGCGCTGCTGCGCGGCCTGAGCGAATATTATCTCTGGCGGCAGGATGAGCGCGCGCTCATCGCGGTGCGAGCGATCGTGCACCACCTGATGGTGCCGGCGCGGCCGCTGTTCGCGCACTATCCGGACACGTTGCTCAAGGGATTGCTGAAAAATGAAGTCGTGGGTTTAACCGTGCGGCAGCCGACGGGGGTTTGGCGCGGACTGTCGACGGACATTGGCACCGTATTTTTCACACTCGATGGACTCACCCAGGCCTACGCCTGCGAGCAGTCGCGGGAATTGCGAGCGCTGGTTGAAACGATGATCGCGCGCTACGGGGAAATCGATCCGCTCGCGATTGGGGCGCAGACGCACGCCACGCTCACGACACTCCGCGGTATTTTCCGCTGGTGGCAGGAAGTCGATCCGCGCCCAGAACTACTCTCGCTGGTTCGGGAGCGCTTCCGGCTCTACCGGGACAACGCGCAGACCGAACACCACGCCAACTACAACTGGTTCGGCCGACCCGACTGGACCGAGACGTGCGCGATCGTCGACTCGTTTCAACTCGCCGTGCAACTGTGGTCGGCCACCGGCGACGCGGAACTGCTGGAGGAGGCGCACCGGATTTTCTACAACGGTTTTCTTTACGCGCAGCGGCCGAACGGTGGCTTCGGCTGCGACGTGTGTGTCGGCGCCAAGGGCGAGCGCTTCCTTTCGCCCTTCCGCTTTTTCGAGGCGCCGTGGTGCTGCTCAATGCGGGCGGCGGAGGGTTTCGTGAGTGCCGCGCGCTACGGCTGGTGGAACAACGGCAGCGACACGATCACCCTACCGTTTTATTTTGGCGGCGAGGCGCGGGTGCATCTGGCGGAGGGCGACATCGATTTTACGCAAGAGTCGGACTATCCCTTCGCGGGTCGGGTGATACTCCGGATCGTGCGTGGCCGGAGCACTTCGCCCGTGACGCTGCGCTTCTTCGCGCCGGAGTGGAGTCCCGCCGCGAGCTTCCGGGTCGGGCGCAACGGCACACCCCTCCCGGTGGCGCGTGAGCCGAAGTTTGCCGCCGTGCGCATGCCGCTCGCGACCGGAGACGAGATCGCGATCGAGTTCACGGTGAAGTTCGGCGCGGTGGCGCTGGTGAATCCGGCGCGACAGCCGGGCGAGCATCGTTACGCGCACGGGCCGTTGGTGCTGGGTCTCGCCGCGCCCGATCGCGCCGCGGCGGCCACGGTATTCCACGACCGCGAGGAGTTCACCGCGCTCGGGCAGGCGCGCTACAAATGCGTGCGCACCGGCGGCGAACTGGCGCCGCTCCCCGGGCTCGCGGACCTGACCGAAGCCGAAGCGCGGGCACAGCGCGTGCAACTGGTGTTTCCGCCTGCCTGACGGCGATCAAGGGCGCGCGTTGAACCCCCACGGCCATCGTCGCGAGGCCGCGATCGTTCCACGCGTCATACGGGATCGCCGTGACGGGAGTCGCCGAGCCCACGACCGGAAGCGTGGGCACGATCCCGCCAGTGCAGAGATCGGCGCGGGTTTGCGCTGCGGTTTTGACGGTCGCCGACCCGGTGAAATTGTCGCGCACGGCTTTCAGTTCCCGAAATGCGCGACGCCGGCGTCGTAAGGTGTGCGGCGGCGCCGGCGTCAGGGGTTGCGATCGATGGGATCCGACGGCTGTTGGTATCGAGTGCGGTAGGTTTTTGCGCTGGCGGCGAGCTTCAGGAAAACATCGAGCGGGACGACTTCGACCGGCTCGCTCAGGCTGTGGAGAATCTGCGCGACCTTCTCGATGGTGTTCGATTCGCGGACGTGCATCAGGAGGAAGTAGGGACGAGCGGGATTAAGTTGGATGAGTTCCTCGAGATCGGCGGTGGCTTCCTCGACGGGCCGCGCGACGTCGAGATAGTAGTCGTAGCTGAGAAAGGGGCGCGTGTCGCGGAGGTCGAACGTGCGCGCGGTGCCATAGCCGTTGATGAAGCCAAGCACGTCGGGGAATTGCTCGTAGTAGCGATCGACGACGGCCTTCGGCAGGTCGGTATTGCCAACGTGGCGGTTGCCCTCCGAGTAGTCCATAATCTCGAGCACGCGGAGATCGAGGACGGACATCATTTCGCGCGCACTCTTCATGAGCGCGGGAAATTTTTCGGCGGGGATCGACTTGGGATACATGTAGCCGGGGCCGCTAAGGCCGCCGATGAAGTAATCGTTGGGCGTTTTATCCTCGTAGAAAAACTGGAGCGCCGGCGGGTTCATCCACGACCAGTTCATGAGCACCTGCCAGGTATAGGGAATTTTACCGCGGCCGGGCTTCGTCCACGTGCCAATGCCCATCGAGTCGGTCGCCGCGGCGGCGACGTAGATTTTTTTCTCGGCGGTGAGCTTCGCTTCGCGTGCGACGGAATGGTTGTTGGTGAACTTGAAGTCAGGCGTGAGCGGGATCTGGCAGGTGAAGGAAACGTTCGGGAGATTGTGGAGGCCTTCCATCTTGAGCCCGAAGTTGCCGACGAGCGTGGTGTGCTGGCCCTCGGTGTCCTTCGCGTAGGAATGCCAGCCGAGGATGATACTCGCGGGATTCTGGCGCCCGAAAATTTTCTTTTCGAGCGTGAGCTCCTCGGCGTGCTTCGGGTTCGCCGACAGATCGGTGAAGAACGCGCGCTGCATCACGCCGAAGTCGGCGATGCCCGGCTGCATCTCGGCGCCAGCGTGGCCGCCGAGGATGACGTAGTAGTCCCGCGAGCATTTCTCGAAGTAGCGATCGTAGGCCCATTGGTAGATTTCGTGGTCGGGCTTGCCGGCGAACAGACCCCGGAGGTCGGCGAGTTTTTTGAGGCCGTGCTTCTCCGCGAGCGGGATGAGATCTGCGCTGACAACGAGCGCATCTTCGACGCCGCTGATGGTGAAGGCGACGATGAGTGACGAGCGCACGGCGCGATCCCACACGACATAGCCCTTCGCATGCTTGGCGAACCGCGTGAGCGCGGTGTCAGCGTCGTCGAGAGCGAGGCGGTCAAATTTTATGCCGTGGCGTTTTTCGAGAAATCCTTCGAGCGGGCGGACGATTTCCCACTGCCAGGTGGTGGGGTATTCGAGATAGACGCGCGGGGTGTCGCGATTCGCGAGACCTTGCAGCGAGATGAGCAACGCGTGCACGGGCACGTCGCCATCCATGCGCCAATTTTCGGACAGCGGGATGATCGTGGCGGAGGCGGGCGCGCGGGGAACTTTGGGCGGGGCGGGTTGCGCGACGGCGTGCGACGCCAAGCCGATGACCAGAAATGAGCCGAGGAGAAAAAATTTCATGGGGAGACAGTGCGGGTGAAGACGTAAACGACCGGGCGGTTGCGCGTGCTGCGCAGTTCGGTGAGGGTGAGCTGCGCGCCATTGGCGGAAACTTTGTAGTCGCTGAGAATGTTGACGTCGCGCGGTCCTTGCTGGGTCTCCAGCACGAGATCGCTGCTGAGGCGGAGGATGCGGCCGCCGTCGAGCCACGCGGCGCGGACGCGCTTGGTTTTGTTGTCGCCGACGTAGGCGCCGAGGTGGCGGTTGTCGGGCCAATATTCGTTGGGCACCGTGGCTTCCGCCTGGTTGAGGTCGAGCGCCAAGCGATCGGAGTAGTCGCGGCGACCCCACGCGAGCTTACGCTCCAGCGTGACGAGTGAACCGCTGATCGTAATCGTGAGGTCGTAGCTTTTCCACGGGCTGAGTTCGGTGCTGCGCGTGGCGTCGAAATGCCAGATGCCGGCAAGCGCGGTTGTCGTCGGCGTGACAGCGGCGGCACTGAGGGTGGCCGTTAGCATAACGAAAAACAGCACACGATGGACGAAGGGCGGCGGAGGGATTTGCACGAGCAAGCTTGGTCGGGTGGACCACCGCGAAGCAATGTCCGTGCGCATGAAAATTTCGCCGCTTTTCATCCGGCACGAATGGGCTTTTCGTTGTCCGGGTGGGCCGTAGGGTTTCACCGCCGCACGGCCCCTTCGCCCCATGACCAAACCTAACGCCGGGCCCGCGCCCATCGAGACGAAGCTGGGAGGCGCGCGCCGGGGTTTTGCGGCGGTGGTGGGTGGAAGATTGAGCGAGTTCGCCGGGGTGCAGGGTGATGCGACATTTTTTTGGACGCGCTGGCTCGTGTTGCGGGCGGTGGGGGTGGTCTTTTTGTTCGTCTTTGCCGGGATCATCGTCGAAGCGCAGGCGATCCTCGCGCCGAATGGCATCGCGCAGCTCCGGGAGTTTTTCGATCAGGCGCGGAAAGTGGTTCCGAATCCGATCGAGGCGTTCATCCGGGCGCCGAGTTTGTTTTGGATCAACACGAGCCCGACGATGATTTCGACGCTGGCGTGGGGCGGGATGGTTGCGGCGATCGCGGTCGTGTTGAACGTGTGGCCGCGAATGGCGCTGTTCCTGTGTTGGCTGCTGTTCCTCTCGTTTGCCTCGGCGTGGCGGACGTTTTCGCCGGCGCAGCTGGACGGACTGATGCTCGAGACGGCGTTGCTGTGCATTCCCTTTGCCCCGGCGGGACTGCGCCCGGGGCTGGGCCTGAAGTCTCCGCCGCGCCCGATCGCGCTGTTCATGATGCGCTGGCTGCTGCTCCGCGTGATGCTCGAAAACGGCCTCGTGAAAATCGCGTCGGGCGACCCGCATTGGCGCGATTTTTCGGCGATGGACCTGCTGTATGAGACGGCGCCGTTTCCGACGATCTTGGGCTTCCTCGATCACCAGATGCCGCACCTTTATCATCTGGGGGAGATCGCGCTGACATTTTTTGCCGAGCTGATTGCGCCCGTGATCGCGGTTTTTGGTGGACGGCGGGCACGATGGATCGCGTTTGCGAGTTGGGTGATCCTGCAAGTGGGAATCCAGTTCACGAGCAACTTTGGCTGGCTCAACGCGGCGGCGATGGGCTTGGGCCTGCTGCTGCTCGATGATCAAATGCTGGCGGCCGCGGCGGAAAAACTCCTTGGGCGACGGCGGGCGCAGAAGTTCACGACGCCGGGGAGCGACGGGACACCGCGGCCGATCGCGCCCTGGGCGCGATATGGACTGCGCGTGGCGCTCGGACTACATTGTTATCTCACGCTGATCTATTTCACGCATGCGTGTGGTGTGCCGCACGCCGCGCTGCCCAAGGTAATCGCGTGGCCGGCGGATCTGACGAAGGAATTTCACAGCGCCAACGGCTACTATCTTTACGCGACATTCGAGCCGGTGCGGTTTCAGGTGGAGTTCGAAGGATCCAATGACGGCGGCCGGACTTGGCGCGCCTACGAATACCGCCACATCCCGCAGCGCGTGGATCGGCTCAGTCCCTTTCTCGCGCCGTGGTTCTGCCGCTTCGAGGCGACCCTGGAGATTGAGGGCTGGGTGGGACGAAAATCCCCGGTGTTCCCGGCGGTGGCGGCGCACCTGCTGGTGGGAAACAAGAACGTGATCGCTTTGTTCGCGCGCGACCCGTTTGAGGGGAAGCGGCCCACCATGGTGCGGATGCGCGGATATCGGATGGCGTTCACCGATTTCGCGACCTGGCGTAAAACGGGCAATTATTGGCGACGCGAACCCGACGGGGAATATCTGCCTTCGCTGCTGCTGAATGACCGCGGCGAACTCGGGGAGGTGTCACTGGCGGCGGGTAATGCGGCGCTCGCGAATCGAAACTACGACGCGGCCCTCGGGATTTTTCAGCAGCAATACGAAGCCGGCATTCCCGGCGCGGGATTTCGGTTGGCGGAAATGCACGCGCGCGGCTTGGGCGTGCCGTCGGCGCCGGCGCAGGCGCTCGCGTTCTATGCGGCGCTGGCGAAAGACGGCGAGGTCGCCGCGGAACATTTTCTGGGGATCTATCACGAGAACGGGCTCGGGACGGCGGTCGATTTCGCTCAAGCGGCGGCGTGGTATCGGCGGGCCGCGGCCCGCGATTATCTGGCTTCGATTTATGCGCTTGGTGCGATGCATGCGCTCGACCGGATTGCGCCGCGCGACGATGTCACGGGGCTAACGCTGCTGCTTGAAGCGGGCGCACGCGCGAAAGGGGATGACCCGACATCGCGGCTCGTGCGGACCAATCAGCCGGAGTTGGTGAAGCGCATGAAGGAGCGGATGAGCGTCCCCGATGTAGCGGAGGCCGAGCGGCGCCTGCGCGGGCGGCCGGTGCGACGCGGATTGCGGCCGTGACGAGGTGCGTTACGGCTTCTTTTGCCGCGCCTCGATTTCGGAATGGAGGGCGCGGCTGCGTGCTTCGGCCCGGGCCGCGGCGGCGGGACCGACGTGTTGCGCGGCCACGACTTGGTTTTTCGCGGCGTCGGGATCGCCGCCGCTCGCGGCAAGTTTGAACCACACCAGCGCTTCGATCTCGTCGCGTGGGACGCCCTCGCCGTTAGCGTAAAGCAGGGCGAGATTGGACTGCGCATAAGCATTGCCCTGTTCGGCTGCGGCGCGAAACCAACGCGCGGCTTCGGTGGAGTTTTTCGGCACGCCCTCACCGCTGGCATAGAGCGAACCGAGCCGGCCTTGGGCGGCCGCAACGCCTTGCTCGGCGGCGAGGCGAAACCAGCGTGCGGCTTCGGTGAGGTTGCGAGCAACGCCCTCGCCGCGGACGAAGGCGACGCCGAGCAGGTATTGGGTGTCGGGATTCCCTTGCGTGGCCTGCACGCGCAATTCCTCCCGTGCGGTGGTGGCAGCGATGATCGCGCCCTGGTTGTTGCGGTAGAGCAGCGGTTGGTGAAACGCGACGAACTCCTTGATCCAGTAGTTTCCGGTCGCGCGATGCGTGGCGAGGTTGGTGAACTTCAGATGGTAAACGGGGAAGCGCACCAACGTGGGCGGTCGGTCGGGAAATGGATCGCGGCGAAATTGGGCGAGAACTTCGGGACTGCGCGCCAGGAGTTTGGCGCCGACGTGGGCGAAGAGCGGTGACGGTTCCTCGCGGTTGGCCTCGACCTGCAGTGTCGCTTCGAAACGGTCGTAGCGGGGCGCGAGAAAGGGGCTAATCTGATTCTCCCGCTGGGGTTGGTGGCGAAATTCGTAGGCACGCCACGAGCGGCCCGCGTCGTTCGAACCTTCGAATTCCACGCCGATGCGGGTGGGCAGCAGGCGGCCGAAAAGCGTGTAAAAGTTGGCGCTGTGAAAATCGGCGAAGAGCGTGCGCAGCGGTCGGGCGACCGCCCAAGGCGCGCCTTCAGTGGGAAGGCCGCAGGTCACAGCGAGAAAATAGAGCGTCAGCGCGCAGTGCCCGATGGCGGCGGAGCGGAGCCAGCGCGGCGAACTGACTGACGACCACGGCGGGACAACGGGCAGAGTAAGCCGGAAACGGTGCAGCGCCGCGGCGATCATTTGATCATCGAGGAGGAGGAGGCCGAGTCCGAGTGAGGCGGTATTGAGCCAGCCGAAATTGTTGGTGAGCTGGATGCCGAGTTGGAATCCCGTCCAGACGATGAAGCCGAACCAGCGGGCGCGCCGGCCACCGAAGAGCACCGCGAGCGGCGCGGCGATCTCCGCGACATAGGTGAACCCGACCTCGATCGCGTGCCACGCGTGCGGCAACTGATGATCGTAGTAACCCAGAATGGTGGGAAACGGGCTGGTCTCGTAGAGGACGTCGAGGGCGGTGAAGTTGAGCCAGTGCGCGTCGCCGACGAAGAGTTTGACCAGGCCGTTTTCGAACATCACGCGGAAGAGCAGCCAGCGGACGAGAAACACGGCGGCGGGCGCGGGCGGTGAAGCGTGGCCCAGCCGCGGGCGAAGGCCGGCGGGGGCGAAGGGAATGAAGAGCAGCGCCGTCTCGAGCATGAGCTGATCCACCTGCGTCGCGGTGAAGCCGCGCCACGTGGTGACGAAGGAGAGGAGACACAGCCAACAGGCGAAGAGGGCGAGGCGCGGCCAAAGGTTGAGGATGAGAGCGAGGGCTCCCGCGAGCCCGCCCCAAGCGACGGCGGTCATCATGCTGGGGCGGGAGCTCAGCCAGAAAAGTCCGGGAGCACGGAGAAAAGCCTCGAACGGGTTGGGATATCGACCGCGCCACTCGGTGAAAAAATCCGGGAGAGGAAAAATTCCTCCCGGCCCGATCAGGGCCGCTTGGTCGGCGATGATACCGGCAAAGACGACGACAAAGATCGCGCCGATGGCGCGAAGCACCAGCCAGCGCGTGAGGAAATAAGTCTCGTCGCCACCAAAACCGAAAAAGGTGCAGACGCGGCGCCAAGCCTCGGTGGGTGCAGGAGCGCGGGGCGGAACGGCGGACGGCGATGAGGCGGACGACATCGAGTGGGCTGACAGTGTTGGCGTAGCGGCGGTCGGTTGTCGACTCGCCGGCGAGCGAGGCCGTCAGCGGAAAAGAAAAAGGGCGGCGACCGGAGTGGTCGCCGCCCAATAGTGAAGACTTAGTTGCGGTTTAGAACCGCAGTGAATTCATGATGAACAGCGTGCGACCCGGCGAAGCGACCGTGCTGCCACCCTCGAAGTAAGTTTTGTCGAGGAGGTTTTGCACGTTGACTGAAGTCGTGGCCCGGAAGCCGGCGATTTCCCACGGCAGCGAAAGATTCGTGTCGAAGATCAGGAAATCTCCCGCTTGGAACCCGCCGCGCAGCGGATTGTATTCCACGTTGCGCGCGACCACCACCTTCGAGGAGTAGCGGGTGCCGAGACCGACGGAGAGGCCACGGCCCATGCCGTTGAAGCCTTCCGCGAAGGTGTATTTGCTCACGGAGTTCAGGCGGAACTCGGGCACGTTTTCGAGGCGCGCGCCGTAGTAGATGTCGCTCGCGACCTTACCCTGCGGGGACGACGCAGCGTAGGCGACAGAACCCGGCTTGGCGACCGTCGGAGCGTTGTCCGTTTTGGCCGTCCAGATCCAGCCACCGTTGACCAGCATCTGAAAGTTCCGGCGCGGGGTCCAGATCGCCTCGGCTTCGCCGCCCTCGATGACGTCCTTCTGGCCAACCGTGCGCCAGCGCAGAAGGCGGCGGCCCACCAAGTTCGCGCCGTAGGACAGGCCGGTGGCGGGGTTGATCGGATTGTTCACCGCCGGCGGCGCGCCGAAGTAAACGTAGTTGTTCGCGAAGTTCAGGGGTTCGGAGTTCTGACGCGACGTGTCGTCGATGCGGCGGTTGACACGATACATGTGGAAGAACGAGACCGTCGAAACGAGTTTGTTATCCCAGAGACTGGTCTTGAGGCCGACCTCGACGTTGCGGCCGGTCTCGGGTCGGATGAGCACATCGGCGCCAATGTCATGGAAGGCCTGGGTCAGATCGGCCGCGCTGTTGATCGTCTTGCCATTGTAGACGAACGGCGCGTTGCCGAGGAAAGCTTTCGCGCCCGCGTAGTAGGCCGGCACATCGAGCTTGGAGTAGCCACCCGCATTGGTTGCACCGTTGCGGTTGTAGATCTTGCTGGTGGTGGCGTAAACGTTGATGTTCTTCTTAATCTCGAACGAGACGCCGGCCATCCACGAAGTGCCGGCGATGCGGGAGAAGTTGCCGTCGATGTCACCCGCATAGCCGGGATCGTAACCCCAGACGCTCGGCGGATAGGCCACCGGATCAGCAAAGGCATACGGCGGAGGAGCGAACCACGGGAAGTTGTTCACTTGATACTGGCCGCTGTCCCGGTGCATCTCACGGCGAATGCCCGCCATGACGGTGAGGCGGTCGTTAAACGCCTGGCCTTGGTAGTTGATGTAACCGGCTTGGTCTTGGGACTTGTAGCCGTCCAGCGTGGTGCGGTCGATGACGGTCAGCGGCTTGATGTCGGGCTGGATTTCCGCGCCCGGATCCCACTCGGTGTAAACCTGCTGAACGTTCTTCAGAGTGCCGAAGCGATCCCGGAGGACCTGATTGATCGGGACATTGCTTTGGAAGCCGACGGGCACGAGCAGCGCGCCGGCGGCGTTGACGTTGGTCAGCGGATTGCTGGAGCCAGGGATGGTGCCGTAGAAGGGGAACGCGGCGCCGCCGGCGTTCGCATTATACTGCTGGAAGTTTTTCCGGAAGATCGCGCCGACGAGGACCTTGTTCTTCATGCCGAACATGTCGCTCTTGAAGATCAAATCGAACTGGTGCTCGTCGACCTTCTTGTAATAACCCGACGAAGCGATGGGGTTGGTATTGAACCGGCGGCCGTCGGCGTAAGGGGAGATGACGCCTTCGATGGAATCGTAGCGGTTGTCATCCCTCGTCAGCACGTAGCGCGCATCGAGCCAACTCAGCGGCGAGGACTCGATCGTGAGATCGGTGGTGTTGACGGTGTCGTGGTTCAGGGCGCCACGGGCGTCGAAGTTGAACGCCTTGTCGTGGATGCGCTGGTTGTTCGCGTTCAGATAGTAGGCACCCTTGATCACGCGGGTGTAGGTCGGCAGGGTGAAGTCATTCGCGGCGATGCGCATGTCGTTACCCCAGGTGGATTGACCGCCGGGATTCAAGACGCGGGCGCGATAAGCGGCGACCGGATCGGCATTGGCGCTCAGGCCGGCCGCGGCGATGATGGCCGCAGACGGAGCGGCATAGGCTTGGAACCAGCCGTCGGGATAGAGCCAGTCTTGGTTGCGCGTCTGATTGTATTTGTTGTCCATCCATTCGGCGCGGAAGGTCACCGCGAGTTTCTGGTTGTCGAACGGCAGAATCTTGATGGCAGCGGTGAGATTGTTGTTCTTCTTGTATTCAAATCGGCGCTCGCCGCCGCTGTTTTCGTAGGAGCCGACGATGCGGATGGCCGCTTTCCTCGAAAACGCCTGATTGGTATCGAGCACGTATTTCTGCTTCTGATCGGAGCCCGTCGTATACGTGACGGTCGTCGGAATCTGGGTGAAACTCGGCTCCTTCAGGATGTAGTTGATGACGCCACCCGGTGAGCCCTGGCCGAAGAAGAGCGCCGCGGGGCCCTTGATGATCTCGACGCGATCCGTGTTATCGAGATTGAACCCGGTGTAACGCTGCGTGCCGTTGCGCATCAGCGTATTGATCTGAAAGCCGCGGTCGGTGAACTGGCCGACGGGGGTGGCGGAGTTGGCCGGGCGCTGCATCGCAAAATTATAATCTCCGGATCCGGTCGCGGTGTAGCGCAACAGGTCCGTGACGTTTTGCATATTCGTATCCGCCAGAAAATCGGCGCTCATGATCGAGATGCCGAGCGGGGTGCGCTGGATCTCGGTGCCGATACGCGTGGCGGTGACCGAATTGGTCTTCAGGTAGCCGTAATCCTTGTCGGTGTTGACTTGGAAGGGCGACAGGACGGTGACGTCTGTCCCGACCGCGTCCATGGAGGTGGACGGGGCCGGCGCCATGACGGCTGGAGCGGGCGCCGTGGCTGGGCGGGTGGTGGAGGCGGGAGCGGCCGAGCGGCCTTCCAACTCCGCGAGACGTCGGCGCAGGGCGGCGTTTTCTTCCTGCAGACTGCGGACGTCCGAGGGCGATTGGGCGAAGCTGACCGGGATGGCCAGCAAAGTAGCCAACCCGAGGCTGAGGTAGGTTCTGACACGAGCGACCGAGGTCGCTGGAGGGTATGTTGTGTTCATGGGATGCGTGGGAGTTTTCAAACCAGAGCGGCGAAACGACACTCTGGACGGGAAAGCGATTGGGGGTGGATTTAGACGTTGGAGTGGCCGTTGGTGGGTTTGGATTCGACGAGGGACGGGGACACGGTGACGCCGATGCGCCCCGGGGTCCCGGGATTTTCGATCCGCCACATCAAGTGATCGACCACCTTGCGCACCAAGGTGGGGAGATTGATGTCGATGGCGGCCGGCAGGTGATCCAGGTTGTGATAGATCACGGGATTGTAGTTGCCGATGATGGCTTCGAAATCGCGGCCGGGTTTTTTCCCCGCTTCGCGCAGCGCGCGGAAGAACGAGCCGCAAAAATGATCGACGGGAATGTAAATGCCGGTGGCGCGAGGCGAACCCACGATCAGCTCACGCACCAGCGTGTCGCTCTCCCGGTTTTGCGGCGCGATCTCGAGATAGCTGACGCCGGGGTTTGATTTGCCCAGAATGGCCCGCATCGGGAGCCGCAGTTCGGCGGCCCGGGCTTTAAACGCATCCACCCGGCGACTGATCGCGCTGTAGGTTGGATCGGTGCTGATCACCGCGACCGACTTGTGGCCTTTGGCAAAAAGGTAGTCTGCCGCCATCCGGCCATTTTCCTCGTTGTCCGGTTCGACGTAATCGCCGGCATAGGCGGCGGAGCGCCGCGTCATGAACCAGACGTGCGGCAGCTCGCGTAACTTCGCGAGACAGGCGGCTGATGGCTCCATGCCCTGAATGATCAGGCCGTCGAGTTTTTCGTTGAGGACGGCAGCGGGGATCTCTTCGGGCGTGCTCGAGAACATGACGCGCAGGTCGACGCGATAGCGCGGATCGGCCGATTGCACTTGCAGCAACTGATCCTGAAACCAGTTGAGGCTCGAATGATTCGCCTTGCCGCCCACGAACCACACGCCGATGCGCCGCTGTTCGGCGAGGCGGAGTTTGGGCCCGCGGCGGCGGTTGACCGGTGCCGGCACGTAGTTGTGCTGCTGCATCACCGCCCGGATGCGGGCAAGGCTGTCCGGAGCGACGATCTGCGGCTGATTGATGGCGCGCGATACCGTGGCAGGGGACACCCGGGCTTTTTTGGCAATTTCGATGATCAGCATGGAGCGAGCTGAAACTTTCATGACTAGTCATGAAAACGCCTGAAACGCGTCAAGCTGTTTTCGGCTGACGTCGCGTTTGTCCGGCGCCGGACCTCCGGCGCAGCGCGCGGCGCCACGCTCCCAGCAGCTCCCGGCGTTCGCGCACGGCGTCGGGCCACGGGTGCGGATCAGTGCTGACGTGATAGCCGTGGCTCGTGCCGAGTTCGGGGCACACCCACAGCGCGCCGCCCGGCCGCGGACCCGCGAGCCACAGCGCGAAAAGATCCTCGGTGAACGCGAGGTAGTCGCGAAACTCCGGCGTGAGGGCGCCGCGACCATTGGTGACGGGGACCTGGCAGTGTTGGCTGTTAAACGGCCGGAGATGAAACATCTGCGAGTGCTGGATCAGCTGCGGCCACGCGAGCAATCGCGCCGAGTAGTCGGCGGGCATCATGTGCTTCGACACCGCGAAATGCGAGTGATCCCACGTAACGGGCAGGAGTTCGCCGGTCGCCCGCCGGTAGAGGCGCGCCAGCTCGTCGAATTTTTCCGGCGTTTCCGTCGCCGTGTCGCGATGCGTCTCGATGTGGACGCTGACGCCGAGCCGGCGCGAAGCGCGGATCAGTTTCACCGCCATGCGGGCGGCAACGGCGGGCGGCGTGTCGTGATTGAGGAGCTGGATGTTGACGAAGCGCACCCCGAGTTTCCGTTGCGCCCGCAGGCGCGTGAGCGTCTTCGGCACGTGCTGGCAGTCGAAGCCGCTCATCACCACGAGGCCGAGCGCGTCGGCGCCGGCCCCGAGCTCGGGCGTCGCGTAAGCGCACACGCCGTCGAAACCGGCGGCTTTGATCGCATGGAGCTTTTGCGTGAGCGACCATTCGCGCTTTCTTTTCGGCCAGCCACCCATCGACCAAGTGGTGGCGCACATGACGAGCTTTGGGATGGGGCGTTTGGTTTTCATGTAGGGTAATGAAAAAACGTGAAAACTGTTATTGAATTTCAACCGCCCGCCAGCTTATTCCCGTCGTTGCCGCGCGCGGAATCGCATGCCAGCTTCGCGCCCGGCGTATGCCCGCATTACCCTTTACCCAACGCGCTTCGTGGATTTGGTCGGCTGAGGCCAGCCATGCTGCGGCCGTCGTCGCCACGCCCTCGCACTATCAAGTGCGGATGTTTCGCCGCACGTTCGAGGGGCCGAATGCGCCGGCGGCGCGGCTTGAGGTGAGCCTCACGGCCGACAGCCGGTTTCTCTTCTATTGCAACGGCACGCTCGTCGCGCGCGGTCCGGCGAAGGGCGATGTGAACCACCACTTCTACGAGCGCCACGATCTCACGCGGCATCTCTGCAAGGGGCGCAACGTCCTCGCGGCGCTCGTGCTCGACATGTCGCGCGTCGCCACCCGGCCGGCCCAACTCGGCGCGCCGTGTTCCGTGATGACGTATGCCGGCGGCTTTTTACTCGAAGGTTCGCTGACCGCCGCGGACGGCGCGGAACTCGCGCGGCTCGACACTGGCGGCGAGGGCTGGCGCGTGGCGGTGGATCGGGCGCATCGTTTTCAAAACGACGGCACGCGCTTCGAGGGCTACCACGGATATTTCGATCACAAGGTCTCAAGCGAAGAGCCGGCGGGATGGACCGAGCCGGAGTTCGACGCGAGCGCCTGGCCTGCGGCCACCACGCTCTATCTGGCGGAGCGATTCGAAAATCGTCGCGACCCGACGAGCCCCTACGGGCTAGTCGAGCGCATGGTGCCGGCGTTGGAGGAAGGGGCATGTGAGCCGTTCGCCGACGTGTTTCTTCCCGGCGGCGCCGAGGCGGGCACGAACTGGCGCTCGCTCGTCACGTCGCGGGTGCCGGTGAAAATTTCGGCGGGGCAATCCGTGCGCCTCGTGCTCGATGTCGGCCGGTTGACGACTGCCTACCCGCGCCTCGAAACGCGCGGCGGCGCCGGCGCGCAGGTCCGGCTGATCTACGCGGAGGCGCTGCGCCTCCCGTGGAACACGCCCGACGCTCAGTTGCTCGGGCAGCCGCAATCCCTCGCGAATCTCGCGTCCCACTTTGCCGACGAATCACAGGGCTGGACCTTCGATCGTCGCGGCGAAGTCACGGGCTGGAGCGATCGCTGGGAGCCGGCGGGCCGCGCGAGTGGCGAAGTGTTCGAGCCCACCCACTGGCGGGCGTTTCGTTACGTGGCGCTCGAAATCACCACGGCGACTGCGCCGCTTGAGTTGTGCGGTATCGGGCACCGCTTCACCGCCTATCCCTATCGGATCGCGAGCGAGTTCGTGTGCTCCGACGAACGGTTGAACCGCATCTGGCAAATTGGCGTGCATACGATGCGGCTGTGCGCGCACGAGACCTTCGACGATTGTCCGCACTACGAGCAGATGCAGTATGCGGGCGACGCGATGATCACGTCGAAAATCGCGATGCTCACCTCGGGCGACTATCGGTTGAGCCGGCAATCGCTTTATCATTTCGACTGGTCGCGACTCCCGGATGGGCTCACGCAGAGCCGCTATCCCTCGCGGCTGCTGCAGGTGATTCCGTCCTGGTCGCTCCATTGGATCACGCACGCGCGCGACTACACGTATTGCTCCGGCGATCTTCAAGTTGCGCGCGATTTGCTGCCGGGTCTGCAGGCGGTGCTCGGTTGGTTTCGCCGCCATGGCGATGAGGATGGGCTGCCGGCGCGACTCCCTTATTGGAACATCACCGACTGGTGCCCGTGGTGGCCGCGCGGCGTCGTGCCCGGCGCCGACGCGGGGGCGACGTGCATTATTTCCGCGCAATACATTCTCGCGCTCGATGAGGTGGCGGATCTTTGCCGGTTACTCGGACGGGTGGCGGAGGCCGAGGCCCTCGCGACCGAGGCGACCGCACTTCGCGGAAAACTCCACGCGCGCTTCTGGTCCGAGTCCGATGGCCTCTACTTCGATCGGCCGGGCGGGCCGGAGATCAGCCAGTATGGCAACGCGTGGGCGGTGGTGTGCGGCGCCGCGGGGGCGCGCGAGCGGGCGAAGCTGCTTGAGCGCTTTCCGACCGACGCGAAACTCGCCCCGGGCTCGTTCTTCTGGTGGCACACGGGATTTCGCGCGCTGGAAATGTGCGGCGCCTATGACCGGATGCCGGAGTTTCTCGGCCCGTGGCATGAGATGGTGGATCATGGACTCTCGACCTTTATCGAGGAAAACAGCTACTGGCGTTCGCTGTGCCATGCCTGGAGCGCCCATCCCGTGATCGAGTTTCACACGCGGGTGCTCGGAGTCACGCCGCGCCGCCCCGGTTTCGCGGCGATCGAGATTGCGCCGCACTGCTGCGGCCTCACCCACGCCCGCGGACGCGTCTGCACGCCGCGCGGGCAAGTGACGGTGGACTGGCGCGTGGAGCAAAATAAATTCCACCTTGAAGTCGAAGCGCCGTTGGGGACCCGCGTGCGCGTCCGCTTGCCTGCCGGCGAGCAAAGCGAATTCGACGGTGGAAAATTTTCAACCGCAGGAGCGCTCGCGTGAGTGCCGCGCTGCAACTTCACCACGCGACCGATCGGCACGTGGAAGTCGCCACGGCGAGCGGTGCCTTACTCTGGCGTTACGTTTACGCTCCCGCCACACCGGCCAACGAAGCGCCCCGACCCTACGCACATCCCGTGTGCTCGCTCGCGGGCGACACGCTCACGAATTTCCGACCGCACGATCATTCCTGGCACCATGGGCTGAGCCTCACGCTGACGAGTGTGGACGGCGTGAATTTCTGGGGCGGCCCCTCGTATCGCGCGGCTGACGGCTATCAGTGGCGGGCCGACCACGGCGCCCAAGTCCATCGCACGTGGAATGCGCTCACCCCCGAACGGCTCGAAGAAACCCTCGACTGGTGCGATCCGAAATCGGGACGCGAACTGCTCAACGAACGGCGGACATTATTGACCGCGGCGGGAGAGGGCGAGTGGTCGCTGCGGTGGGCGAGCGAGTTGTTGAATGTCGCGGGCCGCGACCTCGCGCTCGACCATTACGAGTCGCTCGGCGGTCTGGTTGGCTCGCACTACACCGGGCTGCAATTCCGCGGCGCGCGCGACCTGCTCGACGAACACGGCGAGGCGCGCAGCGGCATCACGACGGAGGGCGGGCGCGCGGGCGAGGCGGCGCTGCACGGGGCCGAGGCCGAGTGGATGGAGTGGAACTGCCAACACGACGGGTCGCAGCGGCGCACGCGCATCCGCTTCGAGAATCTCACCGGGCCGATTCGGTGGTTTGTGCGGGCGAAGAATCCACTGGCGGCGTTTTCATTTCAGCGCGGGCAGACGCGCACGCTGCGAGCCGGCGCGACGTTGCGGCTCGACCACCGGCTGACTTTCACCAACGCATGAATCTCGATCGCAAATCCTTTCTCCGCCGTCTGGGCACGGGCGCCGTGGGGCTGCTCGCCGGCGCTTCCCTCCGCGGGGCGGAGCAGGCGGCGCAGTTACCGGTTTTCTCCGAACGCGACCCGGAGCCGTTTTGGGCGGCCGTGCGCACCCAGTATGTCCTGACGCGGGAGCTGGCGTATCTCAACACCGGCGGGCTTGGCCCGGCGGCGGGTCCGGTGCTGGAGGTTTACGAAAAAACCGCGCGCCGCCTGCAGGAAAAATCCGAGACGGGCCACGCGCTTTTCGCCGAGGCGCGCACCGTGCTCGCGCGGTTTCTCGGGGCCGAGACGACGGAAATTTCCTTCGTCCGAAATGCGACCGAGGGCAATGCCATCATCGCCGCGGGCCTCGCACTCGCGCCGGGCGACGAGGTGATTTTCGATGCGCACGCGCATCCGGGTGGCTCGTTTCCGTGGCTCAACCAGCACAAGCAGCGCGGCGTGGTCGTGCGGATGTTCGAACCCGATCCGACGGACGCGGCGGGCAATGTCGCGCGCATCGCCGCGCTGCTCACGCCGCGAACGCGCGTGGTGCAGGTGTCGCACGTGACCGCGCCGACGGGCATCGTGCTGCCCGTCGTGGCAATCGCGCAGCTGTGCCGCGAGCGCGGGATTTGGTTTCACGTCGACGGCGCGCAGTCGGCAGGGATGTTTCCCTTCGAGGTGCGCGCGCTGGGCTGCGATTCCTTCGCGACGAGCGGGCACAAGTGGATCGGCGGCCCGCATGAGACGGGCGTGCTCTTTATCCGGCGCGACCGGCTCGATGCCGTCGCGCCGTCGCTCGTGGGGGCCTACTCCAGCGATCAGACTGACCTCTCGTTGGATTTGTCCTACGTGCCGACGGCGCAGCGCCACGAGTATGGCACGCGCAACGCGGCGGCCGTCGTCGCGCTGGCGGCCGCGGCGGAGGCGCAGGAGCGCATCGGCCGCGAGCGCGTCGCGGCGCGCGGCCGGACGCTGGTGGCGCGCGTGCGCGCGGGCCTCGCGGCCATGCCCGAAGTGGAAATCCTCACGCCGGCGCGGGCGGAACTCAGCGCGTCGATAATCACGTTTCGCACGCCGCGGGTCGGCTACGACGAACTGTTCGGGCGCCTGCTCACCGAGCATCGCCTGCGCTGCCGGCCGGTGTCCGAGCAGAATCTCAACGCGGTGCGCGTCTCCACGCATCTGTTCAACTCGCCCGCCGAGTGCGACGCGCTCGTCGCCGCCGTGCGGGAAATCCTGCGCACCAGCTGACTCTCTTTAAATTATGATGACGAAACGAAACACCCTGCGGTTTTTTGCCGCTGCCCTCGCGGGCGTCTGCCTCGCGCGGGCCGCGGAGCTGAAGCACGATCTCTACGTGTGTGTCAACGTGAGCGGCCAAGGCTCCGTGATGGGCAGTGCCGTGGCGGCGGAGAGCGGACTCTACCGATCGAACGACCGGCAGAATTTCGAGCATGTCGGCGTCAATAATTTCCGGACGTTTTCGCTGACCCACGATCCGCGGGATCACGCGGCGATTATTGAGACGACGATCGATGGCATCCTGCGTTCGCCGGATCGGGGTAAATCGTGGCGGCGCGTGACGGACTGGTCGATGACCGAGCCGAAGGATATCGCGTTCGATCTCAACTCGCCCGACGACGTCTATGCCGGCCTGCCGGATGGTATCGCGGCGTCGCATGATCGCGGACTGACGTGGCAGCGCGCGCACGAAGGCATCCGCCGGGCCTACACCCATGCCCTCATCGTCGATCGCGCGACCAAGGGCCGCGTGCTCGCGGGCACGGAGCTTGGGATTTATCTCTCCGAGGATGGCGCGCGCACGTGGCGGCTCGTGCAGGCGACCAGCAAGGTCACTTACGACCTTCGTCAATCACCCCATGATCCCAAAGTGATGCTCGCGGTGACTTCGGCCGACGGAGCGTTTCGTTCGGAAGATGCCGGACGCACGTGGCAAGAAATCGCCGGCGTGTCGTCCGCGCACACGTTGCACTACGGCCACTTCGATGTGCACGACGCGAAGCGCCTTGTGCTCTGCGGCTGGGAGGCGGGCGTGCTCGTCTCGGAGGATGGCGGGCGCACCTGGAGCGATCGCACTGAGGGATTGCCCAACCGCCAGGTCTGGTGCGTGAGCCCCGATCCGGATTTGCCGGGCCGGCTCTACGCCGCGCCCTACCTGAAACCGGTGCATGTCTCCGATGATTTCGGCCGCACGTGGCGCCCGTTGGTTTTCGAAAAGGCGATCGTCTACAATCTCGTTTTCGTCCCGCACCAGTGAATCCCGCGCGCATTTCCCGACATGAAACTCCTTCACTCTTTCCTCTTCCGCGCATTGTTCTTTTTCGCCGCCACGGCGGGTGCGCAACCGTCGTTCACGGGCCCGGCGCCCCTGCCGCGCGTGATCAGCGATCCCGCTGAACGCCGCGCGGCGTATCTGAGTCGCATCGACGAGGTGCTCAATTGGCGTGCCTTCCTGGTCAAGCCGAGCGACCCGCAACTGGTCGGGCTGGCCGAAATCTCCGCGAAGCTGGCGCGGCGCGAAGATGCCGCGCTGTGCTCGGAGCGGCTGGTGGAACTGATGAAAAAGCCGTCGGGCGACATGTTCTGGATGTTTCCCGTCGTGTGCATCTCGTATCTCGGCCGCGATCAGCTCACGCCGGAGGCGAAGGCTGCGATTCGTGAAGCGTGGCGCACGTATTATCCGCTGCGCGGCGACACGGAAAATCACTGGGCGATGTATTACACGTCGCTCTACTTGATGGCGCAGCTCTGGCCGAATGAACCCGGCGACCGCTGGTTCACGGGGAAAAGTTCGCAAGAAAATTTCCGCGAGGCGCAGGACTACCTGATTCACTGGATGGGGCTCGCGACGACCATCGGGCAGGGCGAATACGACTGCACGCACTACCTCGGTGAGTATGCGATCCCGATGTTGTTTCTGACTTCGTGGGCCTCCGATCCGGCGATGCGGCAGCGCGGGCACATGATGCTCGATTGGCTGATGGCCGATTATGCGGCCGATTCGCTCAACGGCATCTCCATCGGCGCGCACGCGCGCACCGATGACACCACGGTGCTCGAAAAATGGAATGGCCTCGCGTCGTTCTTCGGCTGGCTCTTGTTCGGCAATTGTCCACCCACGGCGAGTTATGGCGGCTGGGGCATTTACTTCGTCGCGGCGGCGAAAAATTACGAGTTACCTGAGGTCATCTACCGCATCGCGACCGACCGCGCCGGCCCCTACACGGAGTTCGAGCGCAAGCGCACCCGCCACCGCTGGCGCAACAGCGAGGTGCGCAATGCGCCCGTTTACAAAACCAGCTACGTCACCGCCGACTACGCCGTGGGCTCCGATCAAGGCGGCCTCCTGCAGCCGATCCAGCAGCACTCGTGGGACGTGACGTGGGCCGTGCCCGATCCGCGCGGCGTGCACAACACGATCTTCTCCGTGCAACCGCACTATGGCGTCGATGAGTTGATGATGTATTTCACCGAGATGCCGGACTACATGCCGCTCTCGGTCACATTTCAGAGCAAGCCCACCTACATCAGTGAAGACAAATTGCTCGGCGGATCGCCCTACGAACAAATCTTCCAGTCGGACGATTGCGTCGTCTCGCTCACGGACGTCCCGGCGGGCACGACCTTCGAGCACGTCAACGGCTTTTTCTCGAAAGACCTCGCCCGGCTCGAGGAAGACACCTCTGGCTGGATCTTTGTGCAGGGTGGTCGGGCGTTCATTGCCTACCGGCCGCTCGCGGCCTACGAGTGGCGGCCCAACGAAAAGGGTGGAAAAATTCTCCGCTCGCCGCCGCGCCAGAACGGCACGCTCGTGCAAGCCGCCTCGACGGGCGAGTTCAAGAGCTGGGAGGATTTTAAAAATGCGATCCGCGCGCTGCCGCTGGCGATCAAACTCACGCCGACCCCGAGCGTAAAATTCACCACGC
Source organism: Opitutales bacterium (assembly GCA_038231575.1). Lineage (GTDB taxonomy): Bacteria > Verrucomicrobiota > Verrucomicrobiia > Opitutales > Opitutaceae > CAITWF01. Next base: position 11,919 of record JBBRLB010000029.1, on the reverse strand, counting down.
TCCGCGGAAAAAAGATCGAATGCGCCTATGGCGCCGCCCCGCGCGTGGATGGCCGCACGATCGACTATGCGAAGGAGTGGAAACTTTTTTCCAGTCCCTATCTCCACGCCGACGTTGGCAGCGGCAAGCTGACGATGACGCACGGGAGTCTGAAGCGCGTGCTGGATTTCAATTCGCTGACGATTTCCGACGCCGTCACCCCATAGGAACCTTTACCCCATGAAATTCTTCGGCCTGCACTGGATCGATGCGACCATTCTCCTGATCTACATTCTCGTCGTCCTCGCGATTGGGAAAATCTTTTCGCACGGCGTTAAAGGGGAGAAGGACTTCTTTCTGGGCGGCCGGTCGCTGGGCCGGTGGCTCCAGTTTTTTCTGAATTTCGGCAACATGACCGACCCGGGCCAGGCGGCGACCACCGCCAGTTCGGTTTATCGGCAGGGTGCGGGCGGGGCGTGGCTGGCCCTCATCACGCTGTTCCTCACGCCTTATTATTGGTTCATGGCGGTGTGGTTTCGGCGCGTGCGGCTCACGACGATGGCCGATCTGTTTCACGAACGGTTTGGCAGTCAGTTTCTCGCCACGCTGTATGCGCTCACCATGCTGATGGTCGCGATTGTCGGCGTGATCGCCGGCGGCAATGTCGTCGCGCTCAAAACCCTCCAACCGCTCATGGTGAAGGATCCGGCGATCTACACCGCGGCGGAAAAGCAGTCGGTCGCGGACTTTCATGAATTCACGGCGTTGCGCACCCAGCGGCAGACCGCGCCGCTGGCGGGTGACGCGGCGGCCCGCTACGATCTGCTCAACGACTACTACAAACGCGGCGCGCTTCAGCCCTACGTTTCCTACTTGCAGCCCGTCGCGTTCTACCTCGTGTCCACGAGTCTCGTGGCGATCTTCATCATGCTCGGCGGGCTCAAGGCCTCGGCGGTGGTGGATGCGATTCAAGCGGTCCTCGTCGTGGTAATTTCGACCATCCTGATTCCGTTCGGGCTGATGCGAATCGGCGGGCTCGGGGCGCTGCACGAGAAGGTGCCCGCCATGATGTTCAACCTTTTCGGCGGCGACCCCGCGAGCGAATACACCTGGTATTCCATCGGCGCGCTGCTCCTCGTCCAGATGATCGGCATTGGCGGGACCCAGGGCAACATGGCGGTCGCCGGTTCGGCGAAAAACGAATTTGCGGCCCGGCTCGGCTCGGTCACCGGCGGGTTCAGCAAACGCTTCATCACGATCGCGTGGGCCTTCAGCGGATTGATGGCGTTCGCGTTGTTCGGCCCCAACCTCTCCGATCCGGATCAGGCGTGGGGCCTCATGACGCGCGAACTGCTACCGGTCGGACTCATCGGCCTGATGATCACGGGCATTCTCGGGGGGAAAATCGCGCTGTTGGGCGCGCAGTCGGTGGTGCTCTCCGGACTGGTCGTGAAGAATCTCTACGAGCCCCTCGTGCGCGGACGCTCCGAGCGCCACTACATGATCGTCGCGCGACTCGCGGTGCCGCTGCTGCTGGCGGCGGGCGTGCTCGTGGGACTTTTCCTGAACAGTATCGTGGCGATTTTGAAATTCGCGATCGTGCTGCTGCTGGTGTGGGGGGTGCCGATCACGACGCTCTTCATCTGGCGGCGGGTGACCCAGCGCGCCGTGGTCGTGCAGGTGCTGGCGACATTGGTGCTCATCGCGGTGCTGCCCGCCGTGGTGCCGGCGATTCCGTCGCTCGCGCGATCCTCCTCGCTCACCTTGCTCACGCGCGAGCGCGTCGTGACGGTGCCGGTTGCCGCCAGCGCCGCGGATGTGGCGGCTGGCCTCGCTCCAGCCGAAGGCAAAACGATCATGAAGCCGCGGCGCATCGAGCCCGTGGCGGTGTTCTTCGAGGAAGGCGTGGTGCGGGTCGATCCGAAAGATCCCAATTCGCCGAAGACCGGCAAGGGGCTGTTCCGGCCCGAAGTCTATTTGCTCTCGCTGCTCGGCTTCGATGTCGCGGGCTTCACGTCGGCCCATCTGCTGACGACGCGCTACCTCGTGGATTTCCTGTTGCCGGTGATCATTCTCATCGCGATGAGCCTGCTCACGGCCCGGACCGATCCGGCGCGGCTCGCGCGCTTCTATGTGCGGATGAAGACGCCAGTCGCGCCCACCCAGGAGGAGGATGCGCGCGCCGTAGAGGAGAGCTATGCCAACCCGACGCGCTACGATCACCTGAAGCTGTTTCCAAATTCCAACTGGGAATTCACTCAATGGGACAAGGTCGACACGGTGGGCTTTGTGGGCTGCTTGGCGCTGGTTGGCGTGGTGCTGTTGGTCTTTAAGGGCGTGTTGGCGGTGGGCCGCTGAGCGTCGTCAGCGAACAAAGCGCCACGCCGCCGCCACGCCGGGAGCAACCGGTAGCGTGTCGGCGGTGCTCGCGCGGCCCTCGAGGCGGAAGCCCGCCGCCTGGAGACTTTGGGTGTGGAGAATAATTTCGCCGGTGGGGGGAGGCGCAACGTTCAGCGTCACGGAGTGGCCGTCGGCGGAAACCGCCAGCGTGAGTGAAACCGGCCCCGTCGTCGTGCGCAGCGCGTCGAGCTGATTGACGCTGCCGGGGCGCAGCCACTCCGCGGGGGTTGCGAGGCACAGGTGGAGTGTGCCGGCGCGCTCGCACGCGAGCATCGAGATCGTGAGGCGGACAAACAGCGCCGCCGCCCAGCAGTGTGGCTGATCGCCGGCGGTTTTTGGCGGCAGGTTTTTCCACGATTGCTCCTCGACCCAGCCGCCGGCGGGTGACGCGTGATTGGCGATCGCGTAGAGGAGGTCCGCGGCTTTTTCGTGACGGCCGAGCAGGAGCGGCCAGTGGGCGTAGAGTGAGTTGAATCCGACCCAGATCCCTTCGCGGAGCCAGCCGACGCTCGGCACGAGGCCCTCGACCTCGGTCGCCTCGAGCATCGCGAGCGAACCGCGCCCCAGCGGGCTGTCGAGCGGCAGCCCTTCGCCGAAGAGGTGATGTTCGATCACGCCCCACTGCGCGAGCTGCGGGAGCTCGTCGCGGCCGGTGAAACCGACGCGCACCGGCAGGTAAGAGTTGCCCCGCGCATCCTGTCGCAGATCGCGGGTGCTGGCCTTTTGAAACGCGGCGAAAAATTCATCCGCCAGCGTGTCGATCGCGCGCGCGTCATCGGTGCGGCCGATTTGGCGACCAGCGCGCGCGGTCGCGCGGAGCCCCGTGAGGCACCAATAGATGGAGGAATACTCCGCGCCGATGTCAGCGAGGCCGCCGTCGTTGAACGCGGCGGGCAGCAGACCGGCGTTGACCGCGCCCGGCGTGAGGAGGGTCGCGTCGCGCGCGGTGCGCAGCGCCTGCACGCCGCGCTGGATGGCCGGCCAGTGGTGCTCGACGCTCGCCCAGTCGCCGCTGAGCCGCGCGTAGCGCTCGAGCGCCCAGAAAACTCCGGGCGTCGTGCGGTAAATCACGAGCGGCGGCAGTTCGTCGATCAGGCCGCGCTCGTTTTGCAACGAAAAGAAAACGTCGAGCGATTCGCGGGCGCGCGCGAAGTCGCCGAGCATCGCGGCAAGTTCAATGAGGTAGATCGCGTCGCTTTCCCAGAGGCCGCGGTAGAGGGTGAAACTCGAGTTGAACTGGCCTTGGCCGTTGAGGCGCTCGCGCGCCTGATAGACGTGGCGCAGCGCGGCATCGGCGAGGCGCTGAATGGCCTTGTCGCCCACCGTCAGGTGGCCAAACGGCACGTCGCTGTGCTGCCAGACGCGGGCGACGTCGCCGGCGGCCTGGGCGAAGTCGAAACTCGCAGGGGGCGCGGTCGCCGGCGGCCGTCCGGAAAACACAAGCGCCGTGGCGCGCGTCGTGCCCGCCGGAAACCGCAACCGCCAACGATCGTTCACCCACTCGATTTTCTCCGCGCGGGGAATCGTGGTCACAAAGGGTGCGTCGCCCCACGCAAGACCACCGCTCGCATCGATCCGGAGCTGGCGGCCGGTGCGCACCGTGAGTTCCGGCGTTGCACCGGGGTCGGAAGAAAACGTCGCCTCCATCGCATCGACGCGCGGCGCCTGCAGCGTTTGCTCGGTGCCGCAGGCGATGCGGAGCTCCGCCCGATCGCTGGGCGCGTTCGCGCCCTCGATCAGCTGTTCGCGGGTGAACTTCGCGTCGGCCGCATAGACCGCGATCAGCGCGAGCGCGGGGTTGGGATCTTTGCCCTGCGGGGCCTCGACCGTGATGTCGAGCCAGCCGTCACGATTGGCGTCGGCCGCTTCGAAGAGAAAAACCTGCGGCAGGTTGCGCGCCGCCGTGAGCGCGAGATCGGCGATTTGTTCGGGGGCGCCCTCGATGCGCATCGCGGCGACGCGCTCGTTGAGCCGCGGCTTGTAGCTTTCACAATAGCCCAACACGACGCGCTTCTTTGCGCCGGGTTCGACGCGCACGCGGTAGCGAATCGGGCGATTGATGCCCCAGGCGACGTTGCGAAATTCCGGACTGCTCGGCGCGGCCGGTTGGGCCCAGCCGAGCGCACCACTGAGGCCATCGAGCCGTTCGTAGCGCGCGAAGCGGGTGTGGGAGTCGGCGATTTTTTCCGGCGGCACCGCCAGCGTCGTGACCTCAAGGCGCTGGCCGCCGCCCGCGAGCGTCGTGCGGAGGATGGGCACGCGCGCCGACTCGAACCACTGGCGTTCGCGCGTGAGGGCCGCGGGGCCCACGCCGAATTCGACGATGGTGAGGGGCTTGGCGTAAGGGCCGGGACCAAAATCGTAGAGCAGCGCGCCGCGATCGTCGGCCATCGGCTTGTGCCAGTCGTCGGGCAAGCCGAGCGGGGTGTGCCACGTGGCCGGGGCGAAGCCTTGCTCCACGTCGCGAGCGAAGGCCGGCAGCACGAAGAGGAGAAACGCGAGGGCGGGTCGAAGCATCGTTGGTGAGTATTGGCGCGACGGTGGCGAATTCAAAATGAAACGTGATGAACGTTTCCCGGTGCGCGAAACGGCGTTGAAGTTCGCCCGGCCGCGCGCACCGTAGGATCCAAGCCTATGTGCCGTCGCCTCCGTTCGTTTCTGATGCTGTGCCTGAGTTTCGGCGGTGCCGTCGCGGCCCCCGAGTTTCATACGTCGCCGCAGGCTTCGGTGCTCGTGGTCGGCGGTGCGACGATGAACGGCGACCACTTCCGCGACAGCGTGCTGCGGTGTCTCCGGGTGCATTTTGCGGGTGTGCGCCAACTCGCGCTCGTGCTCCATGCGACACCGCCCGACGGGCGCGATCAGATGGAGGCGGTCCTGCAGCGTGCGTTTGCCGACGTCGGACCGATGAAGGTGATCTCGGTCCATCACGCGGACGCGGCGGGTGCGCGCGAACTGCTGGCGAAGGCGGACGGAATTTTTGTCGGCGGCGGCGAGACGTTTGCAGTGCTGGCCGAGCTTCATCGCACGGGCCAGCTCGCGCTGATTCGCGAACGGGTGCTCGCGGGCGTGCCGTTCGCCGGCTCCAGCGCGGGCGCAAATGTCGCGGGCTTGCTCATCGGGACGACGAATGATTTTCCGACGGTCGAAATACCCACGCGTGAGGCGCTCGGCATTTTCCCTGCCGTGATCAATCCCCACCATCCGCTGCCGGCGGCGAAGGCGGACTACGATGCGCGCGCCGGAAAAATCAAAGGCTACCTGCGCTTCAATCCGACGGAGACCGTCCTCGCACTCGCAAACGCCTCGGCCGCCCGGCTGCACGACGGCCGCGTAACGATCGTCGGCGGGACCGCGTGGGTTTACCGCGGGAGCGGCACGCGGATTCTGCCGGTCGGCGAGGTCGTGCCGGAGCTAACCTCGGCGGGAAAGTAGCGTGCCGGACCGCGGCTCCGCCCCCGCAATGGCGGCCCGGCGCTTCCGCGAAAATGGAATTTACCTCGCGGACGTCGCGACGGAAGCATGGCTGAACTCGTGTTGCACGTGCCACTGGCGGGTTTCGCCGGGGGCGAGGCGGAGCGCGAGGTAGGGCTCGACTGAGACAGTGTGGGCGTTGGCCCAGACGGGACAGTCGTCGGGGACAAAACTCGTCGAGAATTTCACGCGATCGCCGCTCGGGTGATCGATTGAGACGGTGAGTTCGCGGTCGCGCGGCAGGGCGAGAAGCGCGAATTGGCTGTCCGCGGCGGTGGTGAACGCGCGCGTGAACGTGAGCTGGCCGTCCGCGGCGATCGCGAAGCCGGGATTCTCCGGGAGCGTGGTGCCGGCGGGGAGTTGCAGCCGGGCGCGGCCCTCCGTGAGCGCCCAGAACGGATGCGCGAACCACTCGAGCGCGAGCGGCGCATCGCCGGTGTTGGTGAGCTGCGTGCAGGAGGTCACGGCGCGATCGCGCAGTTCGATCTTGCGTGAAAGTTCGTAGGAAAAACCGGCGGCGGCCTGCCGCGTTTGAAAGATAATGTGGTCGGCGAAGGGCGTGACAGTCCACCGGCACGGCTCGGTGACAACGACGGAGTCGGGGCCTTGGGCGGATTTTCCAGGGTTGGCGGCGATGGCGCCGACGCCGATGGCGAGGCCGGACGCACCGGACCACGTGAACGGCGTGTTGTCGTCGCGCCGACGATGACGAAATGATTCGGGCAGTCCCTGGCCATTGAACGTCGTCGGATCGGGTTTCGGAAATTCGGGGCCGGAGAGGAGCGGGCCGAGTTTCGCGTCATGCACCTGCCAGATGTAGCCGCCCCAGCAGTAGCGCCAGCCTTGTCGCGCGATCTCGGTCCCATCGCGGGGATCGAGCAGCTCAACCGTGAGCGAAGAATTTTGCAGTCGAAGCATGCGGCCGGAGAAAACTATTTCACTCGCCGGACGCGGACGACGGCGCTTTTGTCGTCGAGCTTGAGTGCGAAATTTCCCATGGGGCGCGCCTCGATGATGACGGGCTTGCCGGCGAGCTCGACGGGGATGGGTTCGAGGCCTTCCCAAACTTGCCCGTTGTCGAGGGTGAAGCGGTTGGCGCCTTGCCAGCCGGTGCAGCGGGCGGTCAGCGGCGGCAGGGTGCGCCAGTCGGTTTCGCTCGTCAGGGAGGAGAGGCCGAAGCGCGCGAGCAGGCCCGGCGCATCTTCGCTGCGCTTCGCTGTCGCGGGCGCGGGCATGGGCGGCGGCAGTCCGCTGAGGCCGGTGACGACGCGCATGTAGTAACGTATCAGTGCGGCGTCGATCACGCCGATTTCATCGGGGGTGAGGCGGGCCAGACCGGCGCGGGTTTTTTCGGCGTCGGACAGGATGCCGTTGAGTCCGGGAAATGTGTCTTGGGCAGAGGCGGCGCTGGCGAGCAGGAGGCAGAACAAAAAGAGGCGGAGCGATTTCATGGCGGGAATCAAGGAGGGGCGGAGCCGTTCGTCCAGCGGTGGTGCGTGCGGCCGCCGTGGAGCGAAGCGTAAAACGGATCGCCGGGGCGGATGGAATCGCGCGGGACGATTTCGCCGGTGAAGGCGGATTTATAGAGGGCGGTGAGAAACTCGAGTGTGCGGCGCGCGTCGGCGCCCGAGGTGAGCGGCCGGGTGCCGGCGTCGAGGTTGGCGATGAACGCGTCGAGCTGCACCGCGTGCGTCGGGCCCACTTCCGGCGGAAAACTTTGCCACGCTTGCTCCAGGAGGTTGCCTTCTTCCTGCGCGTGCGGCGCGATCGTGAAGCGCCAGTTGTCGCGGGTGTAGCCGTAGAGATGGGTGAGCTCGACGGTGGCTTTCTGGAAATCGAAACGCAGGTAGGTTTCCTGCCGCGGGCTCAGCGCGCTGTTGATGACGGAGGCGTAGGCGCCGTTGGCGAAACGGACGATGGCCATTGAGACGTCCTCGACCTCAATCGCGCGGTCGAGCGTGCCGATCGCCGCCCGCACTTCGCTCCAGTCGCCCAGCAAGTGGAGCAGATGATCCATCGCGTGGATGCCGAGGCCCATCGTCGGGCCGCCGAGTTCGGTGGCCCACTTTCCGCGCCACGGCACGGCATAATAGGCTGGGTCGCGATACCAGAGCGTGTGGCACACGGCGACGAGTGGGCGGCCGAGCAGGCCCTCCTCGATCAGGCGTCGCAGGTGCGCAGTGGACGAGGCGAACCGCATCTGAAAAATGCACGCGGTGTAGCAGCCGGTGCGTTGCTCGGCGGCTTGGATCAGGTCGAGCTCGGCGAGCGAACCGCAAAGCGGTTTTTCGCAGAAGACCCAGGCCCCGGCCTCCATCGCGGCGACGCTCATCGCCGCGTGTTGCGCGGGCGGTGTGGCGATGAACACGAGGTCCGGCTTCACAGCGCGCAACGCGGCGGCGTAGTCGGTGACGGCGACGGGGATGTGATGTCGCGCGCCGAAGGCCTTCACGCGCGCTTCATCGATATCGACGGCGGCGACGAGTTGCACGCGGCCGCGGCTGGCCTCGACCGCGCGGACATGCGCATCGCCGATGCCGCCGGTGCCGACAAGCAGGGCGCGGTAGGTGCGGGCGGGGGCAGTCATCGGCTCAGCAAATGCCGGCGAGCTGACGGAGGCGATTGCCCGTGAGACGCACGCCGGGCGGGAGCGAATGCGGCGTGCGGCCACCATGCACCGCGGCGACTTGGGAAAATTTTTCGCGCGTGGCCCTCACGAATTCCTCGACGGGACGGGTCTCGCCGCAGAGCGCCATGATTTGCGGGAGCCAGTGGTGACCGTAGCGCACGTGGTTCTGCTCGTCGTTGCGATCGAAGGCGAGAAGGGTGTCGGCCTCGAAATCGTTGAGCTCGCGCACGCGGTCCATTACGAGCGCCTTCGTCGGAAAACTGCCAGCCTCGAATTCCATCGTCATCATCGCGTATCGCTCATGCGGCGGCATCTGCACCAAAATATTATAGAGATCGAGCGAGTGCTCGAGCGTCATCAAGTCGACGCCGTGCTTGGGCAGCTGGCGGTAACCGAACTGGCTGTGACGGGACTCGTCCCAGAGATGGCGCGCCATGTCGTGATGCAGATCGAAGGGCGCGTCGGGCGTGTCGTAGAAAATGGTGGCGAGATAATCGACGGCATCCATTTCCATCATCAGCCACACATACACCATGAGACGGATGACGCGCGCGTCGGTCTTCGGATCTTCGAGCCAGGGGCGGACGATGGGCGTCTCGTCGGGATCGTCACTGAAAGCGCTGGAGCACGTGGGAAATTTTCCGCGGCTACAGGTCGGTGGATGCGCGTAGGAGCGGCGGGTGCGCTCCCAGACGAAGTCGGCAGGCAACGCGCTGGCGGGCGATTCGCCGAGCCAGCCACCGAGATCGCCGAGCGCGGTCGAGAGGTGCGCGCACCAGGCGATGGTATCGACGGAGGGGTGGAGAAACGGAAGCATCTCGCGCGCGTGGCGCTCCTCGTCGGCGATGAATTCCTCGACGAGCTTGCGCGACGGCCAGTCGGCGAGGTGGTGCGTGGCAGCGAGGTAGTGGCGGTAGGCGGTGAGGAGCGCGGGCTTGGCGACAGTGTAGAAACCGACGAGCGCGACGTCGCTATCCGTGGGCATCACGGCCTCGGCGAAGATGTGCCGGACGGAGTCGCGCACGTTTTCGCCGTTGCCGAAACCGTTGAGTTCGCGACCGCGCTCGCGGAGAAAGCGCGCGTGGCCGGCGGATTCCCAGACGTGCTGGCAGAGGAGATATTTTAACTCGGGCTCGCCGAGCCGATAGATGAGCGTGGTCGCGGTGCGAATGAATTCACGCTCCACCTCGAATAGCACGCGCTGCAATCGCGCCATGTCCTGCACCGCGGCGAGGCGCCGGCCGGCTGCTGCTGCGGGTGGGGAGGAAACGGTGGGGAGAGCGACCATGGTTTAACGTGTCATGCGGCGCGGGGCGAAAAAACCTGCAGGATTATCGCAGAGCGCAGCGTTTCGAGAATCGAAATGGATTCCTCGTCGCGCACAGCAGGACAATCTTGATTCAGCAAATCCGCCCGCGTTTGCCGGCGGTGGAGTGGCCGGGTGGATTGACGCCGACCCAGCGCTCGTCGATCGGCTCGCTGGCGCGTTGATAGCGGGCATCGCTCGAAATGCGGAGCTGGTTGGCGCTGCGATTGTCGAGCGAGGCGTGCACGAGAAACATGCCGAAGGTGACGAAGTCGCCGGGCCGAAACTCCGCGGTCAGCCAGCGACCGCCGAACTTGTTGCGCACGACCGGCGGGTTGTGTGAGAGAGTCCCCGTGAAGGCCCACTTGCCGGCTTTGGCCGCCTCGGCCTCCTTGGGTTTGTTTTCACAAAACGTGTCCACGTCGCGGTAAATGTAATGCTTCAGCAAATCGGTGCGTTTGTGCGAGCCCTCGAGCACCATGAGCCCGCCGAGGGTGAACGAGATGTCGCCATACGGCACCCAGCACGTCATGTGTGAGTGCGTCCCGCGCCCCATGTAGGGCAGGTCGCAGTGGGGGTTCGTGCCCTTGCCCGGTCCGATCGCGCGGAGCCACGTGAAGTCGTAGTGGCGGATATCCTCGCCATAGAACTGGCGATAAAATTCCGGGAGCCGTCCGGAGTAGAGCAGCCCTTGCACCGCAGAATTGTCGTTGGTGAGCTCGGGCTTGAACACGTAGCCGGCGCCGGGCTTGCAGACGCCGTCGATCGTGGGGAATGCCGGGTCGAGCACGCCGGCCTCGGCGAGGCGGGAAGTCAGGCTGCCGCGGGCCGCCAGCACTTGGTCGCGATCGAGATAGCCGCGCATATAAAGATAACCGTCCTCGGCCGCGCGCCGGCGCAGTTCATCGAAGTCGTCGGCCGCGTCGCTGGAATCGCGCAAGAGGCCGACTTTGTCGTCGGCCATCTCCAACTCATGACCGAAGGAATAGAGCTGCGGCAGGGTGGTCGTGGAGAGCATGGGCGAACGTTACACCAGATCCGGTGGTCATTAAATGGTTGAAGTGGGAGAAGTGATGTAAATTTTGGGCCGATGCCACCGTCCGCGAAATACCGCGCCCAACCTTGGCTGCAAAGCCCGCTCCGCACTCCCATGGGCGAGATCGAGCTCGCTGGATCGCTCGTGAATGTGGCGGGGATCAATCCGAAGGCCATGCGGATTTTGAGACACTTCACCCTGATGCTGATGGTGGAGGGTCGGGGCTATTACTGCGATGCGCGCGGCACAAATCACGAACTGCAGCCGGGCGATGCGGTGCTCGTGTTTCCCGAGATCCCGCATGCCTATGGTCCGGCGCGCGGCGGGGAGTGGACGCAGATCTACGTCGTGTTCGATGGTCCGCAGTTTCAACTCTGGCGCGCCCAAGGGCTGCTCGCGCCGGAGCGTCCGGTGCTGCGGCTGGGTTCGCCGGACTACTGGCGGCGACGGCTGCAGGAAGTCATCAAGGGCGAGCCGCAGCATCGCGCGGGGGCACCGCTGCGGGCGCTCGGGAAGTTTTTGCAGGTTCTCACCGAAATGATTTCGACTGACTCCGAAAATGTTCGGCAGGCCGGGCGCGATGCCTGGCTGGAGAAAAGTCTGCGCTTGCTGGGCGAACGCGGAAACAATGGCTGGGCTTCGCCGCAGGAGACCGCCGGGCAGGTCGGTCTAAATTATGAGAATTTTCGCAAGCGGTTCGTCCAACTGACCGGTGAATCGCCGGGCCGCTACCAAAAACGGCGCCGGCTGGAATGGGCTTGCGCGGCGATTTACCACGGCCAGTCCTCGCTCAAGGAAATCGCTGACATGCTCGGTTTCTGCGACGTGTTTCATTTCTCCAAAGCCTTCAAGCAGGAGATCGGTTTCACGCCGTCGGATTACCGCCGGCGGGTGCGCGGGCGGTGAGGCCGGGGAAACAGGCGGCCGTAGTCGCGCGACGCACCGCGCTTACGCGACCCCGGCCTGCGCCGCCCAGCCGGCGGGCCACGTCGTGCCGGGGATCGGACGCCAGAATATGTCGCGGTCGATGCGCGGTTTGTGGTGCCGGTATTTTTCCGTGAGCCGGAGTTTCGTCTTCAAGTGCTCGACGAGATT
>JBBRLB010000028.1:0-53519 GCA_038231575.1 Opitutales bacterium | reverse complement strand
CTACGGGCGGCTTGCGTAAACCCGCCCAGTCCTCTCCCATGAACACGGCTTTGTCTTCCTCCCTGACTCCAACTATGAACCCAGCTCCTGCTGCCTCCAAACCCGTCGCGGCGGCGCTCGCAACCGCGCCGCGTAAAAAATCCAAGACCCTGTGGTGGGTGCTCGGCGCCATTTTGCTCGTAGGCGGCCTCAGCTTCGCTGTTTACAAGCGCAAGCAGCAGTCGGCCCAAGGCCAGGCGGTCACCACCGAGAAGGCGATCGTCAAGACCATCACCCAGGTCGTCACGGCGACGGGCAAGGTCCATCCCGAGGTCGAGGTCAAGATCACCTCCGAAGTCTCCGGCGAAATCATCGCGCTGCCGTTTAAGGAAGGCGCCAAGGTCAAGAAGGGTGACCTCCTCGTCACGATTAAGCCCGACCTTTACCAAGCCCAAGTCGACCAGCAGGAGGCCAGCCTCACGGCCGCCAAGTCCAGTGCGGTCCTGTCGAAAGCCCAGCTCTTCAAGGCGCAGGACGACCTCAAGCGGAGCGACGACCTTTTCACCAAGAAGCTCATCTCCGACGCCGACATTCAGGCGGCCCGCACGAATCTCGAGATTGCGCAGGCAAACTACGACAACTCCCTGGCCCAGATCCGCCGCACCGAGGGTTTGCTCTCGCAGTCCCGCGATCAGCTGAACAAGACCACCCTCTACGCGTCGATGGACGGCTCGATCAGCTCTCTCACCAACGAGGTGGGCGAGCGCGTCGCCGGCACCGGTTCCTACGGCGGGGCGGAAATCATGCGCGTGGCCGACCTCTCCAACATGGAGCTCCGGGTGCAGGTCAACGAGAACGACATCGTCAACGTGAAGATTGGCGACCACGCCGTCATCAGCATCGACGCCTACCCGAACCGGAAGTTCTCCGGCACCGTCAGCGAAATCAGCTCCTCCGCGCAGGGTTCCGGCGCGCAGTCGCAGCAGTCCGCGCAGTCGAGCGACGTCACCAATTTCCTCGTGAAAATCCGCGTGACCGATCGCGACGTGCAGCTCCGCCCGGGCATGAGCGCCACGACCGACATCGAGACGCAGACCGTCACCCAAGTGATCGCCGTCCCGATCCAGAGCGTGACCGTCCGGGCTGAGGGTGGTCTCACGACCGAGGAATTTCAAAAGAAGCAGGCCAAGGCCGCCGAAAACAAGTCCGGCAATTCCCTCGACGCCGCCGCGGAGAAGGAAGCCGCCCGCCGCGACCGCGAGAAGCTCCAGAAGGGCGTCTTCGTCAAAGAGGGTAACAAGGTGAAGTTGGTGCCGGTCGAGACCGGCATCGCGGACAACTCCCACATTGAAATCAAAAAGGGCATCAAGGCGGGCGACGAAGTCGTCTCCGGCAGCTACGCCGCCATCAGCCGCAAACTGAAAGACGGCATGGTCGTCCAAATCGAGAAACCGAAGAAGGAAGAGGAAAAGAAGTAAACGGGGGCAAGCGGAAGACCCGAGGAACGATTGCTCGATCCGCCCGGTGGCCGGGTGATTGGTCAATCCAAAATCCAAACTCCCAATCTAAAAATCCTGTCATGAGTCTTTCCTCCGCCTCCCGCCCCACCGTCGCTCGCACCGTGCGCCCGCCCGGCCCGCTCGTCATCGACATCGAGGGCGTCACCAAGCTCTACAAGATGGGCACGGAAATCATCCACGCGCTGCGCGGCGTGTCGCTCACCATTCACCGCAACGAGTATCTCGCGATCATGGGCCCGTCCGGCTCCGGCAAATCGACCATGATGAACATGCTCGGCTGTCTCGATACCCCGACCGCCGGCCGCTACGAGTTCGCCGGCAAAAACGTCGCGACGATGATCGACGACGAACTCGCAGAGATCCGGAACCGCGAGATCGGCTTCGTCTTTCAGACCTTCAACTTGCTCCCGCGCTCCGATGCGCTGCACAACGTCGAGCTGCCGCTCATCTACGCCGGCATCCCGTCCGGCAAGCGGCGGGAGCTCGCGATGCAAACGCTCGCCAACGTCGGCCTCGCCGACCGCGTGCACCACCGGCCGAACGAACTCTCCGGCGGCCAGCGCCAGCGCGTCGCGATCGCGCGCGCGCTCGTCAACAACCCCTCGATCATCCTCGCCGACGAGCCGACCGGCAATCTCGACTCCCGCACGGGCGAGGAAATCATGGGGCTGTTCGAGCAGCTTTACGAGCAGGGCAACACGATCATCGTCGTCACGCACGAAGAAGACATCGCCCGCCACGCCCGCCGCGTCGTCCGCCTCCGCGACGGCCTGATCGAGAGCGACGGCCCGATCGACTGATTTATTTTGGATTTTTGATTCTCGATTTTCGATCGCTGACCATCCCGCGATTAGCCGCCAGGGCCGCCATCGAAAACCCGAAACCCGAAACCCGAATTCGAGCATAAGAACTCAAAAATTCCGATGCCCCGCCTCGTCTACGAGTTCACCGAGTCCTTCCGTATCGCGTTCGCGCAAATCCGCGCCAACACCATGCGGTCGATCCTCACGGCCCTCGGCGTGATCATCGGCATCGTCGCCGTCACCCTCATGGGCACCGCGATCAACGGCATCGACATCGGCTTCCAGAAGAGCCTCGCCATGCTCGGGGAAGACGTCCTTTACGTGCAGAAATGGCCGTGGAGCAATGTCGAAGACTGGTGGAACTACATCAACCGCCCGCCAATCCGCATCGAGAGCGCCGACAAGCTCAACCGCGTCATCGAGCAGACGCCCAATTCACTCCTCGAAGTGGCGGTGCCGGTGGCCGGCCGCGGCGCCTCCGTCAAGGCCGGGGAGAACCGGGTGAGCGGGGTGACGATCCTCGGCACGACCGCGGATTACTCGCGGATCGCGACGACGGAGGTGATCGCAGGCCGGATGTTCAACGAGGTCGAGGCCAACAGCGGGCGCCAGATTGCGGTCCTGGGCTCGACCGTCGCCGAACAACTTTTCCCCAACCGCTCGCCGATCGATCAGACGGTCGATATTCGCGGGCAGCATTTCACGGTCATCGGCACGCTCGCGAAACAGGGCGAGTTCCTTGGGCTCTTCAGTTTCGACAACCAAATCATCGTCCCGTTGAACGCGCTCCGCAAATACTACGGCGCACGCATGGAAATCCAGTTGCGGGTGAAGGTGAAGGACAAGACCCAGCTCTTGCAGGCGTCGGACGAGCTGCTGGGCGCGATGCGTCGCGTGCGGGCGCAACTCCCCGCCGAGCGTGATAATTTTTCCATCAACCAGCAGCAGGCGTTCAAGGCCCAGCTCGATCCGATCAAGTCGGGCATCGCGGTGGCGGGCCTGTTCATTACCGGCCTCGCGCTCTTCGTCGGCGCCATCGGCATCATGAACATCACGTTCGTGAGCGTGAAGGAGCGCACGAAGGAGATCGGCACCCGCAAGGCGCTCGGCGCGCGCCGCTTCACCATTCTCCTCCAATTCTTGATCGAGGCCGTCTCCATCAGCCTGATCGGCGGCATCGCCGGACTCGGACTGACCTACAGCATCTGCCTCGTGCTCCAGCAGGCCATGCCCGCGCTGCCCGTGGAGTTTTCCGTCGGCCTCGTGGTCGTCAGCATGATCGTCTCCATCATCACCGGCATCGTGTCGGGCTTCGCGCCCGCGTGGGGCGCCTCGCGCCTCGATCCCGTCGTCGCGCTGCGTTACGAATAATTTTCCGCCATGTTGCTCAACGAAATTCTCCGGATGGCGTTCCAGTCGCTGGGCGTGAACAAGCTCCGTTCGATGCTCACCATGGCGGGCATCACGATCGGCGTGTTTTCGGTCATTGGCGTGATGACCGTCGTGTCCGCCCTGCGCGGTTCGATCGAGAGCGGGTTGAGTTTCCTCGGCTCGAATATTTTCCAACTCAGCAAATACCCGACCGGGATCACGAACGACGGCAACAACCGCCGCAAAATCGACGCGCGCCGCAACATCACGCTCGCGCAGGCGATGCGCTACAAGGAACTCATGGAGGGTGTGACGGACGTCGTGTGCCTCAAGGCGCCGTATCGTAACGGCCCTTTGCAGGCCACCTACCTGAACCGCAAGACCGAGCCCGGGCTGAACATGATCGGCACCAACGAGCACTTCCTGGCCGCCAACCAGTATTCGATCGAACTCGGCCGCAACTTCACCGCTGAGGACATCGATCTGGCCCGCCCCATCACCATTCTCGGGGTGGACATCGTGAAGAAACTTTTTCCGTCCGAGTCTCCGCTGGGCAAACTCGTCAAGCTCGGGGGCCGCACTTACACGATCGTCGGCACGTTCGCGGAAAAAGGCACGTCGTTTGGCCAGAGCCAGGACAACATGGTCATCGTTCCCATCACGCGCTACTTGTCCGACTACGGCTCCGCCAGCGTCTCGATCAACATCGCGACCGAGGCGCCCAACCAGCAGCAATACAACGAGGTCATGGACAAGGGCGTCACCGCGATGCGCATCGTGCGGGGCCTGAAAGCCGACGAGGACAATGATTTTGAACTCTACTCCAACGACTCGCTCATCTCCGCGTTTGCGCAAGTGGCCGATGCGGTGCGCGCCGGGGCGCTCGTGATCAGCGGCATTGCGCTGCTGGCGGCCAGTGTCGGCATCATGAACATCATGCTCGTGAGCGTGACCGAGCGCACGAAGGAGATCGGCATCCGCAAATCGATCGGCGCGCGCCGCGTCAGCATTCTCACCCAATTTTTGATCGAAGCCGTCGTGATCTCCCTCGCGGGCGGGGTGGCCGGCATCATCCTCGGGGTCGCGGCCGGCAACGGCCTCGCGATGTGGATGAAGGCCGCGATCGTCTTCCCGTGGGACTGGGCCGCGATCGGTTTGATCGTATGCACGATCATCGGCGTCGGAGCCGGACTTTATCCCGCCGTGAAAGCCTCGCGCCTCGATCCGATCGAGTCGCTACGGTTCGAGTGATAATTCTCAGCCCATGAAGCCGAGATTCGGCTTCGCGAAGCGGCCGATGTTGGGGAGCACGGTTGAAAGATCGGTCGCACTCACGCCGAACCAACTCGCGAGCGTCGCGCTATATTCGTCGACGCTCGTGGTCGGGAGCCAGCGACCCTGGCCGGTGTCGTCGGGGCCGCCGATCGCGAGACTGGGCATCGCGCCGTAAATGTCACCGCCCTGGACGGCGCCGCCCATGATGAGTTGATGATTGCCCCAGCCGTGGTCGGAGCCGTCGCTGTTCGCGGTGTAGGTGCGGCCGAAATCCGACGCGGTAAACGTCGTCACTTGATTCGCCACGCCGAGTTCGACGTTCGCATTATAGAATGCGTCGAGGGCGGCGCTCAAATCTGCGAGGAGCGGGCCGTGACTCGATACTTGCGCGGCGTGAGTATCGAAGCCGCGCAGCTGGCAGAAAAAAACCTGCCGTTTCAAATTCAACGCCGAGGCGAGGGAAATAAGCGTCGCCACCATTTTGAGCTGGCTGCCAGTGCGCGTCCCCGGGAAGGCGGTCCGGAGGGCCGGGGCGCTCTGCAACAGCCCGCCGAGAACGTCGCCGTCACTGATCGCCGATTGCGTGATGCCGGCAAAGGCGGCGCCCAGTAGATTGGCGGGGGGTGAGTTGACCAAATCTTTTACGCCGTTGATGCGCGTCGCGCTGTTCGCGAGCTGAGCCGTCGGGCCGCTCCCTTTCAAAAACGACACGCCTCCCGCGCTCACGGCATACTGGCTCACGCTCTGGCCGACTTGAAAAGAATTCTGACCGTCCAGCGTGATCGACATCGAAATCTGGTGGCTGGCGTTAAACGCGTTGACGAGGTCGGCGAGCCGGCCGCCCCAGCCCGTTTGAAACGGGCGGTCAGGAACACTGCTCTGCCATTGGGTCGATTGCTCGTTGTGGGCGAAGAGTTGCGGCGGCAGTCCCAGGCCGGACTTGTATTGGTTCAACGTCGTGGGCTGAACCAGCGTCCCAACATTGGCCAGCAACGCCATTTTGCCCTGGCCGAACAGGCGCTGCAGCTCCGGCACCGACGGATGAAGCGAATAAGTGCGACCATCGGAATATTTTCGCGCAGCAATGGGAAGCAGCTTGGATTGATCGACCGCCAGTAAGCTGCGGGTTTTGGCATAAGCGGCATAGCTGGCCGCATCGGACGGGATGATGAGGTTGCTGCCGTCGTTGCCGCCTTGGAGATACAGACACACGAGCGCCTTGTAGTCGCCCGGCAGCGCGGCCGCGCGCACGGCGGCCGAATCGGCCGCCACGGCGCCGATCACCCGTAACTGGGCGAGCGCGGAGAGCAGGCCGGTGGAGCCCACTGCGGCACAACAAGCCTGCCGCATAAACTGGCGTCGACTGGAACCGTGCAGCGCAGGTTTCATAAATTTATTTTTGCAGCGCGCTGTCCGGCGAGACGACCGTCAGATAAATCGCGGTTTTGATTTTCTCCGCATCATCGGTGCTGGCCACCAGCGACTGCATCGTGCTCAGGATTCTCGCGCGGGCCGTGGCCGACATTCCGTTGCTACAAAAAAGCAGATTGAGCTGATCCACGAGCGCCGATGGTGTGGCAACCAGCGACGTGAGGGCGGAATAATCCATCACGAGAAACGGCCACGGCGACGGCGGAGTAATGGCCAATCCGTTGTTAGTCGGCGGGGTCGTCGGTCCAGTCGTCGGCAGGGGCCGATAGAGGAATTGCGCCACCGCATTCGGGAAACCGATCGCGAGGGTGGCATCCGTGATCTGCAACTCGGGTGCCACGAGTCCCGCGGCGGCCATGGGACCGGGTGTCGAATAGTCCGGGGAAAAGAAATTAAACACGCTCGGCGCTTGGAGCGCACCCTGCGCCAGCGAGTCCGCCGGTCTCGCCAATACCCCGGTCGGCTCCCAATTGGTGGGTTCGTCGGGCCGCGGGTAAAAATAACTGTCCATGAACCGTCCGTTGGGGGCGCGCGCGTTGAGCACGCGGAGCAGCGCCGAGACTCGGAGCAACGGTTCTTTGATTTTACCGAAACCCACATTCGCGAGCACAGCGGGCGAGCGCGCTTCGTAGTCGGTGAGAATCGCGCGGACGACGGCGCCGAGATTGCCACGGACACCCGAACCGTCATCGGCAAAAACTCGGGCGACTCGGAAAACATATCCTGAACTTGGGTTGCTGGTGACGAGCCGCTGGATGAGTTGCCTGCTGATGAACGGTCCGGTGTTCGGATGATTGAAGAGCGTATCGAGCAGCATCTTCAAATCCTGCGGACCGGTTTGATTCGCCGGCACGATCGTCGCGGCAGCTAATGCGGGCGTTTTCTGCTGCAAACTGACAATGCGTTTTTCCGTCTTGTCGTGCAGCGCATCATAATAGGTCATCGGATTGAGCCAGGGATCATCGTCTCCGACCACGGCGGTCGCCGTGTCCACCCCGAAGCGGAAATTGCCGCTGCGGTAGCCCGGAAAGGACCAGCCCGTGAGAATCTTCGCGGCCTCTGTGACCATGGCTTGATTATAGGTCGCAATCGGTAGGCCGCTGGAGTCGAGCAGCAGCGTGCCATCCGGTTGAAGTTGCACCAAGCCGATGCTGAAGAGTTGCTCAACTTCCCGGGCGTAATTCTCGTCGGGCAACGTGCCCGCTGCCGGATCAGCTTTGGGGTTTCCGAGATGACTCAGATAAGTCCCCATGTTGGGGTTCAGCGTCACGTCCTCCAGCAACTGCCGAAAGTTCCCGAACGCCCCGTTGACGAGCAGGTCATAATACTTGGCATTTCCGCGGCCTTCCCAGCGCAGTCCGCAGCCCGCGTCGGAGATGGCAAGGATCTCACTGAGCGCGAACGCGACCCGCTGGCGCAGTTGGTCGGGCGCAGTTAGGGCGATCTTCCACCACGCCGCCTGGCGATTTTGCATGGTGGCCTTGTAATCGCGCAGGGCCGACGGGGCCGGCGGATTTGGAAACGCCGTGATGTCGTCGCGCAATCCGGCCAGATGCGAACTCGCCGGCAAGGCCATCTGGTCGTTGATCCAGTTCGTGAGGCCGCGGCTCATCAGTGTAGTGATGTCCGCCAGCGTCGGGCCGAAGGTCGCTTGCGTCAGGAAGCGCGCCGCGTCGGTTTGAGTGGGTGTGGTCAATGCATTCACCGCCAGCGACGGCGGCGCAGCCGGCACCGTGAAGGTTTGCGAACCGGCCGACTGGATCAACGTGCCGAGCAATTCGCCGGCCGGAAAATTCGCGCTGTCGATTTCGACGCCGACTTGCCCCGTCAGCAATGCGGCCACGAGATCGTTGCTGGAAGCCGCACCGCTCGCACTCAACGTCCACGTCGCACCGCCGACTTGGCCGCGACCGAGACTGAACACAGAATTGCGACTCGCGCCCAGCACCAGATAGCCCGCGACCTCGGCGGACGTCAGATTCGAAAACGAAACGCTGACCGTGCCGATGTTGGTGTTCGGATCGAAGAGGACGGTCGCGTAGCCGGAGGCGAACGAGCCAGTCGCATTCGCGGCCGGCCGCAAGTTCGCCAGATAAAGGCGGGGCTGCATCCCGAAGCCCGGCGGCGTGCCGGTGGAATGGGTGACGTCGTAAACCTCCACGAGCGCGATGCCGGACGCTGTGCCGCTGTTGCTCGAAAGTTGCACGGTGTAGTTCCCGGGCACCACCGTCGCAATGAGCGCGGCATCCGCTGCGGTCGCACCAAACGCGCCCGCCTGAGTCGAGGCACTCGCCAACACCGTGGCCCCGGTGTTTGCCACCGCGGTTGCGAGCGTGTTCTGGTTCGCATCCTTCAATTCCAATTTGGGATCGGGCAGCGTGCCGGGAAGCCCGAAGGCGCCGAGCGCGGGGCCGATGCCGCGAATGAGGAGTTTGCGGGTGCCACTGCCGGGACTGACCACAAAGCCGGCCGTCGCAGAATTGGCCGCACCGCCGACTTGGAGCCGCGTGGCGATGTTGATGAGCTGGCCGTTGCCGCTCACATCGTAAACTTCGAGGATGGCCGCGCCGGTGGGCGGGTTGCCGAGGCCGGAAATTTGCGCGGTGTAGTTGCCCGGCGGGAGCGTGGTGACGATGACGGCGTCCTTGCTGCCCGCCGGCAGCGGAAACGCCCCGACCGACGTCATCGTCGCCAAATCGGCCGCATTCCACGTGTCGTTTGTCGCGATGACTTTGCTTGCACCGTCGAACAGCGTGAGAAACGGATCGGGCAGCGTGCCGGGCACGCCGAACGCACCAAGGCCAGGGCCGATCGCGCGGATGAGCACGGTCTTCGGCGCCCCGCCGATCACGAAGCCGCCGACCATGTTGTTGAAATCGACGCCGACCTGGCCGTTCGTGGAAATATTGATCAGGCGCGCATTGGTGGGCTGGCCAAAAAGCGACGAGCAGAGCCCCGCGGAAACTACCAGCGCACGAAGCCGTGCGGCCATACGAGGGGGGTGCATGGAAACCCGGCCGGGGCCGGGGGGGAACGGAACGGAGCTATGCTGCGAACAGGGCGACCGGGCAAGAACCAACGAGGGCGGACTGGGCTGCCGGACCGACTCACTCACCGCTTTCGTCCAGTGGGCGTTCGGCGGTCGTCAATTCGGCGCAGCTCGCATCCAGCTCCGCATCAGCCGCGGCGGGCGCCACGCGAAATGCCGCAGAGCGGGCGCGCGAGGTCCAGCGATCGACGGTGGCCCAACGCGTGCGTGTGATCTGCGTGAGATCGGTGCCGAGGTAGCCGGTGCCGCTCTGGAACGATTGGACCCACGCTCCGGCTGGGCCATCGACGGTCTCACATTCTTCGGTACACCCGGGCCGCACTTCAAATTCCCCGCGAACGTGAAACATGCGCTCCGATTCCCGCTGCGGTTCGACTAACCGCGGCGAATTTCCGACCCGGGGAAGCGGATCTGGATGCGGTAAACGCGTTTCACGCGGCACGTGATCTGGCCGCTCGCGACGTCGAACTTTTCCGGCACCTCGATCTTGTGGAGGTCGACCACCGCGTGGAAGCCGCGTTCCGAAAAGACATCGATGAGCATCGCAAGCGCCGTGGTATCCTCGAGCAACGGTTCCTCGGTATTGACGTGCGCGGCGCCGGAAATGGCGTGGCGCTGCACGATCGGCATGACTTTCTTGCGGATGAAATCCACCACCCGGCCGAACAACTCCGGCTGGCCGAATTCGTAGCTGTCGAGGCGTTTTACCAGTTCCTGGCGCGCGTGGACGATAATCTCGTTGGCGACCGGGACGTGGCGGAGGCGATCCACCGTGCGCGGGTCGAGCTCGAGCGTGCTCTGGTATTCGAGCTCCCGGAGGATGTTTTGCTCGACCTCATCGAGCGGGCCCTGCGCGCTGATGAAGTGGTAGTGAAAGATTTCCTTGAGCGACTGGAGGGCGTCCCACGTCTGTTCCTTGAACACGCGGTAGCGGCGCTGCGCGAGTTTCTCGTCATGGTCGGTCGGTCGGTCCTCCAGGAGTTCACCGATGCCGGTGCGCCGGACTTCGTCGTTGTGCGCCTTGGTTTCACGGCCGCGCTTGAGCTGGCGCGCAATCGATTCCTTCTCGTCGACGAAGAGCACCATGATGTGAATCGTCGGCTGGCGAAAATGAATGCTAAGCGGCGTGCCGTAAAACTCGCGGCGCAGCGCGTGCATCTTGTCGACGAGGAGCTTTAAACATTCGACCTGCACGTGCGTGCGGGGGAAGCCATCGAGGATGACGCCGTCGTGATATTCCGCGCGAAGCAACTGCCGCAGCAGCAGGCCGATCACTTCGCGATCGCCGACCATGTTACCGGCGTTCTTGAGGGCGCGGGCTTCGGGGGAGTCGAGCAGGGCGCTGATGACGATCGGCTGACACGTGAGGCCGCGCGCCTTCGTGATGAAGTCGGTATTGGTGCCTTTGCCGGCGCCGGGGGCGCCGCCGAGCAGCATGATTTCCTTCGGGAAGCGCAGGTTCTCCCGGCCGAAGTCCGCCTCGAGATCCTGCCAGACCGAACTGAAAATCAACTGGGCGTCCTTGATCTCCAAGACGCTCAGTTTGGGCACGACCGGGGGGACGGTGGGAGTGACGGGTGGGGCGGGCGGAAGCATGGCAGTGCGCGGAGCGAGGCCTAGAGGGTTTGGCCACGGCATTCGACACAAGAAAAATCCGCCCCCACGGCCAAACTCTCGTGCAAAAAGCCCTGAAGAATTCTCCGGATATCTCTCAACCCGAGGCGGAACTAGCGCGTTCGAGCTTGGTCAATGGTGCTCGACAGTTCGTGCGGGCCTAGCCCGCTGAGCTGTTAAGTTGAAGCTGGACCTGGCGGGGTCGCGCAAGCGGCCCCGCCTTGTTTTTGGCCTCGCGCGCGCGTCGCGTGGGACCGCGTGATTAATTCTCATTCCCGCATCCGCGTGAAATTAATTTGAGCGTGTCAGCCGTTCAGCCCGCACGCGAAGGCGAGGGAAGCGCAGGGAATTTTTAGTCCGCACCGGTTTTTCGCAGCAGGCCGCGCCGCATTTTTTTTGCCGCCGCGTATTCCGTTAGGGAGAGCCGGATTTTTCTTCGCGCATGGGGATTAACCCGACTTCGGCGTAATTTCACGGCTGGGGACGAACTGCGCGGGCGATGGTGGGTCTGTGTCGACAGCGGAAATAAAAATTCTAACTCACCATGAACAAAGCCCTCTCACTCGCAGTGCTCGTCGTCGGCCTCATCCTGATTGTCTACGGGATCAGCGCCTCGGATTCATTTGGCTCGGGCGTCTCCCGTTTCTTCACCGGCTCGCCGACTGACAAGACCATCTGGTTGCTCATCGGTGGGGTCGTCGCCGCCGTCATCGGTGGTGGCGGCCTGATGCGCGGTTCTCGCAGTTAAAAAAACCTCATCTCACAACCCTCAACTCCTCCCTCCCATGTTAAGCTACGCTATCACATTTTTGCTTATCGCACTGGTCGCCGGTATCCTCGGGTTCGGCGGTGTCGCCGGCACCGCGGCCTCCATCGCCCAAGTGCTGTTCGTCGTCTTCCTGGTGCTCTTCATTGCCTCCCTGTTTCGCGGCTCGAAGACCTAAGTCTCCCGCCCGTTTTCTCCCCCCACCAATCATTCCATTCCATGAAAAACAACCGAACCGAAGCCGCGGCCAAGCCGCAGGAAATTCTCAACGAGCTCCGCATCCTGGTCGCGGAAGCTGAAAAGATGATGGACACCACCGTCGAACATTCGGAAGACGCCCTCAGCACTCTGCGCGACCGTTTTGAAGCGGCGCAGGAACGCGTGGCGGATCTCTATGCCGGCGCGCGCAAGAAAGTCGTCGCTGGAGCCAAGTATACCGACACCGCCATTCGCGAAAATCCGTATCAGTCGCTGGCCATCGCCCTCGCCGCCGGCCTTCTCGTCGGCGTCCTCCTGGGCCGCCGGAGCAGCCAGTAATCGCTTAAGCGTTCTGACGGTCGCGCCGCACGGTGGGATTTCCCGCCGCTGCGGCTAAACCATTTTCACCTCTCATTCTATCATGGATCGATCCGACGCCTCTCCGTCTCATCATCCCAAAGTCGACGACCTCACCGCGGACATCACGCAGTTGATGGACGAAGCCGGGCAGATGCTCGGGGACTCCACCAGCCATCATGCCGAACCGCAAGTTGCCCTCCTGCGCTCTCAGTTGCCGCCGGATCGGGAAAGCGTCGGGGCGTGCTTCAACGCATTTTGCTCCAACGCGAGCCGCGCCATTTCGGATCAGGCCCGCCGCACCGATCGCGCCATTCGCGAGAATCCCTACCAAGCCCTGATGCTCGTGTTGGGCGCGGGTTTGTTATGGGGTTTGGTGAAGGGGCGCCGCGCCTGAACCGGATCGCTGGGAGGCGCCGCGAGCGGACTGCGTTTCACCCGCCTACGTTTTTTTCGCGATGAACTGCGGGGCGGTTTCCATCTGGCCGCGAGTGACGCCGAGTTGGTTGAGCAATTTCAACTCGCGCCAGAGCTCGGCGCCCGTGATTTCGCCGCGGATGAGCTGCGTGTAACGCGTCAAGGTGCGCGTGACCTCGTCGGCGCCCTCGTTGACGAACTCGACGCGGAAACTCCGCGCCCCGAGTTCGATCAACCGCGCGACGTATTCCGCGCCGGTTTGGGCGCGGTTGTTGAAGACCGTGTTGCGACAGCCGGCGTCGGCCTTGAGCGGCAGTTCGGCGCCGACGCGATCGCGGAGGGCGACGCGATGGGTGTCACACGGCCGGCCGCAGTCGCGGTAGTCCTTCCCCGTGGAGAGAAACGCGCAGAACACGCAGTGCTCCATGTGAAACATCGGCATGTGCTGGTGCACCGTGAGGTCGAACCACGCGCCGGGCGCGCTGCCGAGCAGGGCCTCGAGCTGCGTGATGTTGAGATCGTAGCTCGCGGTCACACGTTCGAGTCCGTAACGGCGAAGGAAATAGTCGGCCGTCCACGGATTCGCCACGTTCAGCGAGAAATCGCCGCGCTTCCGATCACCGGCGAAGAACGCGAGGTGATCGTAGTTGCGGACGAGGTATCCGTCGGCCTCGGCGGAGCGGACCTGCTGGAGAATCCATTCCTCGCCGGGTTTGAAGATGCGCGGCGGGGCGACCCAGATGCTGCTGGGGTTTTCGAGTTTCGATGGGAGGTCGCGGCGCTCGGTCGCTCGGTTTTCAATTTCTGACTGTTGGAGCTGGCGGAAGCGTGACACGGCCTCCCGGTAGTGCTTGGGATTTTCGAACTCGCAGTAGAGGGTGCGGGCGCCCGCGTTCCACGCGGCGTCGAGCTGTTCGAGGAGGCGAATGACGGCGATGAGTTCCGGGGCGCGCGGCGTGTCATCTTTCCGGTGGGCAAAATCGGGCTTCCTCAATTCCTGCGTCGTCCAGCGCTGCGGCGCGGCGCGGAGTTTTTCCAGCTCGATCGCAGCGTCACGGCGGAGGCGGTTGAGTTCGCTGACGGGGATGATCACATCGCCGGCGAGAAAGGATTTCAGTTCGCCGAGTTTGAACGGCGTGCCACCGAGCCGGCCGAGTTGCTCGCGCAAGCGCTCGGGGGTGAGCGGTTGTTTTTCGGCGGCGGCGAGCGGGACCGCGGACGCGAGTTTCACCACCCGACCAAGGCCGTCGTTGGCGATGAGCGTGAGGGGCTCGCCGACGCGACCGTGAACTTCGAGCGAGATTGGGCGCTGATAACGAATCTTGTCTCCCTCGAAGGTCGTGCGCACTTCGCGATCGAGCGCGGGGTCGTTGGTCTTCCAGAGGCGCTGGCCCACGCGCACGCGGCGCCAGTCGATGTCGCCGTCGCCGAAGCGCAGCGTGGCCTCGGGACCGCGCGCTTCGACTTGGTAAACGCGACCGCCTTCTTCGCGTTCGTCGGGCCGGCCAGCGTCGAAGACGATGCCGTCGCCGGGTTTCAGCGGCGCGGCGAGTTGCAGCGAGATGGATTCGTTTTGGACGCGGGCGATTTCGCCGAGGAAAACCCCGCGCTTTGTGCCGAAGCGGCCGTGCGCGAGTGCCTGGTTGTTGATCCCACGAAACCAACCCGTGTAGAGGCCGCGCGAAAAACTCATCTCGAGTTCGTAGCGCGCGGACTTCGGTTCGAATTTGGGCGCCGCCTCACCCCTGAAATCCGCCATCACCTTGTCGAGCGCCTGGCGATAAACGCGGGTGATGCTCGCGACGTATTCGGGCGACTTGAGCCGGCCCTCAATTTTCAGCGAGACCACGCCCGCGCGCACGAGATCGGGCAGCACCTCGAGACCCGAGAGATCCTGCGGGCTGAGGAGGTAGCGTTTGTCGCCGAGCGGGACCTGCACGCCGTCGGAAATAAGATCGTAGGGGAGGCGGCAGGCTTGGGCGCATTCACCGCGGTTGGCGGAGCGGCCGCCGAGCGATTCGCTCGTGAGGCACTGGCCGGAGTAGGCGACGCAGAGCGCGCCGTGGACGAAGACCTCGAGCGGGATGGCGACCGGCGCGGATTTCTGCGCCTCGTTGATGGCGGTGACTTCCTTGAGGGAATTCTCGCGGGCGAGGACGACGAGCTGCGCGCCGAGCTCGCGGGCGAAATCCACGCCGGCGGCGCTCGTGATCGTCATCTGCGTGGAACAGTGGATCGGGAAATCGGGCGACAGCGCGCGGATCATCCGGCAAAGACCGATATCCTGCACGATCGCGGCGTCGGCGCCCGAGGCGATGATGCTGCGCGCGTAGTCCTCGGCATCGGCGAGTTCGTTGGTGAAGACGAGCGTGTTGAAGGTGACGTAGCCTTTTACGCCGCGGCGGTGGAGGAATTCCATCAGCGCGGGCAGATCGCCCTGCGTGAAATTTTTTGCGCGCATGCGGGCGTTGAAGCGCTCCAACCCAAAGTAAATCGCGTCGGCGCCGTTCTCGACGGCGGCACGGGCGCATTCCCAATCACCAGCGGGGGCAAGGAGCTCGGGACGTTTCAGCGGGCTCATGGTCAGAGAGCCGCCTCGATGGGCTCAAGCGGCACGGGCGGGTTTTTCCGGGGCTCCGCGACGTGCGGCGCGGCCGCGCGGAGTTCGGCGGCGACGAGGTAAGTGAGAATAAAGAAGCCGATGGCCGCGTAACCGAGCGTGGGATAGCCGATGAGGTGGCCGGCGGAATCGCTGGTGACGAAGATGCCCGCAATGACATTGCCGAGACCGCTTGCGGCCTGTTGCAGGGCGGCGTTCACGCTCATGAATCCGCCGCGGTAACGCGCGGCGACGGCGTTGGTCACCATCGCCATGGCGGGCGTGAAGCGGCTCGACATTGTGACCATGAACAACGCCATCACGAGGCAGGCGACCCCGACGGGCGAAGGCCCGAGGCGCGTGAGCACGAGCACGACGATGACGGCGCTCGCGGACATCCAGCCGAGCAATTTGAGTTTGTCCACGCGATCGCTGAGCCGGCCGATGATCGGCATGCTGACGATGCTCGCCAGTCCGCCCGCCCCGTAGGCGTAGGCGAGTTGAACCTGAGTGAGCCCGACATTTGCGATCATCGAGGGCGCGATGAACGGCACGAGACAACCGCCCGCCATCACGAGCACGGCGCCGACGGCGAAGGCGCGCAGGTGAATCCGGTGCGACATGATCTCGCTCATCTGCCGCCAGGGCTCATGGCCGTGGACGGCGGTCTTGACGTGCGGCAGCGCGTAGGAGGCGAGGGCGAGATTCGCGACCGCGCAGCCGGCCAGCATGAAGAATGGCGCATGCCAGCCAAACTTGCTCGCGAGCAAAAGCCCCGTCGGCACCCCCAGAACGGAGGCGACGGCGAACGACATTGAAACGAGGCTCAACGCGGTGCCGCGTCGCGCCGCGGGGATGACGTCACCGACCATCGCGCTGACCATGGAGCCCGCGAGTCCGCCGAACGCGCCGGCCGCGAGTCGTGCGGCCATCAACCAGTGATGGGTGGGGGCGAGGCCGCACGCGAACGTCGCCAGCCCGAAACCGAAATAGAGAAAAAGCAGCGAGCGCTTGCGATCAAAACGATCCAGCACGAAGCCGCCGGCGAAACCGCTGACGGCGGCGGCGAGTCCGTAGGCGGCGACGAGATGCGTGAACTGCGCCGGCGTGATGTTGAACACCTTCATGAGCTCCGCGCCGAGCGGCATCATGATCATAAAGTCCAGAATATGCGTGAACTGCACGGCGCCGAGCGTAAGCAGCGTGGCGCGCTCGCGGCCCGGTGTGAGGGCGTGGTGCTGTTCGGGAACGGACATGAAGGGTAGAGCGTTGGCGTTTTCCGCCAAAGCGCAATCTGTCAGGTGACGGGAGCGGCCGGAGCGTCGGGCACGGCAGGGGGTTCGACGGGTGGCCGGGCGTGTTCGCGCAGGACCGCGAGAAACTGCTCGGCGCCCCGGCTTTGATAGCGCTGGAGGTGACGGATGATCGCGAGTTCGCGGGTGGGGGCAGCCCCGGTCAGCCGCAAATAAGTGAGCGTGTTCCGATCGTCGGGCCGGCGCACGACCTCGGGCAGGATCGAGATGCCGAGGCCCATCGCGACGAAAAGCTTGAGCGTCGTGACTTGCGCGCAGCGGTAGCCGATCGTCGGGGCGAAGTTGTGATCGCCGAAAAATCCGCGGATTTGGGCGGCGAGCGTGCTGGCGTCGCCCATCGAGACGAAGGTCTCCTCCGCGATTTCCTTGATGTTGATCTCCGGGCGGCTCGCGAACGCGTGGCTCTTGCCGACGACGAGCAAGAGTTGCTCCGTGAGCAACGGCTCGATCGCCAGGCGGTGGTCCTTCACCGGCAAAGTGACAACCGCGAGATCGAGATCGCCCTCGACGACGCCGCGCACGAGATCGTGGCGGAAGTCCTCGCGCGCGTGGATCTGCAGGTTCGGATGCTGCTCGTGGCATTTGGCGATCACCGGCGCCAGCAGATAGGGCATGATCGTCGGCACCGCTCCGACCGTGATGCGTCGATCCAGCGACGGATGATCGCTGAGTTCCTTGGCGGCGTTGTCGACCTCGAAGAGGATTTTGCGCGCACGGTCGAGAAACGTCGCTCCGGCCTCCGTTAGGACGGCTTTACGGCCGAGCCGGTGAAACAGCTTATGGCCGACTTCGGCCTCCAGATTCAGGATTTGCTGGCTTAGCGAGGGCTGCGTGATGTGGCTACGCTCGGCCGCCCGGGTGAAATTCCCCGTATCGGCGACGGCGACGACATAGCGAAGTTGGTCTAATTCCATAGGCAATAACGATGGAAACGATAGAATAACACGATTTCAACTATTGTTATTCGTGACGTATACTAGGCCCATCGAGTCCTTCACGGGCTCGCTCAACGAAAGCCAAATACATCATGAAGAATAACATCATCACCCAAGCGGCCCTCCTCGGCATCACTGCCGCCGCTGTTCTCGTGCTTTCTGTCCGTTCCCAAGTCGGGGTGGATTCAATCGTCGGCTTCGGCAGCATCCTCGCGCTGCTGTTCGTCGCGGCGATGGAATATCGCATCACTTGGAAGGAAATCTTCGGCCGGTAATTAAAGACCGATCGAGATAAGAAAACTCCAACGGGGGTCCGGTGCAAACCGGGCCCCTTTTTATTGTCCACGTGACACGGCCGCCCGGTGGGGTGAACCTTTTTGTCTGCCGTTAGACAAACCTCGCCCGCGATGACGCTCTTCAGGCAAACACCGACAAACTCCGAAAACATGGAGGATGCCTCACCTGATGACACTTGGAAGAAATGGTTTCAGCTTTACGGCCCGAAACTGCTGCTGTGCGCGCGGCAGTGGACGCGGTCGGTGGCAGACGCGGAAGACGTCGTGCAGGAAGCGTTCGTGCGCTTCTGGCGTCATCAACGCACCCTGCCCGGCGAGCCGATGGCCCTGCTCGTCACGTCGGTCCGTCGTGCCGCCTTCGATCTCGCGCGCCGGGAGACTCGCCGCACCGCCCGCGAAGATCGCGCCATGGCCGATGCCGACGATCACGTGCCGATTTTCGACGCCGCGATGGATGGCGACGAACGGCGCGACGCGATCGAGGCGGCGCTGCGCCGCCTGCCGATCGAACAACGCGAAGTCCTCGTGCTCAAGATTTGGGGCGAACTCACCTTCGATGAGATTGCCCGCCAGCTCGATATTCCACCCAACACGGCGGCTTCGCGTCATCGTTACGCGCTCGCCGCGCTCCGCCGCGAACTGAGCGCAGCCGATTGCCATGGATGACGAACTTTCCCAACTCGAAGCCGAATTGAAGCGCCTGCGTCCCGCCGCTCCGACGCGCGATTTCCTCGCGCGGATCGAGTGCGAACTCAGCACGCCGAGCGCAGCGCCCGTCGCAGCGCCAGTGGTTCGCCGTCCCGCGCCGCTCTGGTGGCTTTGGGCGGCCGTCTTGCCCGCCGCCGCGGCGCTCGCCGTGATCGGCACGGTGGCCGTGCGCCATCGTCTGCCGTCAGTCGCGAAGGCGGCGACCGCGTCGCCGACATTGGCGACGGTGGCGCCGTCACCGGACACGCCGCCGACGTCGCGGGAATCAGCGGCGGCGTTCAAGCCCGTCGCAGCCGAGAACGTGCTCTACGCCGCGCAGGACGAAGGCCTCGTCACCCTCGACGACGGCACCCCCGCGCGCCGCGAGCGGCTCAACTATGTGGACACCATTACCTGGAAAAATCCGCGCACCAATGCGCTGGTGCGCTGGACCGTTCCGCGGGAAGAGGTCCGCGTCGTCCCCGTGAAATTTCAATAACCCGCCCCGCCAGAAATCAAAACCGATCTTCTTATGAAAAATTCCCTGCGTTATCTCCTACCGCTGCTCGGGCTCGCGGTCAGTCTGCCACTGACGCGCGCGGCTGATCCCGGCAAGCCGGCCGCCCCGGATGACAAGAAGGACGACAAGAAAAGCCTGCGCGTTCTCTCCGCCCCCGATCATCGGACGATTATCCACCGCGCCACCACGATGGAAACGGAGCCGACCACGTTCCTTGGCGTCGAGACTTCGCCCGTGTCGGCAACGCTCACCGCGCAGCTCGGCCTGCAGGATGGCGCGGGACTCGTCGTGAATCACGTCGTGCCCGACAGCCCCGCCGCCGGCGCACTCAAACAGCACGACATTCTCCTGAAGCTCGACGATCAGTTGCTCGTGGAGCAGCGGCAGCTCGCCGTTTTGATTCGCAACCACAAGGAGGGCGATGAGGTCACGCTCACCTTTCTCCGCACCGGCAAACAAACGACCGCCAAGGTGAAGCTGGCGAAACATGACGCCCCCAAGGTCGGCTGGGATTTGAACCAAGCGTTCCCCGGATTCGGCGGCGGGAGTGGGAGCGCCTTCGCGTTTTCCAACTCCAACTCGGATTCCAATTCCGGCAGCATTGGCACGCTCGACCACCTCATCCCCCACAACGCGCAAATCGCCGGCACCGAGGACATCGATCGCCTGCTCGGCCTGATCGACCGCGGGCTGCTGCCGGGCATGCAACACCTGAACGTCGTGCGCAGCGGCGGCGGTCCCGGTGATCGCAGCGTCAGCGTCACCGTCAACACCGGCAACAGCCACGTCGTGCTCGACGACGAAAAGGGTTCACTCGATCTCACGCTGAAGGACGGCAAGAAGGAGCTCGTCGCGAAAAACAAACGGGGCGAACAAATTTTCTCCGGCCCGATCAACACGCCCGAGGAGCGCAAGGCGCTGCCCGCGGAGGTGCGCGGCCGCCTCGATAATCTCGAGGATTCCACCCAGTTCAGCTACAAGACCGACGGTGATTTCAAGGGCGCGGAAACAAAAGTGCTTCGTCCGCGCGGCCAGGGCATCGCCGCACCGGTGCCGGCACCTTTCGTCGGCCGCGCGCCTTTGTTTTTCTAAGCGGCCGCTTAGTTGGTTGGATCAAAAGCCGCGGAACCAGTTGTGTGGTTCCGCGGTTTCTCTTGGAGAACCGAACCGGCTCAGCCGACGGACTGCAGCTCGTCGTTCGCCGGCCGCTTGAGGAAGGCGGCGGTGACGAGCGAAATAAGCGTGCCGAAAAACATGCCGCCGAGGAAACCGAACACCATCTGGGCGGGGAGCTTCATGAATGGGGCGCTGACTTTTTGGATCTGCTCGATCTTATCCGCGCTGACGCCCTTGGCCTCGAGTTGCTCCGCCTGGGCTTGGAGGATCACGTCGAAGAAATGCGGGTTGATCACCCCGCCGTAGAGAAAGGTGGTGACGAGTCCGATCAACGAGGCGAACAACGCGATCATCACGCCGGCGCCCAGCGCGCTGCCGTAGCCGAAATTTTCGGTGAGTGGCACCTGGGCGCGCCGCGCCTTCGTGCCGAGCACGATGCACGTGATGCCGATGCCCAGGCCGACACAGCCCTGAATCCATTGCGCGGTGCTGAGCTTCGAGGGTTCGGAGTGAAACCCGAGCACATAGAGCACAATGACGAGAAGAAAGCCGCCGCCTGCCATTGCTGAACCGTAGGTGAGGTAAGTTTTCATAACGCGGCGAGCCTGCAGGTTCGGGCGGTGAAAACAATCCCGGTGTGTCGACCGGCAAACGCGCAGGATGAGCGGCATCGGCCGCGGCGGAGCAGCGGAAAATCTCGAAACCCAAACCGCCAAATCTCAAAATCTTCCGCCCGCCGATTTTGGCGTGGGGAGTTTTGGCGTTTGGGTTTTGCGCTCCGCGCGTCACCGGCGATTGTCGCCGTCGATTAGGCGGCCGAGGCCGCCAAGAACGGAACCTTCTTCGCGTCCCCCACCGCCGGTCTGGGGAGCCGCGGCGTAGATGCGGCCCGCGAGCCGCGAGAACGGCAGCGATTGCAGCCAGATTTTTCCTGGGCCGCGGAGCGTCGCGAAAAACAAACCTTCGCCACCGAACAGCGCCGTTTTGATGCCGCCGACGTATTGGATGTCGTAATCCACCGTGGGCTGAAACGCGACGATGCAGCCGGTGTCGATTCGCAACGTTTCGCCGGGCAGGAGCGTGCGCTCGTAAAGCGTGCCGCCGGCGTGGATGAAGGCGAGGCCGTCGCCGGTCAGCCGCTCGAGGATGAATCCCTCGCCGCCAAACAAGCCCGCGCCGAGTTTCTTTTGAAACGCGATCCCGATGGCCACGCCTTTCGCGGCACAGAGAAAGGCATCCTTCTGCGCGATGAGTTCACCGCCGAGTTCGCGCAACGGCACCGGCAGAATCTTGCCGGGATACGGCGCGCCGAACGCCATGCGGCGTTTGATGCCGGACTGGTTTTGATACACCGTCATGAACAGCGATTCACCCGTGAGCAGGCGTTTGCCCATGCCCATGAGCGCGCCCATGAAGCCGGACGTCTGCTGCGAGCCGTCGCCGAAGATCGCCTCCATCGCGATGCCTTCCTCCATGAACATCATCGCGCCGGACTCGGCGACCATCGCCTCGTGGGGGTCGAGCTCGACCTCGACGAACTGCATGTCGTCGCCGTGAATCTTGTAATCGATCACGTGCATGGGCGGGAGAATTGGGGAGGGGTTGAAGGAGTTCATGGCGGGGAACGCTGCGGGGTGGGAAAATAAATTCAACGCGCCGCTGCTTCGAAAACTCGCAAATGTTTCCAAGCCGCGCGGGCAAAATCAGGCCGCGAGTGGTGTGGCCGTGGGGTTCAGGGCCGGCAGCGGCGCAAACGGGAGGAGGTTCGCCGCGCGCGAGCGAGGCTGCGCCGAGCGCGGGGCGTAGTCGCCGGCGGCGACGAGCAGGACGAGCGCGCTGGTCGCGAAGGCGAAGAGCGCGAGCGGCTGCGTGTCGAGCACGACGCCGAGGAGAAAGGCCGCGAGGCCGGTGAGGGCGAGGCGGGAGAAGAGTGAGACAAGTTTCATGGCGGGAACGGTGTTCATGTTTTGAGTTGTGCGTAGAACACGCGACCGCCCCAAAAGTTACGGCCGGACGGGTGCCTTGGGGATGAACGGCCCGGCGAACGGGATGAACGGGCGTTCCGCCGCAGCGCGCGGCGGAAAGAATCAGTCGCGCAGCGCCGACTTCACGAGCCGGTCGTCGCCATCGTTCGGCGCCGGTTTCAGGCCGAGCGCGGCGCATAGCAGATTGTAGATGTGCACATTCTCGAAGGCCTCGAGCTTGAGGCCGCGTTTGAACGATGGCCCCTGCGCGATGAAAATCCCGCGCATGCTCGCAAAGCCCGGATCGTAGCCGTGCTGGCCTTTGAGAAAGGTGGCCCGCACCGAGTTGAACAAACTGCGGTGCATGAGCTGCCAGCCTTCGGCCGGCACGATCCACACGGGCGGCACGCGCGGGTTCTTCGGGTCGACGTGGAGGCGCGCGGGCAGGTCGGCTGCGCGATAGGCTTTCGCATTCGGCGGAAGTTTTTCGAGTGCCCGCATAATCGAGTCGATGTCGTTGCCCGGCAGCGGTCGCAGTCCCGCGGTCGTCTCTTCAAAATCAATCTGCGTTGTCGCGAGATCGATGAAGTCGTCGAGGATGACGACGCGGTCGGCGTCGCACGACGTCATGCCGTGATCGGAGACGATGACGAAATTGGCGGTGATGCCCTCGCGCTCGAACCGCGCGAGCAGGACGCCGATGGCGTCGTCGATCAGCTTGAGCGTGGTGACCAGTTGCGGCGAATCGGGGCCGTATTTATGGCCGGCGCCGTTGGCCTCCTCGAGGTAGAACGTGACGACAGCCGGGCGCTCGGCCGGCGGCAGCTTCAGCCAGCCGGCGACCTCGTCGAGGCGCTTCGTGAACGGAATGCTGTAATCATACGCCTTGAAGAAGGCCGGCCGCACTCCGCCAATCTCGGCCTCCGAACCGGGCCAGAAATAACAGGCGCTCGCGCGGCCGTGCTTGGTGGCCGTCACCCAAATCGGTTCACCGCCCCACCAGCGTCCATCCCGGGCGGAGGCGGGCTGATTGTAGCGAAAATATTCACCGAACCCCGGATCGAACATCACGTTGTTGATGATGCCGTGGTGCGAAGGGTAGAGACCCGTGACGATCGCGTAGTGATTGGGAAACGTGTTGGTCGGAAAAACCGGGATGAGGCCGCGCGCCGCGACGCCGTCCTGCGCGAGCCGGCGAAGGTGGGGAGTTTCCGTCGGATGCAGCGCGCAATAGTCCCAGCGAAACCCATCGAGGGAAATCAACACGAGCGGCGGCGGGTCGGCCGCGCGCGCTGCGACGAGGGCGAACCCCGCCACGAACACCGCGCGCCAGGTTCGCCTGCTCATGCGCGCAGCGTGACAATGGTGGCGCCCCAGGAACCCGAGAGCGTGTCGCCGGGGCGGAACGATGCGACGAACGGCGAGCGCTCCAGCAGGACGCGGGTGGTTTCGCGCAGCGTGCCCTCGCCCTTGCCATGGATGATGCGCACATCGCGCAGACCCTGCGCCACACAGGCCTCGAGGTAAGCGGGAATCAACTCCCCGAGATCTTCCGGACGAAAGGTGTGCAGATCGAGTTCGCCGGTGATCGGCAGGGGCACGGGCGCTTCGTCCGGATCGTCTGCAGCCATGCGAAAAGTTACGGCAGGTGCTCGGTGTGGGGAGACGCGGGCGGCTCGGTCTTCGGCGGCGGTGTGGCCGGCGGCACGACCGTCACGTCCGGCGCAACGGAAGCAGTCGCGTGCGGATCGGTGGCCGGTGGCGTCTCCAAGGCCAAAGGGGTGGAGACGGACGGCTCGACGTGGCTCACGGCGGGCGGCTCGATTTGATTCACCGGCGCTGACTCAATCGGGATCACGGGTTCCGGGAGAGTGGTCGGGGGCGTGGATTTTTTCTGCGCATCTTCCTCGAGGGCGCGTTTGAACTCTTCCTCCACGCCCGTCGCCGCCTTCTTGAATTCGCGGATCGATTTGCCGAGGCCACGGGCGAAATCAGGCAATTTATCGCCGCCAAACAGGACGAGCACGATCACGAGAATCAGCACCATCTCCGGGCCGCCGAGGCCCTCGATGAACGCCAGATTGGGCGAAAGAAAATCCATAGGAGCACTCTGACGCGTGAAATCGGAAAATGTAACGGGGAAAAACAGCCGCCGGAGAGCGCCGCGTTATTTCACCGCGATGCTGATCGTGAATTTCTCGGTCATGCCGGGGGCCACGAAATGCAGGCCCTGCTTGTGCTCGGCCGCGTTGGGCGGTCCCATCCACGGTTCCACACAGAAATACGGCGCGGCCTCATCAAACGTCCACGTGACAAACGTCGCGTCGGGCGGCGGCACCTTCGCGGCGCCGATGCGCACATGCACATCGCCCGGGCGGCCCTTTTCGCCGAACACGACTTCGTTGCCGCGGAGCGCCGTGTGCTGCGTGTCGATCAGCGCGGGGTTCGCGAGATTTTCCTCCTCGTTGAGTTGCGGTCCGGGCACGAGCTGGCCGGTCTTGAAGTCCTGCTTGTAGCGTTTCGCGGCGGGGATCCGGATCATGTAGTCGCCGCGCTGGGTGCCCTCGGTCCACGGCAGGGTGAAATAAAAATGATGCCCCGCGCTCCACGGCAGCGGCTCGCGACCGAGATTGAGCAGCGCAAACTCACAGGTGAGGCCGAACGGCTCGAAGCGGTAGGTCACCGTGAATTCGTAGTCATATGGGTAGCAGGCCTGCGCCTCGGTGCCGGGCACGAGCTGCGCCACAAAACCACGCTCATCGATCCGCACGATCTTAAATTCGCTCTGCCGGGCGATGCCGTGCATCGGCATCTCGCGGCGCACGCCGTCGGCGGCGCGCCAGAAATGGATGTCGCCGCGATCAAAGGTGCGGGCGTTGAACGGAAACAGAATGGGGTTGCCGCCGCGCACCTTGAAAAAATCGTCGGCCGTTTTCAGCTCGGGCCAGTAAATGACGTCGCGCACGGAGCCGTCGCCGAGCGTGACATTCCAGTTCATGAGTCGCGCGCCCTTTTCGGGCAGCGCGAGGAAGGTGGACGGGCCGACGCGCCACCGCGTGAGCGTCTGGCCGAGGTAGGGAATTTTTTCCATCGCCGCGAGTAAGGGGTGCGGAGCGGCGCGCGCAAAGTTTTTTCGGCAAGTCGGGGCCGGCTTTCTGTTCGCCCAGAAGCGGCGCGGTCAACCCGCCCCACCGTTGCTCGCTGGAAATTCCGCGGAGGATTCCGGTGCCTTCTCGCTTGTGAGCGGGCCTAAAGGATGAAAGCTCCCGATCGTCCCGGAACCCCGCCATGGAAATCATTCTTCTTCTCTTCGTCCTCGGCATCGTGCTGCTCGGGCTCGATCTCTTCGTGCCGGGCATCATCCTCAGCGTGGCTGGCACGCTGGCGTTTCTGGCGGGCACCTCCCGGGCGTTTGCCCAGTTCGGCATCGGCGGCGGGTTGGTGGCCTTTGCCGTCGGCATGGCCCTGCTGGGCATCGCGCTGTATGTCGAGTATGTCATTTTCCCGAAGACGGGCATCGGCAAGAAGCTCTTCCTGCACAGTGCCGTGCAGGGCACCAGCCAGCCCGCGGCCGAGGCGGCGACGCTGACCGGGCGCGAAGGCGTGGTCGTCACGCCCCTCGTGCCGACCGGCCAGATCGAAATCGACGGCCGGCGTCATGAGGCGCAATCGCTCGATGGCCGGCTGCCCGCGGGGGCCCGCGTGAAAGTCACCGGCGCGCAAAATTTCTCCCTGACCGTTACAAAACTATGACTGCTTCCACTCTCGGTTCACTCGTCCTCGGTGACATTTCTCCGACGACGCTCGTTTTTATCATCGTCGGCGTAATCGTCTTCGTCGTCGCCGCGATCGTGCTGTCGTTTTTCAGCGTGTGGTTGCGCGCCTGGCTGGCCGGGGCACCGGTGGGCCCGTTCAACCTGCTCGCGATGAAGCTGCGCGGCGTGCCCTACGTCACGATCGTCGATGCCCGCATCCGCGCGAAGAAGGCCGGGATCGAGCTGTCGAGCGACGAGGTCGAGGCGCAATATCTCGCGGGCGGCAATGTGATCGATTGCGTGCACGCGCTCATTGCCGCGCAAAAGGCGGGCATCGCGCTCGACTGGCAGCGCGCCTGCGCGATCGATTTGGCGACGAAGGGTTCGGGCAAATCCGTGGAGGAAGCCGTGCGCACCTCCGTCGATCCGAAGGTCATCGACTGCCCGAACGCCTCGAGCGGTCGCACGACGATCGATGGCGTGGCGAAAGACGGCATCCAGGTGAAGGTGAAAGCGCGCGTGACGGTGCGCACGCATCTGGATCGTTTCGTCGGCGGCGCGAAGGAAGAGACGATCATCGCGCGCGTGGGCGAGGGCATCGTTTCCACGATTGGCGCGGCGGAGAGTTACAAGCACGTGCTCGAGTCGCCGGACAGCATCTCCAAGACGGTGCTCGCGCGCGGCCTCGACGTGGGCTCGGCGTTTGAAATTCTTTCGATCGACATCGCGGATGTGGACGTGGGCGAGAATGTCGGCGCGAAATTGCAGGAAGCGCAGGCCGAGGCGAACAAGAGCATCGCGCAGGCGCAGGCCGAAATCCGCCGCGCCGCCGCGGTCGCCGTCGAGCAGGAAATGAAGGCGCGCGTGCAGGAAATGCAGGCGAAGGTCGTCGAGGCGCAGGCGCTGATCCCCCTCGCCATCGCCGAGGCGTTTCGCACCGGCAAGCTGGGCGTGATGGATTATTACCGGATGCAAAATATCCAGGCCGACACCGACATGCGTTCCTCGATCGCGCAGCCGGGCGGCGAGCCGAAGAAATAATTTCCGGCCATGATCAACTGGGTGCTTTCACACGTCGGGCAGCTGGTTTTTGCATTCGTGCTGATCCAGGTGATCCGTGCGGTCGTGCGGGCGGCGCAGCTCAGCCAGGAGCACAAGTCGACTCACAGCGAAACGGACGAGCAGCGGCGCGTGCGCGAAATCCAGGAGCGCATCCGCCGGAAAATCGCCGAGCGTCGGGGTGGCGTCACGCCACCTGTCGCGCCGCGCGCGGAGCAAACCGCCCCGCGCGCGCCGTTGCTCCGGCCGACGCGCGTGCCGCCGCTGGAACCGTTTGGCGGCCCGTCCCGGCGCGTGGTGCTCGAGACGGGGCGGCCGGCGCTCCGGACGGAGGAGCCACCGCGCATCGACCCGGCGGCGTTGGAGCGCCAGCGAAAGTTGGCCGAACAGATTCGCGCGCTCGACGAAGCGCGCGTGGTGACCGAGCGCCGCGCGGCGCAGGTGGTGGCCCAGCGCGATAACATTACGGCGTCATCGAGCGCGGCGTCGGCCGCGCACGCGGGCTGGCTCGGCGATTTGCGCGACCCGCAAGCGCTGCGGCGAGCCTTCGTGCTGCGCGAAGTGCTCGGCGCGCCGGTGGCGTTGCGCTCGGGCGCGTGATGCTTAACGCCTCGCGTGACTCCACGCGCGGCGGGAAACGGCGGCCGGAATAATTCGTCCCGCCGTCGCCCGCTTCAATTCATCGCACAACGGCCCACGCCGATGAACCCGGTGGGGTAGCGCTTGCCTTGAAACTCGACTTCCAGATTCTGTCCCGCGCTGGCGTTGATGTAAATGGGTCCGGACCAGGGCACGGTTTGCGTCTGGCCGCGCGCGAGCGTCCCGAGGAAAATGTCCTCACCCTCGGAGTCGTCGGGGAGCTTGCGCTTCACGTTGACGCGCACGACCTCCAGGGCGACGAGCGTGATGCTGCGTTCGACGGGACGGGCGGGCGCGGTGGCCGGAGCGGTTGTCGTGCGGGTGGCCGGCGCAGGATTGGCGGAGGAGCCGCCGCCGCTGAGCAGCGATTTGATCACGAAGAGCGCGATAATGATCATGACACCGCCGCCGATCCACTTCGCGTATTTGAAAATGAGCGCCGGATCGGGGCCGGTGGGCAGGTTGGGCGAGCCGCCGCGCGGATAGCGCGGCTGCGCGCGGGCCGGGGCCGCCTCCGCCGGAGTGTCCTCGGGCGGCGCCGCGCGATCGCTGGCTTCGCCAGCGGTGGCGACCGAGATGTCCATGCGGCCGTAAATCTCCCGGCTCGGCTGGCGGGGACGAACCTCGCCATGGCCGAGCGCGGCAAAATCGGCGAGGATGCGGTCGGGCGGAATCTTCAGGAAATTCGCGTAGCTGCGCAGAAAACCGCGCGTGTAGATCTCGGTGAGGCCGATGTCGAAATGGTTGCTCTCGAACTTCTGCAGATAGTCGCCGCGAATCTTGGTGGCCTCGGCGGCTTCCCGGATGGAGATGCCTTTTTTCTTACGCGCGTCCTCGAGGCGTTCGCCGATGGTCTGCATGGGGTGGAGTTAGGAGTGGAGCGGAGTTAAGTCACCACGAAAGACGCGAATCAGGTGAAAGAATTTCACCGCAGGTTCGGGTGGACGGGCGTCGGGCGGAAGAAAACTTGTTCACAACGTGTCAAGGTCCACGAGGATCTCGCGGGGGCTCGAGCCGTTCTCGGGGCCGACGATGCCTTTTTCCTCCATGAGCTCCATGATCCGCGCGGCGCGGTTGTAGCCGATGCGGAGGCGGCGCTGGAGCATTGAGGTGCTCGCGCGCTTGGTGGACTTGAGGACGTCGAGCGCCTGATCGTAGAGTTCGCCGTCGTCGCCGAGATCAGCGTCGTCGCCGTCCTCGTCGTCTTCGTCGTCCTCTTTCGCGGCACGATCGATCTGGGCCTGGACGTGGGAGGCGTAAATCGGCGGGCCGTTTTTCTTGAGGAACTCGACCATGGCGTTGACTTCGTCGTCGGAGACGAACGCGCCCTGCGCGCGCACGAGCTTGGAGGTGCCGGGCGGGGTGAAGAGCATATCGCCGCGGCCGATGAGCGTCTCGGCGCCTTTGCCGTCGAGAATGGTGCGGGAGTCGACCTGCGAGGCGACTTGGAAGGCGATGCGCGCGGGCAGGTTGGCCTTGATCACGCCGGTGATGACGTTCACCGACGGGCGCTGCGTGGCGATGATGAGATGGATGCCGGCGGCGCGGGCGAGTTGCGCAAGCCGGGCGATGTTCGTCTCAATTTCGGCCGGCGCGACCATCATCAAGTCGGCAAGCTCGTCCATCACGACGACGATGTAGGGCAGGCGATCGGGAATATCGAGATCGTCGGCGAGCGGATCGACGCCGGTGAGGGCGGCCTGCGACTCGGCCGGCGGCACGTCGGACTTCGGCGTGCGCTTGCGCGAGTTGAAGCCGATGATGTTGCGGACGTTTTCCTTCGCGAAGATTTGGTAGCGCTGCTCCATCTCGCCGAGGAGCCACTTGAGCGCGCCCGGCACTTTTTTCGCCTCGGTGAGCACCGGGATGAGCATGTGCGGGAGCGAATTAAAAATCTTCAACTCGACCACCTTGGGATCGACCATGATCAGGCGCACGTCCTTCGGGCTCTTCGAGTAGAGGATCGAAGCGATGATGGAATTGATGCAGACGGATTTGCCGGAGCCGGTCGCGCCCGCGATCAGCAAGTGCGGCATCTTCGTGAGATCGGAGACGAGGGGCT
The DNA here is from genome assembly GCA_038231575.1 of Opitutales bacterium. Lineage (GTDB taxonomy): Bacteria > Verrucomicrobiota > Verrucomicrobiia > Opitutales > Opitutaceae > CAITWF01. The sequence goes on along the minus strand of JBBRLB010000028.1, from coordinate 23,794 downwards.
TGCCGGAGACGTCCTTGCCGAGCGCGATGGGCAACTCGGCCTTGGCGCCGGCCCAGTCTTCGCTCTCGAGAATGTCGCGCATGCCGACGGGCGTGGCGTGCTGGTTCGGCACTTCGACGCCGACGGCGGCCTTGCCGGGAATGGGCGCGAGGATGCGGACGGACTGCGCCTTCATGCCGAGCGCGATGTTCTTATCGAGCCCGGAAATTTTTTCGACGCGGACGCCCGCGGCGGGCACGACCTCGTAACGCGTGATCACGGGTCCGACGTGGATTTCGCCGAGGGTCACCTCGACCCCGAATTCGCCCAGGATGCGGAGGAGATTCTCCGCGTTGGTGCGATGCTCGGCCTCGCTGTTGCCGGGGGAAACCTTCGGCTGCTCCTTGAGGAGGGAGAGGGGGGGGAATTGATAATTGGCGTCGTCACTCTGCGGCAGCGTGATCTGTTTCGCTTTCCTGGGCTCCTCGGGCTTGACGATGTTGAGCTCGACCTTCGGCGGCGGGGTGGCGGTGGCGGATTTTCTCTCCTCGGCGGGATCGGACGCGGGCTTGAGGGCGCCGAGCTTGAGCGCGGTCGCGGGTTTGACCTCGGGTTTTGCAGCGGACGGCGGGGGCGGCAGGTTTTCGACGGGCCGCGCCGCGGGTTTCGCGAGCGGATCCTCGGCGGATTTGGGCACGAAGGTTTTTTTGCCGCTGGGCCCCACCGGCGGCTGCGTGGCGGAAGAGGCGGCGGCCGCGGTGACGGCGGCGACGGCGGTCTTCTGTTTCGCCTGGGCTTCCTTTTCCTTCGCGCGTTGTTCGGCGAGGGCGACTTTCTTTTGCGCCCGCTCGGCGCGCCAGGCCCCGAAATTGGTGAACATTTTTTCCAACTCGTTGCCGATGTCCTTGGTGAAGATGAACAGCAGCGCGCCTGCATACACGATGCTGAAGAGGAGGCCGGAGCCGAACGCCCCGAGCGCCTTGGCGAGGAGTTGGTGATAAAGTTTCGAGCCGACCAGTCCGCCCAAGCCCTGCGAAAAATAATCGCTGGCCCATTTCGTCGGATCGTTGCCCCATTTCATTGAGTCGAACATGGCCGCGAGGCTCGCGCACATCACGCAGGCGAACACCATCGCGACGATGCGGCTGGAGGTCAGGTGCCGCGAACTGCGCACGGCGAGATAAAGCAGCCAGGCGAGGAACACGGGCATCAGCCAGGTGCCGGCACCAAACGCGTAAAGTAGCACCCAAACGGTGTCGGCCCCGATGACGCCCGTCATGTTCTGCGCCGCGGCCTCCGTCGAACGGAACGGACTGCCCACCTGCTTCCAGTCATAATCGACCAGTGCGACGGTCAGAAACGCGACAATGAAGAACAGCACGAGTGCCGCGATCCAGTTGGGCCGGTAACGGGGCGCTTGGAAAGACGGACCGTCGTTTGGGTTTGAAGTCTCTGACTTGGGCATTTGTGTGGGCCGACTTAAAGTTCTGCGGATTCCACGCTAACAAGCCGGGCGGTCAAATGTAAACCCCCCCGCGACTGTTTCACAAAAAACTCGTCAATCCCTTCATGCGCGATCTGCTCCGTTTTCATCCGATCTATCAAGAACGCGTCTGGGGTGGCCGCCGGCTCGAGACCGCCCTCGGCCGGACCCTGCCGCCTTCGCCCTCGGGCCCGATCGGCGAAAGTTGGGAGATCGTGGATCGGACCGAGGCCCAGTCGGTCGTGCAAGGCGGTTCGTTCAACGGCTTTTCGCTGCGCCGCATGCTGGCGGAACACGGCGCGGACATCATGGGGCCGAAATGGCCCGTCGGAAAACCATTTCCCATTCTTGTCAAGTGGCTCGACTGCCGCGAGCGGCTCAGCCTGCAGGTCCACCCGCCGGCCGCCGTCGCGCAGGCGCTCGGCGCCGAGCCGAAAACGGAAACCTGGTATATCGCGCACACTGCGCCCGACGCGCAGCTCATCGTCGGGCTCAAGCGCGGCGTCACGCGCGAGCAGTTCGAGCGCGCGATTGCGGACAACACCGTCGAGGACTGTGTGCACCATTTTCGCGTCGCCGCCGGCGACTCGATCCTCGTGCACAGCGGCCAGGTGCACGCGATTCAGGCGGGCAACCTCATCCTCGAGATCCAGCAGAACTCCGACACGACCTACCGCGTGTTCGACTGGGGCCGCGTTGGGCTGGACGGGCAACCGCGCCAGTTGCACATCGCCGAGTCGCTGCGTTCGATCGACTGGAATGATTTCGAGCCCTCGCCGCTGCGCGCGGCGCCGACCTCGGGCACCATCGCCGACGCGCCGGAATTTTCGATCCGCCGTTTGGTGCTGGGTCCGGGCGAGCGTTTTCATCTGCGCGCCGGCGAGCAGGCGCGCATCCTCAGCGTCGTCAGCGGCAGCGTGCGCGCGAGTTTCGACAATACCTCAGGCAGCCGGCCGGCCTTCGGCCAGAAACTCGAGCGCGGCGAAAATGTGATCGTGCCGTTTGCGGGCGCATTCACGTTCACGGCGGAGACGACGGCGATCGTGCTCGTCACGGAGAACTTTTCGTGACCATGCCTGCGCCGACCCACGAACACTCCCGACGCGGCAGGATTCTTCTCCGGGTGCTGTTTTTTATCGCCGTGGCGTGCGCCCTCTTCGCGCTCGCGTGGATGCTGCTGCTGCCCGAGTTTGTGCTCCGGCAGATCCGGACGCGCACGGGCTTCGCGGCGACAGTCGCGAGCCTCTCGTGCAATCCGTTCACGGGCCGGCTGACCATTCGCGGCCTCGTGCTGACCAACCCGCCGGGCTATTCGACGGGGGATTTCGTGCAACTCCGGGAGTTTCGCGCCGACGGCGATCTCCTGTCGCTGTTTTCCGAGCGCGTCGTGCTCGATGAGCTGGTGCTCGATGTCCGCCGGCTCGCGCTGGTCCGCCGCGCGGACGGGCTCTCCAACGCCGAATTGTTCGAGGAGAACCTCGGCCTGATTACGAAAGCGGCGCCCGGGACGCGCGCGACGCTGGGCGAGTCCACCTCGCGCAACGCCCCGCCGCCGCCGCCGCCGCGTAAATTCCTGATCCGCAAACTCGCGCTGCGCTTCGATCAACTTTTGATCGCGGACGACTCGCCGACGAAGCCCGCGCTGCAGGAATACAAGCTGGCCGTCGATCAACACTATGAAAACGTGACTGAGGCGAAGCAGGTGCTCGTGCCCGAGGTGTTGCGGCGCGTGGCGGCGGAAAACCTCGGGCCGGCGCTGGGCCGGCTGGTGCCGGGCGATTTTGGCCGTGCGTTGGGCGACACGGCGCGGGGCGCGGCGAAATCCGGCGAAGCGATGCTGAAGGACGCCGGAACGCAGACGACGGACTTCCTAAAGGGACTGCGAGAGAAACTTGAAGAAAAGAAAAAGCCGTAGTTGAGTGGGCGCTCTTTGCATCCATGACCGAGCCCGAATCCACCGATCCCATGAACAACCCGAACGCGCCTCAACCCGAGGCGGCGAAGGACGCCGCGGCGTCCGCCGACGTCAAACCCGCCGGCGACGCGCTGGCCGCGGCGAAGGCCGAGGCCGCCGCTAACTACGACAAGTTCATGCGCGCCATGGCGGATTTTGAAAATTTCCGCCGCCGCACCGTGCGGGAAAAGGACGAATTGAAGCAAATTGCCACCGGCCGCGTGCTGGAGGATCTGCTGCCGGCGGTCGACAATCTCGCCCTCGGCCTCGCCGCCGCGAAGCAGCCCAATGCCGATCTCAAGACCCTCACGGGCGGTATCGACATGGTGCTCGCGCAACTCCGCAGTGCGCTCGCCAGCCATGGCCTCAAGGAAATCAATCCCCTCGGCCAGCCCTTCGACCCGCACCAGCACGAGTCCCTGTCGCACCAGCCGAGTGGCGACGTGAAAGAGGAACACGTGCTCACCGTCGTGCGCACCGGCTATTCACTCAACGGCCGCTTGCTGCGGCCCGCGGCGGTGGTCGTGTCCAGCGGCCCGGCAAAACCAGCCCACAAATAACCCACCCATTTGTCCTGTCATTCTGAGCGCAGCGAAGAATCCAGCAGGGCACCCGCATCCGAACAGCGCGTCGAAAATCCCACGGGATTCTTCGCTCCGCTCAGAATGACCAACTGAATCCATGGCGAAGGAAGACTACTACGAACTGCTCGGAGTCGAAAAAACGGCGACCGCGGAAGAAATGAAGAAGGCCTACCGCAAGAAGGCCGTGCAGTATCACCCGGACAAAAACCCGGGCAACAAGGAGGCGGAGGAGATGTTCAAGAAAGTCTCGCACGCCTACGAGGTGCTGAGCGACGCCGACAAGCGCGCGGCCTACGATCGTTACGGCGCGGCGGCGTTCGAGGGTGGCGGCGGCGTGCCGCGCGGCCCCGGTGGCATGCAGGGCGGCGGCGGTTTCCACGATCCGTTCGACATTTTCCGCGAGGTCTTTGGCCAGCAGGGCGGCGGCGGTGGGGGGGGCGGCGGGATTTTCGACGAAATGTTTGGCGGGGGCGGCGGAGGGGGCGGCGGCGGTCGCGATGGCGCCGATCTCCGCTACGATCTCGAGATCACGCTCGAGGAGGCGGCGCGGGGCGTGGAAAAGGAAATTTCCTTCCGCAAGGCCGCCGCCTGTGAGCGTTGCAACGGCAGCGGGGCGGAGCCGGGCTCGCGACGCACGACCTGCCCGACCTGCCGCGGTGCGGGCCAAATCCGGTGCTCGGGCGGGATCATCACGTTCACGCAAACGTGCCCGACCTGCGGCGGCGCCGGCACCAATGTCGAGAAACCCTGCACTGCCTGTCGCGGCGAAGGCCGGGTCGCGAAAAATACGAAACTCAACGTCCGTATCCCCCCCGGCGTCGACACGGGTTCGCGCCTTCGCTCGTCGGGCAACGGCGAAGCGGGCATGGCCGGCGGCCAGCCCGGTGATCTCTACATCGTGCTGGCGGTGAAGGAACACGAGCTCTTCGAACGCCAGGGCGAGGATCTGTTTTGCGAGATTCCGATCAAGTTTACGCTCGCGACGCTCGGCGGGAACATCGAGGTGCCGACGCTGTTCGGCAAAGCCTCGCTGAAAATTCCCGTCGCCACGCAGAGCGGCACGACCTTCCGGCTGCGCAGCAAGGGCATGCCGAGCCTGCGCGGCGGACATCAGGGCGATCAACTCGTGCGCGTGCAGGTCGAGGTGCCGACGTCGCTCACAGCGGAGCAGAAAAAAATTCTCGAGGAATTCGCACGCGTCAGCGGCGACGCCAATGAGCCGACCTCGAAAACGTTCTTCGAGAAGGCGAAAAAATTCTTTTAAGCGCGAAGACGCCAAGGCGCAAAGTTCGATCGCGAAGAGTCTGTCCTTTTTCCGACCTTAGCGCCGTGACGTCTTTGCGCTGAGGAGCGAATCAGCGTCGCCCCAGCTTCACGTCCATCCACACGGCGAGGGTGAGCACCGCGCCGCGCGCGATGAATTTGATTTCGGGCGCGACGGCGAGCAGGGTCATGCCGTTGAGCAGTGCCGTCATGATGAGCGCGCCGAAGATCACGCCCCACACGGTGCCGCGTCCGCCTTTGAGCGCGGTGCCGCCGATCACGCACGCGGCGATGGCGTCGAGTTCCATCAAGTCGCCCACGGTCGTGGTCGAAGCACCGGAGTAGGCGGTCGTCATGAAACCGGTGAGGGCGACGGTCACGCCCATCAAGATATACGCGCCGACGAGCACCCGGTTGACCGCGATGCCGGAGAGCACCGCGGCCTCCTCGTTGCCCCCGATCGCGTAGAGGTAGCGACCGAACGGCGTGTGTTGGGTGAGAAAATAAACCGCACCCGCCGTCGTTGCGAGGACGACGAGCGAGAGCGGCACGCCACGGAAATGGTTGAAGAAATAAACGAGTCCGAGCGAGGCCCCCGCCAGCGCGAGCCACTGGGCGATGGCTTTTCCGGCGGGAGGGTTGGCGAGTTGATGCGCGGTGCGCGCCGCCCGGCCGCGCCACGCGAGAAAACCGAGTGCCACCGCCACGAGTGTGACCAGCGTAAACCCAATCGGCGCGGGCAGGTAGTAGGTCGTGAGCCGCGAGTAGAGGTTCTCCGCGTCGCCGCGCGACACGGGGATGGTGGAATTTTGAATGACGAGCCAGAAGAGCCCTTTGAAGATCAGCAGGCCGCCGAGCGTGATGATGAACGACGGGATGCGCTGCCGCACGATGAGCGTGCCCATCAGCGTCCACAGCACGAGCGCCGCAAGAAATGCCGCGCCCATCGCGATCGGCGCCGACCAGCCCTGTTGAAAGACCAGCACCGCCGCGATGCCGCCGACGAGGCCCACGCCGCTGCCGACTGACAGATCGATTTGGCCTGTCAGCAGGATCATGAACATCCCGAGCGCGAGCGTGCCGGTGATCGAAAATTCGACGATAAGCTGCGTGAGATTGCGCGGCCCGAGAAACGCCGGCTCCTTGATCGCGAAGAATGCGCTGATCGCGACGAGGGCGATCGGCATCGCGAGGTTTTTGAAGAGTTTGGCGTTCATCCCAAAAAGCTCAGGCGCTCTCTGTCATTCTAAGCGGAGCGAAGAATCCACGTGTGGCCTGAAGACGAAAGCGTGGATTCTTCACTTCGTGCAGAATGACAAACTTAAGTTTCATGGTCAGTCGTTTACGCCGCACTGCGCGTGGCGTGGCCCATCGCGGCGGCGAGGAGTTTCTCCTGAGAAAAATCGGCGCGGGCAAACTCTCCGCCGATCCTTCCTTCGTGCAGCATGATGATGCGATCGCTCATGCCCATGAGTTCGGGGAGTTCGCTCGAGACGAGGATGACGGCTTTGCCCTCGGCGGTCAGGCGGTTGATCAACTCGTAGACTTCGAGCTTGGCGCCGACGTCGATGCCGCGGGTCGGCTCGTCGAGCATGACGACCGTCGGCTCCGTCATGAGCGATTTGCCGAGGACGACCTTTTGCTGATTGCCGCCGGAGAGCCCGCTGACCCGCGCCGTTTGGTTCGGCGCCTTGACCCGCAGTGATTCAAAAAAGGTCTGATTCCGCACATGCTCGGCGGGAAGATCGAGTTTTCCCGTCCGCACAAACTGCGGCAGGCTTGAAAGCGAAAGGTTGAACCCGATCGTTTGATCGAGGACGAGGCCGTGGCGCTTGCGGTCTTCGCTGACCAGCGCGAGGCCGTGGGAAATTGCGGCCCGCGGCGTCGGATCGGGAAAGGATCGATCGCGCAGCGTGACTTCGCCGGAAACGCGATGGCCCCACGCGCCGAAAAGGTGGAGCAGCAGCTCGGAGCGACCCGCGCCCATCAGGCCGCCGAAGCCGAGCACTTCGCCGCCGTGCAGTTCGAAGGAGAGGTCGCGCAGAAAGGGCGGCGCATTTTTTACCGGCGCGACGTTCAGGCGGCGCACCGAGAGCTGCACCTCACCGCGCGACGCGTTCGGTCGCCGCGGAAACAGATCGCCGAGTTCGCGGCCGACCATGTGCTTGATCACGAGCGGCACGGAGCAATCGCGCACTGCAAGCGTGGTGATACTCGCGCCATCGCGCAGCACCGTGATGCGATCGGCGATCGCGAAGACCTCGTCGAGTTTGTGGGAAATGTAGATGCACGCCGTGCCTTGCGCGCGCAGGCGGCGCAGGTGAGCGAGGAGCACGGCGACTTCCTGCTCGGTGAGCGCGGCCGTCGGCTCATCGAGCACCAGCACGCGTGTTTTCTTGTCCATCGCTCGCACAATCTCGACGAGTTGCTTTTGACCGATGCCAAGTTCGCGCACGGGTGTCTCGGGCGCGATCGCGAGGCCGAAGTCGGCGAGCAGCAGGGCCGCGCGCTGGTGCATCTCGAGCCAGTCGACGCGCACGCCGCGCGTTGGCGCGCGGCCGAGGAAAATGTTTTCCGCCACGCTGAGTTCGTCGACCAGCGCGAACTCCTGTGTGATGACGGCGATGCCGGCGGCCTCCGCGTCCCGAATCGAGTGAAAGGCGACGACGCGATCCTCGACGACGAGATCGCCCTCGTAGCTCCCATGCGGGTGGATGCCCGAGAGCAGTTTGATCAACGTGGATTTGCCCGCGCCATTTTCGCCGCAGAGCGCGTGGACTTCACCGGCGCGGAGATCGAAGGCGACGTCGCGCAGCGCGGTGACGCCGGGGAAGCGTTTGGTGAGGCCGCGTGCTTCGAGCAGCGGCTTCCCGAATGACGAATGACTAATGTCTAATGACGAATGGTCGGGAGCGGGCACTGCGTGGGGTCTCCGGCGTTAGTCATCAGTCACTAGGCCTTGGTCGTTCAGCGCAGCTCGGCTGCGCGGTGGAAACCGTCGGCGACGACCGTCGTCGCCATGTTTTCCTTGTCGACGGAGATCACTTTCTCGAAAACGGACGGGACCTGTTTCGCGCCGTTGTCGAGCGTGCCAGTGGTGGCGGGTTTGACGCCTTTCGCGACCTCGACCGCGATCCGCGCGGCGAGTGTCGCGAGATTCTTCAGCGGCTTGTAGACCGTCATCGCCTGGGTGCCGCGCATGATGCGCTGACAGGCGGCGAGATCAGCGTCCTGGCCGGTGACGAGCACTTTGCCGGCGATGCCTTCCTCGCTCAGCGCCTGAATCGCGCCGCCGGCCGTGCCGTCATTGGAAGCGACGAGAGCGTCAATGCTGCGGCCGGATTTGGTGATGGCGGCGTTCATGATTTTTTTCCCGTTCTCCGGCTTCCAATCGAGCGCCCAATCCTCGTGCAGCACGGTGATTTTTCCGGCCTTGATCAGCGGATCGAGGATGTTGTCCTGGCCTTGCTTGAACATCTTCGCGTTGTTGTCGGTGGGCGCGCCGTAGATGCGGACGATTTTTGCCGGACGATCCTTCGGGAGGTGGGCGACGGCGTAGGCGGCCTGGGCCTCCCCGACCTTCACGTTGTCAAACGACAGATAGTAATCGATCGCGCAGTTCTTGATCAGGCGGTCGTAGGCGATGACGGGGATCTTGGCCTCGTTCGCGGATTTCACGGCGCGCGTCATGGCGTCGCCGTTGTGCGGGACGATCACGAGCACGTCGACGTTGCGGCTGATGAGGGATTCGACATCGCGCACCTGCCGTGTGTCGTCGCTGTTGGCCGACTGCACGATGACGGTGGCGCCGAGTTTTTCGGCGGCGGCGATGAATGTGTCGCGGTCGTGTTGCCAGCGCTCCTCCTTGAGGGTGTCAAGCGAGAGGCCGATGACGGGTTTGTCCTTCGAGGCGAACGCCGTGGCGGTGACGGCGAGAAAAAGGAGGGCGAGGCGGGTTTTCATGAAAGGGGTAAGGATAACCGAATGGACAACAACGGGGCGAACCGTGAGGCTTGCATTGCTGTGACGCTCGACAACCCAAAATTGGGGACTCTTTCGGATATCGTAAACCGCCGCGCCGCCCTGCGTGCCGCCGGCAAACGCGTCGTGCTGACCAACGGTATCTTCGATTTGCTGCATACGGGTCATCTTTACTACCTGCAAAAAGCGCGCGCGCTCGGCGATGCGCTCATCGTTGCGCTCAATAGCGACGCCAGCACGAAGGCGCTCAAGGGTCCGGCACGCCCGGTGCAGCACGAGGCGCAGCGCGCCTATGCGCTCGCCGCGCTCGCGTGCGTTGATGCGGTCGTGATTTTCCACACGCCGCGGCTCGACGCCGAAATCCGCGCGCTGCAGCCAGATGTTTACTGCAAGGCCGGCGACTACACGATTGATAAACTCGACGCGGGCGAGCGCGCCGCGCTCGCAGCGGTCGGCGCGCAGATCGAATTTATGCCGTTCCTCACGGGCTTCAGCACGACGAGCTTGATCGCAAAGATCAAAGCGGCGGGGGAAGTGTGAGCCCAGCCTTGCCAAGGTTCGGGGCTTTGCTAAGGTTTTACCACGATGAGCGTGCAGGAAATCCAATCGCAGATCAGCCGGCTAAGTGCCGAAGAGCAGTTGCAGGTGGAAGCCTATCTCAAGACTCGGCGGCTCGCTAATTCTTACGAGTTTCGCGCGCGGGTGGAGGCTGCGCACCGTCGCATGGACGCGGGTGATTCGGTGACAGCCGCGCAGCTCCGGGCCATGCTTAAGCCCATGCTTCCGGCAGCCGGCCAATAATGACCGGTTACGAATTTTCCCTCGATCGTGAAGCGGTGGTGGCGTTTGCGGCGAGTGATGGGAGTGAACAACGGCTTTTGCTCGGCGCGTTTGAGACCATCGCGCTGCACCCCTTTTCCGCCGGTGATTGCCATTTGCGCGACGACCGAGGGCGTGACAATCAAGTGATGGATTTGGGCTCATTTGTAATTTCGTTTTGGGCCGATCATGCGGTTCGCGTGGTGCGAATCACGGTGATCGAAAGAGTGTAATTTCATGCGTGTCGTCATTCTCGGTTCTGGCCGCGGCTCGAATGCTGCGGCGATTCTTGAAGCTCAAAAGGCGGGCAAGCTCGGTCGCGCGCGGGTCGTCGCGATTTTTTCGGACCGGGCCGACGCGAAGATTTTGGAACTCGGCCCGCGCTTCGGCGTGCGCGCCGAGTGGATCGATCCGGCGCCGTTCAAAACGAAGCTCGAAGGCGAGGGCGAGGCGCGGTTCATCGCTGCGGTGAGTGCGTGCGCACCGGATCTCGTCGTGCTCGCGGGTTTCATGCGGGTGCTGAAGCCGGGATTTCTGAACGCGTTTGCGGGGAAAATCATCAACCTGCACCCGAGCCTGCTGCCGAGTTTTCCGGGCCTCGACGGCATCGGGCAGGCGTGGCGGCGTGGCGTGAAAATCACGGGCTGCACGGTGCACGGTGTGACGGCGGAGGTGGATGGCGGGCCGATCCTCGATCAGGCGGTGGTGCGCGTGGAGTCGGGGGAGACACTGGAGTCGCTCGCGGCAAAAGTGCATGCCGCGGAGCATGCGCTGCTGCCCGAGGTGATTGCGCGGCTCAGCGAAAAATGATCCGCTATCTTTTCGGCTCCGGCGCTTTGAGGAGCGCCTCGAAGCGCGGGTCGCCGCGCAGCGGATCCCAGGCGGAAGAGTAGCGGAGGTTTATCTTTGAGATGTAGCTCCGCGTTGCTGTGCCAAAGCGCGACTCCAACGCCGTCAGCGCCGCTTCCGGCTGATTCACCAGCATGAGCAGATAGGCCAAGTGCTCGTAGTTTATCGACAGATCGCCTGCGCTGATCCGTTGACGAAAATCACGCACGAGTGCCTCGGCGGCGGGCCGGTCGCCTTGCAAAGCCAGAATCTCCGCCTTGTTGGCGAGCAAGCGCGTTTCGTTCGGCTGGACGGTCAGGCGTTCCTCCACCAACCGGAGCGCCGCTTTCAAATCGGAACGTGCGGCTTCCTCGTTCCCCGCCATGCGATGAGCAAGCGCCGTCAAGGTTGCCTTCGGTCCCATGCCGACGAGGAAATCATTGGATCGGCTTAGGACCTTCAGCGCCCTCGCGGGGTCCTTCAAATAAACGGCCATGGCGTTGGTGGCGTTACCTTCGTTTGCGATCGGGTCGGGTGGAATCTTGGCCAGATGGGCTTGCGCCCGCGGGAGGTCCCTTCGTATGTCGAGCAACAGGTTCAGTTTCTCCCAGTTGGCGTTGGCGTAGTGCGGTGCAACGGCCAGCGCCTCGTCGAAGGCGGCCTCCGCCTCGTCAAATCGTCCCATTCGTTCGAGCGACAGTCCGCGGTTGTAGTGCGTGACGGGATCGTTGCCCGGCAGCGCGGCGGCTTTGTCGAAGTAAACCAGCGACTGTTCGAACTGCCCGATGGAGCGCAGTGCGGCGCCGAGAGTCCGCACGACAAAACGATTGGTCCGCTGGCGCATGGCTTCCTCCCGCAGCAGGCGGAGCGCCTCGTCCTGCGTCTGGGGATCGAAGCGCAGGCTAAACGCCCAGGCGAAGCGCGCTAGTGGCGACTCCGGCGCGAGCTTGATCGCTGTCTCGGCGCGGGCACGCGCTGCCAGGCTCCACGTGTCGGAGAAATCCAACATGACCCGTTCGCCGCACGCGACCAACGCATACGCCGCCCAAGCCTCACCGTCGCTCGGGTCGACCGCGACCGCGCGCTTGAGCAACTGCTCCGCGAGTGCGAAGTCGCCAGGTCCCACGGTTCGTAAAACGCGCGGGCCTTGGCGACAAGTTGGTGGGTTTCGGAGACCGGAGTGGGAGATTTTTCCGTGGCTGGAGAGGGAGGTGATGTGGCCGTCTTTGGAGCGGGTCGAAACGCGAAGTAAGCGACGGCAATCGCGAGCACGGCGAATGCGCCGACGGCCCAGAGCGGAAAAACCGGCGCGCGCGGCGCATGCAGGCCCGACCGGTTGTCGGACGCCCGGTCAGCGACTGGGCCTACACCTATGCGCGGCGCGTGCAGCAGATGTTTCGTTTGCTCGACGAATTGCGGTGTGGGGAGCGCGCCGGGGAGGCGCGTCCATTGCACGCGCATAAACTCGGGTGGCACGACGGCGCCGTTTTCCTCGGTGTCGTCGATCGCGACGGGCGCGATGAAGGGCACGCCTTCGGCGAGCAGGTGCGTTTGCTCGACGGCAAGTTTCCATTCGAGGCGGAAGTAGCCCTTCTCGCGCGCCTGCGTGTGCGACGAGATGAGCGGCATGAAGAGCGCGCAGTCGTTAATCTGCTTGCGAATTTTTGCGTCCCACGAGTCCCCGCCACGCAGTTCGTTTTCGTCGAACCACACTTCGAGTCCGGAACTGCGCAGCGCCTCGGCGATGCGACGCGCCGCCGCGGCGTCGTCACGCGCGTAGCTGAGGAAGATCGCCTTGGGCGCAGGGTCGGACATGGACGGGAGAGGCACGAAGGGGCGGGAAAAATTTCTGCGCGACACGCCCGCCGCTGGCGAGCGGATTTGTGCGGCGGGTGAGCGGCAGAAAGCGTTTGCCGACGCTCGCGGGCCGCGCGAGCTTGGTGCGCCGCCCCATGTTGCCGTCCATTCTGATCATCGAAGACGAGCCCGCGATCGCCGATACGATCGTCTATGCGCTGAGGACCGAGGGCTTCGCGCCGGAATGGTGCGCGACGGGGCAGGCGGGACTGGCGGCGCTCGCCACGAAAACCTTCGCGCTCGTCGTGCTCGACGTCGGTTTGCCTGACGGCAGCGGCTTCGACATCTGCAAGGCGATCCGGAAAAACTCTGCGGTGCCGGTGATTTTTCTCACGGCGCGCAACACCGAGCTCGATCGCGTGCTGGGCCTCGAACTCGGGGGCGACGATTATCTCGCAAAGCCGTTCAGTCCGCGCGAGCTGACCGCGCGCGTGAAAGCAATCCTGCGGCGCACGCAGGGTGACCCGGAAAAGTCTCCCGTCACAGGTGACACTTCCTCCGGCGCGGCGGCGCGCGGGTTTGGTGTCGATGAAGCGCGGTGCGCGATCACCTACCGGGGCCAGGCGCTCGAACTCACGCGCTATGAGTTTCGCTTGTTGAAAACGCTGGTGGCGCAGCCCGGCCGCGTGTTTTCGCGCGACCAGCTGCTGAGCGCGGCGTGGGAGGATCCGGGCGCGAGCATGGATCGGACGGTCGATGCGCACATCAAAACCGTGCGCGCGAAGCTGCGCGCGGTCGCGCCCGACACGGATCCGATTCAGACGCATCGCGGGCTGGGATATTCGCTGCGCGAAGGGAGCGCGGCGACCGCGGGCCGCACCGGGCAGCCGGGGGCGGCCGAGGGCGGCCGCGCGACCACGTGAAAATTCGCACGGCTATTTTCGGCGTTTACGCCACGGCTTCGGCCGTGGGGTTTGCGGGGTTGCTGGCATTTGTGCTGCACGATGTGCGGCTGCGCTACGTCGAATCGATGCGACGGACGCTCGGTGACACGGCGGCGTTTCTCGCGGTGTTGGTCGCACAAGGTGCGGCGGACGAAACCGCGTGGCCGCAAAAACTCGGGACGCTGCCGTCGAACGCGGAATTGCTGCGCGTGTTCGCGTGCGATCGCGACGGGCGGGTGCGGTTCGACTCGGCCGGTGGTCGCGATGTGGGGCAGAATTATGTGTGGCCGATGCGCGGCGGCGGGCCCGCGGCGTCGGAGAACTACACCGTTTCGAACGTGGCGGAGGTGAATGGCGAATTGCGCGTGGCGGCACCCGTGCGGCGGGGCGGTGAATTGGTCGGCTGGGTCGGCGTGGGCCGGCCGCTGTCGACGGTGGCGGAAGGCGTGAGTGCGGCGCGCTGGCGGCTCGTCTGGTCGGCCGGCGCGATCGGGCTCGTCATGGCGGCGGCCGGTTGGTGGCTGGCGTCGCGGCTGACGAATTCGCTGGAGCGGCTGACGGACTATGCGGTGACCGTGCGCGACGGAAAACCGGCGACGCCGCCGGCCTCGCGCGCGAACGAAATCGCGGCGCTCAGCCGCGCGTTCGAGGAGATGCGCGTGGCACTCGAGGGCAAGGCCTACGTGGAGCGTTACACGCAAGCGCTCGCGCACGAGTTCAAGGCGCCGCTGTCGTCGATCCGGGGCGCGGCCGAGCTGCTGGGCGAGGACATGCCGCGCGAAGATCGCGCGCGATTCATCGCCAATCTGCGCGCGGAGGCGGAGCGCATGCAGCGCATCGTGGAGCGGCTGCTCGAGTTGTCGGCGCTCGAGGCGCGCAACGGCCGCGTGAATTTCGCCGAGGTGGATTTGCGCGCGGTGGTGGCGGAGGGCGCGGTGACGGCGCGCAGCGCGGCGGAACCGCGGGGCATCGTCGTGACGCTGGCGTCCGGCGCCGCGGTGCGCGTGCGGGGCGAAAAATTCCTCCTCGCCCAGTCGATCGGAAATTTGCTGCACAACGCCCTCGAGTTCACGCCGGCGGGCGGAACGGTAACGGTCACGATCGCGGTGGACGGCGGGCGGGCGATGGTAAGCGTGGAGGACACGGGTCCGGGCGTGCCCGCGTATGCGTTGGAAAAAGTGTTCGATCGGTTTTATTCGCTGCCGCGGCCGGACACGGGGCGGAAGAGCAGCGGGCTCGGGTTGAGCATCGTGCGCGAAGTGGCGCGGTTGCATGGTGGCGATGCGACGCTGGAGAACCGGCCCGGCGGCGGCGCCTGCGCGGTGCTGATCATGCCGGTGGCGGAGGAACGCCCCACTCCGTCGGCCTGAGAGGTGAGCCACGGCGGTGCGTTCCACGCGATGCGGTTTCACCGCGATTTCATGCCCACTTCATCTTCACTTCATCACGGCCGGCTAGCGTGTGGCCCATGGACACTCCCGCGCTCCCTCCTGTGATGGCCCGGAAATACCCGCGCCGCAATGCGGTGACGCTCAAGCTGCTATTCATCGGCGCGCTGATTCTGCTCCTGCAAATCCCGGTGCACCTCGTGAACAAGCTGCGCGTGGAGCGCCGGCAGACGCGCGAAACACTCACCCCCGCGCTGGAGCGATTGAGTCAGCACAACGCTGGCACGTTCGAGTCCTACCGCATCGTCGAGCGCGCGATGAACTATGATGCGCTCGTCGTCGCGCTCGTGTTTTCGGCGTTTTTTCTGTTCGAGGCGCTGTGCGGACTGCGGTTGCACGCGGTGCACTACGGGCTCATCGGCGCGGCGCTGTGTCTGTTCTACCTCGCGTTGCTCGCGCTCGGGGAATTTGTCGGGCCGGATCGAGCGTATCTCGGCGCGGCGGTGGCGTCGTCACTGCTGATCGTGCTCTACAGTGTCGCGGTGCTGCGCAGCCGGCTGCGCGCCGGGGTCATCGCCGCCCTCCTCACCGGCGTGTATGGCATGCTCTATCTGGTGTTGCAGCTCGAGGTCTACGCGCTGCTCGCGGGCACGGCGACGTTGTTCACGGCGCTGGCGGCCGTGATGTTCTTTTCGCGCCACGTCGATTGGGACAGCGAGCCGGGCGCGAAGGAGGCGGCCGCGTGAAATTGAAGCGGCTCCCGCGGCTCTGGTGCGCGATGCAGGGTCTGCTGCCGCTGGAATCACAGCAACCGATCCCGACCGGCTGGGCGCAGTCGAAGAAATTGCGGGTGGGCGTTGCTCAGGGTGGCCCGCAGGCGGGAGTCGTTTCACCGGCGCAGGCGAAGGCGAAATTACCATGATGGCGAAACGCATCCGGCGGGAGATTTTCGCGCCGGCGTGGCTGGGCTCCGCGTGGTGATGCGCCGATGCGTCGTTCGCCGAGCATGGTGCGGGGACGCGCTGGGACATAAGCGCTGCGGTGATGTGCGTGGGTTTTATTTTCGGACTCGGCCGGAGCGCCTCCTCCACGGTCGCGACGGAGGCGGCCGTTCGAGCCGGGCTGAAACCGGGCTCAGCAGCCACAAGCCTGCTCTTGGCTGCGCGGGGTGCCCTCAGCGGGACGGCGTTGATTTTGCTGCTAAATCCGGGCGCCGAAACCTTCCGTTGGGAAGGACGGCCAATCATGGCCGGAATCGGCGCAACGGTCGGAGGAGTGCTCGCGGTGATATGCCGGGCAATGAGCCCCGGCGCCCGGAAAACTCGGCGGAGCTCGAGGGCTTCTCCGTCGACGGTCAAGCGCAGGCGGGCGACGCCCTCCCGCTCGTGAACGCCGGCCGCGAGCATGCGGTCGAGTTGCGATTCGAGGAGCCCAAGCCGCCGCCCGCCGTGCTCGCCCGATCCGCCCGAGGTAATCGGGTGGTCGCCCCATCCGGGAGGACGAACCACGGCCGGAATTGGCGGTCGGAGCTAAAGGCACGACCTCCCCCTGCAACCACCGTTCCGCCCATGAAAAAAACCCACCCGATCTCCCGCAAAGAAATGATTCGCCTGCTCAACGAGGATCTCGCGCGCGAATACCAGGCCGTCATCGCCTACGTCGTCTACAGCCAGACGATGAAGGGCGCCAAGTATCAGCACATCGCGGGGGAGTTGAAGAAGCACGCCGGCGAGGAGTTGAGTCATGCCCTGCAAATCGCGAAGCAGATCGATTACTTCAACGGGACGCCGGTGACGAAGCCGAACCCGGTGAAGATGTCCGACAAGCCGGATGACATGCTGCGCTTCGACTTGGAGAACGAACGGGTAACGATCCTCAACTATCGCAAACGCATCCGGCAGGCGGACGCGATGGGCGAATTCGCGCTCGGCGAAGTGCTGCGGAAAATCATCGCCGAGGAGCAGGAGCATCTCACGGATCTCGCCGAGGCGCTCGGCATCGACAATCCGACGCTCGAAGACTGAGCCGCGGACCCGGTCCAACCAATCGTGGTCAAGCTTCGCGGCGGTTCGGTCCGCCACACCTTCTCCCTTGCACTTCTCCTTCGAAAGCAACTTCGGCCCGCCCATCTGCGATCGTGCCATCTTCGCGGTCGACGACGATCAGGTCGACCGGGCGTTCGTCCTGCAGGCGTTGCGCGAGGCGGGGGTGAAAAATCCCTGCCGGTTCTTTTCGAATGGCGACAAGATGATCGACGCGCTGTTCTCCGTGCTGAAAGGCGCGCCGCCGCCGCTGCTGTGCTTTCTCGATCTGACGTCGCCGGGCATGTGCGGACTGGATGTGCTGCGCTGGATTCGACTCCAAGATCGGCTGGCGGGCATGTCGGTCGTGATGCTGTCGGCGGAAGATGACGCGGCCAGCCTGGCCGACGCGCTGCGCTACGGCGCGCAATGCTGCGCGAAGAAATTCCCGGAGGCCGGCCAGCTCCGCGAGATGCTCGTCGAAGCCGAAAAATTTTCCACGGCGGCCTCGGGTCAAGGCGCCGGATTCAACCTGCCGTGCAATCTGCTGCGCACGGCGCAGGCTTCCTGACGATCGCGCTCGCTCAGCCACCGCGCGGCCCGTAGGCGATCGCGCCCGCGTCGGATTCGGCGGTGTCGCGCAACTCCGCCGCCGCCGCCTCGCCACCACACGTGACCGTCGCTGATTCCCAGACGTGGTGGCCGTGCTCGCGGTTGATCTCGACGAAGATCGTGTAGTCGCCCTGTGGCACGGGTTGGCCGCGGCTGTTGCGTCCATCCCACATGACGGAGTAAGCGCCGGGGAAACGCGTGGCGCGTGAGACCGATGTGGCGCCGACCCGGCTGCCGCCGATCGCCCGCCACCATTTCGTGAGATCCGGCTGATACTTGCCAGTGCCCCAGACGGTGAGCGTGCGGACCAGTTGGTGGTTGGAGTCCTCAATCCACACGGCGACATAGGGACGTTTCGCGCGCTGGCCCCCCGGCGTCTTGAGTGAAACTTGGATGGAAACTTGAAAGTTCGCGGGCCACGCGCCCTCGGGCGCAGCGGCGGCGTCGCGGGTTGGCGTCTCATCGGTGAATTTCACCGGCGTGACCGGCGCGAGGGGCCCGACGGCACCGAACCCACGCGACGCGCGCCAGTCATCCGCTGCACCGATCCGCAGGTGATCGAGCGCGAAGGCGCGCGCGAGCGGCACGGCCTCGGCGACGTCGAGCACGCAAAGCGCGGTCGCGAGCGCGTTGGCGGTGATGCAATCGGCCGCGACCACGGTCGCCGCGCGATCGACGGCGAGCGGACGTTGCGTGCGCGGATCGATAAGATGGGAGTAGCGTTGCGCGCCGACGCTGAAATTACGCGCGTAGCCGCCGCTGGTGGCGACGGCGGCGTTGCGGAGCGGAAACTGCGCGAGCGGCGGCGCGTTGTCGGCAGCATCAAAGGGATTCGCCACGGCGATCATCCACGGACGGTCGCCCCACGCGCGCAGATCGCCGCCGAGATTCAGCAGGCCGGCCGGCGCAAACGCGCGCGCGACCGCGACCGCGCGATCGATGATGGCCGCCTTGCCGAGCGCATCGATCGCGAAGGCCCGCGGGGTGGCGAACGCGGCGGCGAGCGTGGCGGCGGCGGGCGCGCGACCGGTGCGCGCGGCAAGGCGCCACAACGCGGCGACGCCGGCGAGATTGACGTGCAGTGCACCGTGGGTGCGCGCCGCCCAAAGTTCGTAAGCGGCGAGCACCTCGGCGAGCTCGGGCGATTCGACGGGGCCGCCCGCGCGCAGCCGGTTGAACTCACTCGCGGGATCGCGCCGGCTGAGAATTTTTTCGAGCCGGTCGATTTCGGCGAGGATGCGTTGTTCGCCTTCGCGGGCGTCGCGCGCGCTGGGTGCATGGAATTGCACGTCCAGCGAAGTCCCGAGCACGCCGTCGTAGGCGAAGCCGAAACCGGCGGGGGCGTCGTTTTCGTGGCGGGCGGAGGCGGCAGGTGTCGGAAGGAGCGTAGCCGCGGGCGCTTGATCGCCGGCGCCGAGCGCCAGCAAGCCGGGTGAAACACGGGCAAACCAACGGGGGAGAGGCGAGCGCCGGGGAAAGTTCATGCGGGCGGTGGGCGGGGAAGTTGACGCAGGTGCGCTGGGGAAGTTCCAGCGGAAACGCGCGGCCGCGCTCACGACTTGCGTCGCCGCCAGCGAGCGCGAACTTTGGGCGCATGGCATTGCACGAGATCAAGGTGGAAATTCCGGCGGCGGCCGCGGACGCGGCGAACGATGTGCTGCTCGAGCAGGCGTGCGAAAACTGGAATGTGCTCGAGGACGTGATCGTGAAACAGGCGTGGGTCGCGGGGATTTGCGCCGACGAGCGCGAGGCCCGGGCGCAATGGGACGCGATCGCGCCGCTGCTCGCGGTGGCGGGTGTTGCGCCCACGGGCGAGGTGGTGAGCCGCGTGCTGGCGGACGCCGACTGGCGCGACAGCTACAAGGCGCATTTTCACGCGTGGCAGTTCGGCCGGCTGCACTGGGTGCCGGTGTGGGAGCGGGCGACGTTTGCGCTGCCGCCGGGCGACGCCGTGCTCTGGCTCGATCCGGGGCTCGCGTTTGGCACGGGCAACCACGAGACGACGCGGCTGTGCGTCGAGCGGCTGGTCGCGCTCGCCGCAAAAAGGGACGAGGGCAAGCGGTCAGGGGCGGGTGAAAATTTGCGCCTGATTGATGCGGGGTGTGGTTCGGGGATTCTCGCGCTATCGGCGGCGTTGCTCGGCTTCGGCGCCATCAGCGGCTTCGACAACGATTCCGAGGCGGTGCGCGTGAGCGAGGAAAACGCCTCGCTCAACGGGCTCGCGGGTCGCGTGAAATTTATTACCGGCGATCTCGTGGGCGGATTGGTGGGGGAGCAGGCGGACGTCGTGCTCGCGAACATCCAGGCGGACGTGCTGATGCGCTTCGCGCGCGAGCTCACTGGCGCGGTGGCGCCCGGTGGTTCGCTCGTGCTCAGCGGCATCCTCGCCCACGAAAACGCACAGGTGCGTGCGGCGTTCGCGGCGGTGGTGCCGGCTTGGGCGATGGAGTTTCGCGTGATGGGCGAGTGGAGCGACGTTCTGCTTGTGCGACCGTCCTGAGTTCAGCTGACTCCCCGGCATGATGCGTCGAATCTTCCTGCTGGGACTTTGTGCGCTGACGGCCCGCGCCCACGACACGTGGCTCCAGCCGGCGAAATTTTCCGTGCCGGTGGGCGCGACGGTTCTGCTCGAGATGACGAGCGCCGATGGCTTCAAAGGGCCTGAGACCGCCATCAAACCGGAGCGCATTAAGTTCGCGGGCGGGCGCGTGGCTGGCGAAGGGGTCAAGCTGGGAGCGCCGGTGGCCGGAGAGAAGACGATGCAACTCCCCGTCACGCTGCCGAATGCGGGTATCGCGGTGATCGGCGTGGAATTGAAACCGCGCCTGCTCGATCTCGCGGCCGACAAGATCGAACTCTACTTTACGGAAATCCACGCGGGGGCCGCGCTGCGCGCGCTATGGGCCGCAGTGCCCGAGCCGCGCAAATGGCGCGAACTCTACGTCAAAAACACGAAGACGTTTGTGCGGGTGGGCGAACCCGCCGCCCACGATCGCTCTTGGGCTGAGCCGCTCCCCCAGTCGCTGGAAATCATTCCCGAACGCGATCCGACGACGCTGCGGGTGGGTGACGATCTCTCGGTTCGCGTCTTGCTCCATGGAAAACCGCTGGCGGGATTCAACGTGGGCTATGTTTCGGCGGGCGAGAAGAACGAGCACGTAGCGGTCACTGATGCGCAGGGCCGGGCGCATGCGCTGCTCGATGCCACCGGTGCCTGGCTCATTCACGGCACGGATCTGCGTCGCGTCGTGCATCCGGAGCGCGAGTGGGAAAGCGATTTCACGACGATGGTGGTCGAGGCGAAATAGGGTGCTAAATTCCGGCCGGGGGTAGGGACGGCTCTCCGAGTTGCCCTGAGTTTGAGCGGCGAATCATTTTGGAACTCAAGCTGGCTCGGAGCAACGGCGTCCCCACCGTTCGCCCTACGGCCACGGCCCAGACGACGATCTCTTCGCTGGCCGGCGGTGCGCGGATACCGTTATTTTCTATTCGCGGGAATTTTTCTTTGCGTGTGGGCTCCGGCTCGGAGTCGTTATGAATTCCCCGTGCATGAATCCCGCCACGCCCGCCCCCGACGATGCCGTGCTGCTGCTGGCGGTCGCGCGATGAAATTTTTTCGCGCGTGCCTCGCGGCGTGGCTTCTCGCTTGCGGCGTCGGGCATGCGCACGTTGTCGGCATCAGCATGGCGCAGGGGCAGATGTTCGGCGACACGCTCGAACTCGTGATCGGCTTCGCGCCCGTCGACGCGCAGCAGCTCCTCAAGCCCGAGGATCGACCGAAGGAAAAGTGGACGCCGGAGGCATTCGACGCTGTGAAGCCGCAGTTTCTCTGGCTCGCACCGCAACTCTGGGACGTGACGGCGCGCGGCGAGAAACTGAAGCCGTCGGAAATCCGCGTCGAGTTGCTGCCCGGCGACAACGTGAGTTTCCGGCTGCTCTTCGTGCGGCCGATCGGCGCCGACAAAATCATCTTGCGCGCCGTGAAGTTGGGCGAGCTTCCGCCCGGCCACCGCGAATTCGTGATTATCGGAGGGCCGAACGGCACGACGGTCGCGAAAAAACTCCTGAGCGCAGCGGACGACACGATGGAGATCCCGCTGACCGAAGTGGGGCGCGTGATCTCGAACGCGCCGGCAGGGTCAGACGGGCGGAGCGGCGCGTCCGAGCCAACGCGCCCCAGCTCCGAACCCTCCACCTCCTGGAGTTTTCTGAAGCTCGGCGTCGAGCACATCTGGACGGGTTACGATCATTTGCTGTTTCTCTTTGCGCTGCTCGTCGTGTGCCGGAGCTTCCGCTCGATCGTGGCGATCATCTCGTGCTTCACGCTGGCGCACTCGATCACGCTGGCCCTCGCCACGCTCAATGTCGTCAACCTCCCGAGCCGCATCACCGAGCCGGCGATTGCGGCGAGCATCGTGTTCGTCGGCGTGGAAAATCTCCTGCGCCGCGGCGCGGAGCCAAAGGGCCGCTGGGTGCTGACATTTGCATTCGGACTCATCCACGGCTTCGGCTTCGCGAGCGTTCTGCGCGAATTGGGCGTGGGCGACAATGGCACGAGCATCGCGATGCCGCTCTTCACCTTCAACGCCGGCGTCGAGGTCGGCCAGATCGCGATCGCGGCGATCGTGCTGCCGATCGTGTGGCGCTTGCGGAAGAACGAAAAATTTGTGGCGCGCGGCGTGCCCGCGCTCTCGGCAATCGTGTCGGCGGCCGGGCTCTACTGGTTTCTGGAGCGGACGGTGTTCGCATGAGGCGGTGAAGCTCAGGGCGACGCGAACTCCACAACCCAGAAATGCGGGATCGGCCCTCTATACGTCGAACCCTCGCGCGCGGATGCAGAAAGTTTGAGAAATCTTTCCGGGCGCGTCCAGGGCGAGGTCTGACGCGAATTACAGGCGATGTTCAACGCACCCCGCTGTTTGGCCCCGCTGTTTTTCGCCTGTGCGCTGGGGACTTTCGCCGCACCCGCGATTGATCTCGACCGCGAGCTGGTGCTGACGGCGCAGGCGGGCGCGACGAGCGAGGATCGGGAGATCCGTCACTGGCAAGCGCGAGTGGAGGTGGCGGGCGCGACGGCGGCCGATTTCGAGCGATTGGGCTGGGCGTTCGTGGCGAAGGCGCGGCGCACGCTCGACGGCGGCTACTACACCCTCGCCGAAAAAGCGGTCGCCCTGAGCGAGGCGAAGTTCGCGGTGAGCGCGGAGACGCGGTTGCTCCGCGGCCACATTTTTCACAATGAGCATCGCTTTCAGGAGGCCGAGGCCCTCGCGCGGAGTCTCGCGAGTGAGCGCGGCGCGCCGGAAGACTGGGGCCTGTTGAGTGATGTCTTGATGGAGCAGGGAAAACTCACGGCGGCGGTCGAGGCCTTGCAACGGATGGCGAACCTCAAGCCCGGCGTCGAAGCCGACAGCCGCATCGCGCAGCTCCGCTGGCTCAAGGGCGATCTGCGCGGGGCGATCGTGGCGATGGAGGCTGCGGCGCGCGCGGTGAGTCCGCGCGACGAGGAAACCTCGGCGTGGACCCTGGTCCGCCTCGCGGGCTTTTATTTGCAGGCCGGACGGCTTGATGCGGCGCGCCACGCGGCGGAGACCGCGGCGCAGCGTGCACCGGATTTTCCCCCGGCGCTGCTCGCCCGCGGTCGGGTGCTGCTGGCAACCGGCAAAAGCGGGGAAGCCGTCGCGCTGCTGCGCCGCGCCGCGGAACTCAACCCGCTGCCCGAATATCAGTGGTGGCTTGCCGACGCGCTGCGCGCCGCCGGCCTCGAAAATGACGCCCGCGCGGTCGAGCGCGCACTCGTGGAGCGCGGCGGGGGGAGCGATCCGCGGACACTCGCGCTGTTTCTGGCGACGCGACACGAAGGCGCGGCGACGGCAGTGCGGCTGGCGCGCGAGGAGCTGGTGAATCGCCGCGATGTGCTTACGCACGACGCGCTCGCTTGGGCGCTGGCGGCGAGCGGTGAGTTTGCCGCTGCGGAAGTTGAAGTGCGCGCCGCGATCGCGGAGCACACCGCGGATGCGCGGCTCTACTTTCACGCGGGTGAAATCGCCACGGCCCGCGGTCAGCGCGACGCGGCGGAAAAGTTTTTCGCCCTCGCCCGTCCGCTCGCCGCGGCGCTCACGCCGGCGGAGCACGCCGCCCTCG
>JBBRLB010000027.1:0-54137 GCA_038231575.1 Opitutales bacterium | reverse complement strand
GCCCCCCAAAAAACCTCGCCGCCCCGTGTTTCCGTTGTTGGGGGGGGCCCCCCCCCCCCCCCCACTCCCCCCCGCGCGGCGTTGGGGGGGGGGGCGCCCCCACCCCGCCCTACATCAGCCGGCGCGAGCAGCCGCTTGATCTGTTCGTTGACCTGCGGCGTTGGCGCGCCGTTCGCCAGCCGCGTCCACTGCACGGCCTTGAACTCCGCCGGCACATCCGCCTCCGCCTCGCGCGTCGCATCGATCACGATCGGCAGGAGAAACGCGGTCCGCTCCGACATCATGTGCGAACGGTGGGCCGCGAGCCGCCACTCGAGCCGGAAATACCCTTCGTGCCTCGCTTGCGTGGCCGCCGAGATCACCGGCACGAACAGCGCGCACGACGCGATCTGCTGGCGGAGCTTCGTATCCCACGCGTCGCCCCCGACGAGCTCGTTCTGATCGAACCAGACTTCGACGCCGCTCGCGCGCAACGCCTCGGCGATGCGCTGGACGATCGCCGAATCCTCTCGCGCGTAGCTGAGGAAGACAGCACCGGAAATGGGAGAGGCGGAAGCTTGGGACACAGGACGAGCCGGATTAGGATCGCCGACCGTGGCGGCCGGCCACGGATGAGACGAGGAGAATACGCCGCCCTACTTCTTCAGCCCCGCCGCAATCTCACCGCTGAGGTCGCTGACCGCCTTGCTCAACTGCGCCGCGAGAGACGATTCGCTTTTATCGTCCCACTTCAAGTTCTCCGCATGAAAGTCCCCGTGCGCTGCAATTTTCGGCACCGTGCCGGTCGTCGCTAGCTCCCAGACCGCGTGAAACAGCACGCCGCCGTTGGCCGTGCCTTCACACGCGAGCACGCGCACCGTCAGCTCGTAATCGTAGTCGACGTTATACGCCCGCATGCCGGCGGCGAGCACCGTGCCGGCGGCGCCGCGCGCCAGCAATTCCTCCCGCAGCACGCGGCCAATGCCCTGCTCGAGCGGCTCGCCCCAGCGGGCATATTCGCGAAATTCGATCTCGTTGTCGCCGCGGCGCACGATGAGCGGCTTCGCCTTGATGTAGCTCGCCAGTTCGACCGGACGCAGATGCACCGCCGGCAATTTCGTTTCCGTCGCCATCGGCGCCACCGCCGCCGGCGACAGCACATAAAAGCGCGTCGGGTCCGTCGTGGCCTCCGGGACGATCTTGCAGCCCCCCAGCAACAGACCGCCCGCCAAAAACAGCCAACCCCAGCCGCGCCCCGCCACCCCTCTGTGTTTATCCGTGTTCATCCGTGGTTCCTCGTTGGAAAATTATTGCGGCCGCTTTTTGCCCGTCAGCAGCGCGTTCGGGTTGCGTTCAAGAAAATCCGCGAGCCGCTTCACCGCATCGGCCGCGTCGTTAAGCTGCTGGAGCGTCCCGACAAACTCGTCGCCGAGCCCGCTGTGCGAAGCGATAAACTTCCGGGCCTCGGTCGCGGTCGAGTTGAACGACTCGAGCATCACCTTCGCCTGCGCGAGCGTCTCCGTCAGCTCCTTGCCGGCGGGCACCACCTGCGAGTCGATTTTCGCCAGCAGCGTGCGCAAGTCGGCGATCGCTGTGTTGAGGTTCGTGAAAGTCTGTTTGATCTCCGGGGCGCCCGCGAGGGCCTCGACCTGGGCGCCGGTTTTTTTCCACTGCTCCGCGGCGCCCTTGAGATCCACGCCGTCGATCTTCTTGCGCGACTCGGAGGCGAGCGCCGTGACCTCGCGCGCGAGGCCGGCGAAATCCACCTTCTTCAGGTTCGCCAGAATCTCGCTCGCGCTCGCTTGAAACTCCGAGATCGCCGACGGAATGGCCGGCACGATGACGTATTTGGACTCGATCGATTTATCCCCGACGGGGTATTCCTTCGGATCGGCGAAATCGAGCTCGACGAACAGCAGGCCGGTGGCGAGCCCGAGCACCCCGAGCTGCGCACGCAGCCCGCGGTCGACGAGCGATTGCAGCTCGCCCCGGTTTGCCAGGTTGATCGTCGCGCCGCTCGTGTCGGACACCATGTCGCGGCTAAACTCGCACACCACCGCGACGACGGAGCGGTTGGTCTTTTCGTCGTAACGGATGTTAAGATCCGCCACGCGGCCCACGCGCACGCCGCGCAGCTTCACCGGCGAACCCAAATCGAGGCCGTGGATCGACTCGTTGAAATAGACCACGAAGCGCTGCGGCTTGGAAAAAATGCTCACCCCGCCGAACGTCAGCAGCGCCACCACGCCGAGCGCAAACGCCCCGATCACAAACGCCCCGACGGTGGCTGGGCTGATCTTGGTGTTCACGGGTTTCGTCGTTGGTCAGGGAGCCGCGCGCCGCGGGGCGGGGCCATCCCAAATGAGCCCAGATGGATTGCTAAGAAGCCTGCCTTGGGCAAGCGCGAAGGGTCGGGGCACACCCTGCCATGACCATGATGCCAGGCATAAGTTGCGTCAGGGTTTCGGCCGATCGGTGCGGCGCAGGAATTCCGTCACCCGCGGATCGCGGCTGTTGGCGGCGAGTTCCGCCGGTTTGCCCTCGGCGATGATGCCCTTCTCCGCCCGATCGAGCATCACGACGCGGTCGGCGA
Organism: Opitutales bacterium; assembly: GCA_038231575.1. Taxonomy (GTDB): domain Bacteria; phylum Verrucomicrobiota; class Verrucomicrobiia; order Opitutales; family Opitutaceae; genus CAITWF01. The sequence goes on along the minus strand of JBBRLB010000027.1, from coordinate 51,565 downwards.
TGCTAAAAATCGACGCGAGTTCGTGCGACACGACGACGATCGTCGTCCCGAAATTTTCCCGCACCTGCAGGATCAACTCGTCGAGCTTGCGCGAGGTCACCGGATCGAGGCCGGCCGAGGGCTCGTCGAAAAACACGATGGCCGGATCGAGCGCGAGGGCGCGGGCGAGGCCGGCGCGTTTTTTCATGCCGCCGCTAATTTCCGCCGGATAATAGTCCTCGAAGCCGCCGAGCCCCACCTGCGCGAGCTTGAGCGTGGCGAGTTCCTCGATTTCGCGCTTCGAGAGCGTGCTGTATTCCTCGAGCGGCAGGGAGACGTTCTGGCGGAGGGTGAGCGAGGTCCAGAGCGCGCCGCCTTGAAACAGCATGCCGAACGTCCGCAACTGCGCGCGACGCGCCGCCGGATCCGCCGCGCTGAACGGTTGGCCGAAAAATTTCACCTCGCCCTTGGTCGGGCGGTTCAGGCCGACGAGATGGCGCAGCAGCGTGCTTTTGCCGCACCCGGAGCCGCCGATGATGAAGAACACTTCGCCGCGCGCGATGGTGAGCGACACGTTGCCCAGCACGACTTCGCCATCGTAGCCGCACTCGAGGTTTGTGACCTCCACGGCCGGCGCGTCGAGGTGGGCGGAGGGGGATGCGTCGCTCATGGGCATCACCAACCAAGAATGTTGAAGGCCACCGCGAAAATCGCGTCGGCCACGACGAGCAGCAGCAGCGCGGTCACCACCGCCGAGGTTGCCGCGCGGCCCACGCCTGCCGCGCTTCGCTCCGCCTGCAGGCCGCGCAAGCAGCCCGCCAGCCCGATGATGAGTCCGAACGCCACCGCCTTGATGATGCCCGTCGTCATGTCTGACAGATCGACGATCGTGAGCATCTCGACCCAGTAGGCCGTCGGCGGGATCGACAGCAGGCCCAGCGCCACGCTCATGCCGCCGAGCATGCCGAGCGCGTTGGCGTAGAGGGCGAGCAACGGCATCATCACCGCCAGCGCGAAAATCCGCGGCAGCACGAGAAATTGCACCACGGGAATGCCGACGACCTCGAGCGCGTCGATCTCCTCGTTCGCGCGCATGTTGCCCAGGGTGGCCGCAAACGCCGCGCCGGTCCGCCCCGCGAGCACGACCGCCGTCATCATCGCCCCCATCTCGCGCACCATCGAAAGTCCGATCAGATCCGCGATGTAGATGTCGCCCCCGTAAAGTCGCAGCACGATCGCGCCGGTGTAGGCGAGGGTCACGCCCACGAGAAAACTGATCAGGCTCACGATCGGCAGCGCCATCGCGCCGCACTGCTGCATCTCGGCGACGCAGTCGTGCCAGCGGAACTTCGCCGGATTGTGTGCGAGCCGCCGCGAGCCGAGCGCGCACTCACCCACGAACGCCACGATCGCCTTGGCCTGGCCGATGGCGTTTTGCGTCGCGAGCCCGACGGCGGTGAAAAAATTCTCCGCGCGATCCACCGGCACGCTCGTCGCGTGCGAGGCCACGAGCTGCGCCAGCAGCGTCCGGATTTTTTCCGGGAGCGCCGCGAGGTCGCACTGCGACCCGTTCCCGCGGCACCACTGCTCCACCTCGAACAAAAACAACAGCAGCGAACTGTCCCACTTCTCCAGCGCGTCAGCCTCCAGCCGCACCCGTTGCGGCACCCCGGTCCCCCGCAACTCACTCCACGCGGGCCGCGGCGCGGTAATTTGCCACGTGCCCGCGAGCGCGACTGTCAGCGTGCCGCCCGCGGCCGTGGCCGACGCGCGCGCGCCAGGGGTTTCGGAAATCACAGCCATTCCGCTTACTTCACTCGTGACACCGCCCGGCGCCAAACCAAATCTCAACCCTTCGTTTGTCATTTGCGAACCCGGCGGCGGCAGGGCGCAGCAGTCCGCCGTCCAGATGGATTGCTTCGTCGCTTCGCTCCCCGCAGTGACAGACACGCCAACATGCCCCCCTTCACCACTTTCCTCTTCGATCTCGATGGGACGCTCATCGACCACTTCGCGGCAATTCATCGCAGCCACGCGCATACGATGACGCAGCTCGGCCTGCCGCCACCGACGCTCACCGAAGTGCGCTCGGCGGTCGGGGGCGGGCTCGAGACCGCGATCGAGCGGCTCGTCGGCCGTGAACGCCTCGCCGCCGCGCTTCCGATTTATCGCGCCTATTGGGATGCGACGATGCTCGACGACGTGAAACTACTCCCCGGCACCCGCGAACTGCTCTCGCTGCTCCACGGTCGCGGCGCGAAACAAGCCGTCTTCACGAACAAACTCGGCTCGTCGTCGCGTTACATCTGTGAGCACCTCGGCATCGCGGCGGTATTGGACGGCGTGTATGGCGCGAAGGACACGCCGTGGCTCAAGCCCGACCCTAAATTCACCGCCCACGCGCTCGCCCGGCTGGGCGGCGAGCCCGACACCACGCTCCTCGTCGGCGATTCGCCCTATGATATTCAAGCCGCGCACAACGGCGGTTTCCCTTGCTGGGTCGTCACGACCGGCACGCATACCGCCGACGAACTTCGCGCCGCCGGAGCCGACAAAGTTTTCCCGGATCTGATCGCGCTGAGCGCTGCGCTTCGGGACTAGGTGACGATTGACGAGTTTGCGGCGACAGCGACCGACAACGTGATCAGGAGAAAAATTGGGAGAACGCAGAATTTTTTCCTGAAGCGAATCAAAGCTATTTAGTCAACCGGTTCGAAGATGCGACCGTCGATCGTCCAAAATAATCACGGCACCTCGTAAACCTCGACAATCGCGAGCCCAGTGGAGCCGGCCACGCCACTTACTTGAGCGGTGTAGTTGCCGGGAAACAGCGTGACGAGCAGCGCGGCGTCTTTGCTCGTGGCGCCGAGCGCAAACGCGCCGACGTTGGAAAACGCCGCCGACAGCGCAGAGGTGCCGCCCCAGTTGTCGTTGCTGGCGATCACGGTGGGGCCGAGAAATAGATCGAGTTTGGGATCGCTCATCGCGCTGCCGATGTTGAAGGGCGGAAGCGCGAGAGTCGGACCCACGGCGCGAACCAGCACCTGCTTCGGCATCGAGCCTTGAATAACGAAGCCCGCGGTCAGCAACCCGCCGGCGCCGATTTGTTTTAGCACCGAGACGTTGATCAACCGAGGCGTCGCGTTCGTGAACGCCGCCGAGGGCGTCGCGTCGTAAAGTTCAGCGATGACCGCACCCGCCGCGCCACCGACACCGTTTACCTGCACGGTGAATCCGGCCGGCGGCGCGGTCACGTTCGGCGTGTAGGACACCGCGGCATCGAGCGAGGTGGCGGAGGCGTAGGCGAAGGCGCCCACTTGGGAGAACAATGCGCTAAGGGCCGGGGTCCCGTTCCAGTTGTCGTTGGTCGCGACCGACGATGAACCGGAGAAAACTTCGAGTTTGGGATCGGCCAGCGCACCACCGACACCGAGCGGAGTCAGCGAGGGCCCGGCTGCACGGATGAGGAGCGGCTTCACCCCGCTGGTGCCGTTGCCGCCGAGCACGGTTCCCACCGTGAATTGCGGATCGGCGGCCGTCACGTTGGTGAGGACGGACAAATTGCCGAGTCGGCTCGGAGCCGCGAGGCCCGTGCGAAATAGGTCGCGGTCGAGCGCCTTCGCGCTGCGGGCCACGGTGATCGCGGTCGGGCTGATGGTGACGAAATCGATCCGGCCGTCGCGGTCGAAATCTGCGGCGTGGACAAAATTATTTACACCCCCGATCCGATAAGCATCGGAGGCGTCATCGAACTGGCCATTGCCACGGCTGAGAAAGACGCGCGCGATGACGTTATTGGGAAACGTCGCCGTTTCCTCGGCCAGAATGTCGGGTCGTCCGTCGCCATCCAAATCGACGATGCGCGACCAAAAGACCGCGGTTTCGTTCTTGCTCCAGGTGAAACCCGCGTTGGCAGTGGCGTCGGTAAAGGTGCCGTCGCCCCGATTGAGCAATAGCTGCAATCCGGCCACCCCATAGCCGAAACTGGGCACACCATTTATTACGGAGGACCCGCCGCTGGTGGCGAGTAGCAGATCGGGCTTTCCGTCGCCGTTGAAGTCCGCGCTTTCGATGTTCACCGTGGGGCTTTTGATATCGAATAGTTTTGGCGGGAGGACGAAGCGGCTGTCGCGTGCGAAATGGCCGGTGCCATCGTTGATCAAGACTTCATTGGGTGAGTTGGTTTGCCCGCCGAGCACGAGATCGGGACGTCCGTCACCATTGATGTCCACGAGCAGGGATCCTGTATAGTTGGAGTTGATGTTCCGGTTTGAAATATCCGCCGGAAGCCGGTCGGTGGCCTCGGAAAAGAAGCCGTTGCCGTTGTTGATATAGAAACGAGGCCCCATGCCAGGATCGCCGCCGCCAATGTTGCCCATGTAGATGTCGAGGTCGCCGTCGCCATCGATGTCGGCGACCGCCACGCTGTGCGTGTAAGTGATGCGTTGCGGCAGCCGGGTGGCGGTCTCGTCCACGAGCCGGCCGTCGGCCGTGCGAATAAAGATTTTCGACTGCTCCCCTGGATAAGGCGGAATGTCGGTGCCGTGGCCCACAATCAAAAGATCGGAGAGTCCGTCGCCATTGAAATCCGCCACAAAGGACGCGCGCGGATTTACCATGGTAACATTGCCGAGCACGGCGTCCGTCGCGTCAGTAAACGTTCCGGCGTTATTGCGGTAAGCGCGGAGGCGCCGGCGGACTTCCGGAAACGTGGCCGGCCCCGTGTCAAAGACCACGAGGTCCGGATAGCCATCGGAATTGAAATCCATCACGATACTGTTGAAAATAATTCCGAAGGGCGTGGTCGTGGCAGTGAGAGGCGCGCCCGGAGAGTAAAACGGCCCATTCGCGAGCACGGAGCTGCGGGTCGCAATCACGTTGTCGGTCGTCAGACTGCGTCCGGCACCGCTGATATCGCGGCCGACGGTGCCGCCGCTGCTCTCGTCCAGCGGCCACGCGGCGACGAGGCCAGTCCGATCAGTAGGCAGCGACTCCGAGAGCGCGGCAGAAATCTGCGTGGCCGTGCGGCCCACGTTCCAGAAACGCACTTGCCGGGCGTAGCCCTGATAGAATCCGAAATTATAGCTGCCGTTGGCCTGATAGGCGGCGCCGATACCAAATGCAACGGACGGCGCGGAGAGCAGAGGGCCCGTCGCTGTGCCAGTGGCGACCACAGCACCATTGATGAGCAGCCGAGTCACACCGTTGTCCAGCACGGCGGCCACGTGCGTCCAAACGCCGGTCGGAAACGCCCCTGGCGTGGAAATACCTCGGCTGCTTCCCGGAGCACCGGTGGATGTTTGAAAACTCAGCTTGCTGCCGGTCGGATCCAAAAAGACTCCGAAACTTACGGGTGGGTCGCCGCCCGCGATCGCGGGCCCCTTGCCCATAAGCCAACCGAACGGTGTGCTCGCAGTGAGAAAAAACCAACCCTCCATGGTAAAGCTTGCCGTAGGCGCGAAGTCCGTCGTAGCGGGTGCTTTGAACGGAGAACCGCCGATGTCGGCGATGTAGGTTTGATTCGACGGTGCCAGTTGAGCGTGGAGCGCAGAGCCGAACACGAGCAATGCCGCAGCTCTCGTCACGGAGCGGGAGGGGAACATTTTTTCTTGTTACCGGCTCCCCGTTGGAATGCAAACTTCCATTCGATTGGCCCGAGGAGAAAAAAGATGGTTCATCCGCGGCGCGCCGAGAGGACAATCACTTTTAGCGCGCAGTCCTCGGGTCGGCAAGAAACTCGCGCTCGCGATATTCGAACCAGTCGAAATCTGCGGGCCACGCCGCACCGAACATATCCTGGCGCGCCCCGCCGACAAACGCTCCGCTGAAATTCGGCTGGCCCGGCGCGCGGAGGAGAGCGGCATTGCGCGCGCCGTGTGATTCCCCCAACTTCGCGCGACCCCATGAGCCACGCGCCTTCGCCCGCTTCTCCGCACCGCAACTACAACCGCTTCCTCCTCCTCGTCGCCGGTCTTGGAGGCCTGCTCTATGGCATTGATGTCGGCATCATCGCCAGCGCCCTGCCCTATCTCGAGGCCACGTCCGGCCTCAATGCCGGGCAACTCTCGTTCATCGTCGCCGCCGTGCTGCTCGGCAGCGTGATTTCCACGCTCTTCGCCGGCACGCTCGCCGATACGATGGGCCGGAAAAATCTCATGACCCTCAGCGGCGTGCTCTTCGTCGTGAGCATCCCGATGATCGCGCTGTCGCACGGCTACGGCGCGCTCGTGCTCGGCCGGCTCATGCAGGGCATCAGCGCCGGCCTCATCGGCGTCGTGATCCCGCTCTATCTCGCCGAATGTCTTTCCAAGGACGATCGCGGCAAGGGGACCGGCATTTTTCAATGGTTGCTCGTCACGGGTCTCCTGCTGGCGGCGCTGATCGGCATCTACTACAGCTATCGCGTGGATGCCGTGGCGAAAAGCGGCGATGCCGCCCAGATTCTCGCCTTTAAAGAGACGGCCTGGCGCCAGATCTTCTGGGCTTCGTTACCCCCGGGCGTCTTTTTCGTCATCGGGAGCTTTCTCGTCGCCGAGTCGCCCCGCTGGTTACATCGCCGCGGGAAAATCGAAGCCGCCCGGGCCGCGCTCTTGCGTTCGCGCACGCCAGAGCAAACCGAACTGGAACTCAGCGAAATGGCCGCGACCGCCGCCGCCGAGCGCGCGAGTGCATCGGCCGGCGCGGCCCGCGAATCACTCCTCCACCGCAAATACGTCATCCCATTCATTCTCGCCTGCATCATTCTCGCTTGTAATCAGGCGACCGGGATCAACTCCATCATCGGTTATAACACCACGATCCTGCTGCAAAGCGGTCTCTCCGATGTCGCCGCTCACTGGGGTTACCTGATCCTCCAGTCGGTCAATTTCCTCGTGACGATGGCCGGCGTCGCCCTCGTCGATCGCAAGGGTCGCAAGTTCCTCCTGTCGGTCGGCAGCGCGGGCATCATCGCGTCGCTGCTCGTCGTCGGCTTGCTCTTCCGCAACACCGAAAAGCTCCGCATCGATGCGGGCCCGGCGGTGCAGGCCCTGGTCGCCCACGACCAAGCCACGATTTCGTTCAACCAGACTAATGCCGACAAATTCATCGGCGCCGCCGGCGAGGCCGGCCGCGCGCTCGCCGGCCAACCTTCGACGCTGGTGGTCATCTACTCGTATGGTGATTTCCGCGCGACCACGGCTTTGGCGCGTTCCGATGACATCGCCGCCAAGCCGCTCGAGATCACGCGCGAAAGTTGCCTGCCGTCGAACAAAGTGGAGGCGTTCTTCAAAAACCCGTTCGCCGATCTCGACGCCGCCAAGACCGCCCCGCTCAAGATCGAAAACGCGCTGATCACGCCGGTGCCCTCCGAGCGCAACGGCTGGATCACGGCGATGGCGATCTTTGCGTTCATGGCGTTCTTCGCAATCGGACCCGGCGTCTGCGTGTGGCTCGCGCTCTCCGAACTCATGCCCACGCGCATCCGCTCGAACGGCATGAGCATCGCGCTCCTCATCAACCAGGCCGTCTCGACCGGCATCGCTGCCGTCTTTCTGCCCACGGTGGGCCGCTACGGCTACTCGACCATGTTCTTTGGTTTCGCCGGCTGCACCGTGGTCTATTTTGTCACCGCCGCGTTTTTCCTTCCCGAAACAAAGGGCCGCACGCTCGAGGAGATCGAGGAACACTTCGCCAAGGGCTCGAAGTCGTAGGTTACCGCAAGATGTGATCAAGTCCCGGATGGGTTAGCCGCAAAAAAGCGCAGAAGGCGCAAAATCGGAGTGTCCCTTTTTGCGCCTTCTGCGCTTTTTTGCGGCCACTCCGTTTGGGGCAAAGTCACCATGTGGCAGCACCCGCAATTGGGGTGAACGCCGGTTTGCGTCGCGCTGCAAAGCCGTTTCACCTCAGACCTCAGTGCCGTCGCCCGCTTCCAGTTCTCCCTCCGCCACGCTCACCGGCGTGCTCGAGCGCATCATGTTTTCCAACGAGGAAAACCACTACACGATCGCGGAGTTTCGCCCCGAGCCCGGCCGCGAGGACAAGCCCGGCGCGCGCATCGAGCCCGTCACCATCGTCGGGCCGCTGCCCGGCGTCGAATGCGGCGAGACACTCCATCTCACCGGCGAATGGACCCGCCACGCGCAACACGGGGCGCAGTTCAAAATCGCCAGGTTCAAAAGCGAATTGCCCGCCAGCGTGCACGGCATCCGCAAATATCTCGGCAGCGGCCTCGTGCCCGGCATCGGCAAAGTTTACGCCAATAAAATCGTCGACGCGTTCGGCACGGACACATTTCGCGTGCTCAGCGAAGAATCCGGCAAACTCCGCGAAGTCGAGGGCATCGGCAAAAAGCGCGCCACCGCCATCAAGCAGGCGTGGGACGAAAAACGCACCGAGCGCGAGCTCTACATTTTCCTCCAGACCTATGGCGTCACGCCGAGCCAGTGCGTGAAGCTCGTGAAGCATTTTGGCGCGTCGGCGAAAACGGTTTTGGAAAACGAGCCTTATCGCGTCGCCCGCGAGATCGACGGCATCGGCTTCAAGACCGCCGATCGCATCGCGATCAATCTCGGTTTCGCCAACGACGCCGCTCCCCGCCTCGACGCCGGTCTCATCTACGCGCTCGAAACGCTGCAGGACGAAGGCCACACCGCGTTTCGCGAAGCCGACCTCATCGAGTATTCGGCCAATCAACTCGAGACCGATTCGAAATTGCTCGAAGCCCGAATCGCCGCGCTCGTCGAAACGAAAGCGCTCGTCCGCCACGATGTAGCCGGGGTCGCCGACCCCGGCCCACCGGGCTCAACGAGCCCGGCTACAACCCGATCTAATCCCCTGCCCGGCTCCGGCCTCATCCAACTTCCCCACAACCATCGCGCCGAAGAAAAGATCGCCGCGACCGTAGCGCGACTCACCCGGGTCAACAGCGGTCTGCCACCGATCAAGGCCGACGCCGCCGTCGAGTGGGCCGAAAAGAAGGCCGGCTTTGCTTTCGCCGAACTCCAGCGCACCGCGCTCAAAAATGCGCTGACCAATAAAATTTCCATCCTCACCGGCGGGCCGGGCACCGGGAAGACGACCTGCCTGCGCGCGCTCGTCGATATTCTGAACGCCAAGAAAGTCCGGCTCCACCTCGCCGCGCCCACCGGCCGCGCCGCGCAACGGCTCGCGGAAACGACCGGCGGTTTCGCCTCCACGATTCACCGGCTCCTCAAATATGATCCCGCCGGCGGCGGCTTTTTGTCGAATGAGAACACGCCGCTCGCGACGGACTTCCTCGTGCTCGACGAGGCTTCGATGCTCGATTCGCGCCTCGCTTCCGCGCTGCTCCAAGCCGTCCCGTCGCGTGCGCACCTGCTCCTCGTCGGCGACACCGATCAACTCCCGAGCGTCGGCGCCGGCAACGTCCTCAAGGATCTGATCGCGACCGAACGCGTCCCCGTTACGCGACTCTCCGTCATCTACCGCCAAAAAGATCAAAGCGCGATCGTGACGACCGCCCACGCGATCAACGCCGGCGATCCGTCGCTGCCGCCCGCCGTCAACGAGGTCGCGAGTGCGCAGGTCTGGAGCGATCTCAATTTTATCATCGCGACCGACGCCGAGGATTGCGTGCGCAAAGTCGCGCAGATCGTCACCGAGTTCGTTCCGCAAAAATTAAAATGGCCGCACCCCATCGCCGACGTGCAGGTGCTCGCGCCGATGCACAAGGGCGTCGCCGGCGTCGCGAATTTCAATGTGCAGCTCCAGGCCGCGCTCAATCCTCACGCCCGCGGGCTCCGCTCGCTCGCCGGCGAATTTCGGCCGGGCGACAAAGTCATCCAGCTCCGCAACAACTACGACAAAAACCTCTTCAACGGCGACATCGGCACCATCACGGTCGTCCACGCCGACCGCGGCACGCTCGAGGCCAACTTCGACGGCGCGAAACACGACTTCACGCGCGGCGAATTCGGCGACCTCGCCCTCGCCTACGCCATCAGCATCCACAAATCGCAAGGCAGCGAATATCCCGTCGTGATCGTGCCGCTGCTCAAGGCGCACTTTATGATGCTGCAACGAAACCTGATCTACACCGCCATTACCCGCGGCCGGAAAAAAGTCTTCCTCGTCGGCGAACCCGCCGCCTACGCGATGGCCGTGCGCAACAGCGAATCGAAACAACGCGTCACTCACCTCCGCGAAAAGATCGCCGCCGCCCGGCCGTAGGACGAGGTCGCCGCACCCCTCCAAGCCGCGCCGGCTCGCCTCGTTACGCTCCGCCTAACCGGCAATCAGACGGTCACTCAATAGGCAATTGGACGCCTGCCTAACCGGCAATTGGACGCTCCTCTAACCGGCAAATGGACGCCAAGCCGCTCCCTCGTCACCTGACCCTGCCGTTGCGCGAAGCGCTGGCCGGACACCCCTGTTGTCTGCCTGCTGGGGCCGCGGCAGTGCGGCAAGAGCACCCTCGTGCGGTCGCTCGCGCCCAAGTATGGCTACGTCACCCTGGATGACGCCGACACCCTCGCGCTCGCCCGCTCCGATCCCAATAGCTTCCTCGCCGCGCTGCCCGACCCGGTGATCCTCGACGAGATCCAGCGCGTGCCCGAGCTGCTCCGCGCCCTCAAGCTCTCCGTGGATCGCGACCGCCGTCCCGGCCGTTTCCTGCTCACCGGCTCGGCCAATCTGCTCCTGCTGCCCAAGCTCGGCGATTCGCTGGCCGGCCGCATGGCGATTCTGGAACTGCAACCGCTCACGGTCGCCGAGCAGGCGCGGCAGCCCGGCGGTTTGCTGGCCGCGTGGCTGGCCGATCGTTTGCGTCCGAGCGTTTCCGTCCGGCAGAAACTCGACGATCCACTGGACCTTGCCGCCCGCGTCGTGGCCGGCGGATTTCCCGAGCCGCTGACGCGCACGGCCGCGCGCGCCCGGAACTGGCATCGCGACTACGTGCGCGCCCTCGTCGAGCGCGATGCGCAGGACGTGTCCCGCGTGAAAGACCCACGCGACCTTTCCCGGCTGCTCTCGCTGCTCGCGTTGCGCACGGGCGAGTTGCTCAACGTCACCACCCTGAGCAACGAACTCGACCTCCGGCGCGAGACGGTGGAGCACCACCTCGCGGTCTGCGAGCGTCTCTATCTCATCCGCCGGCTCCAACCGTGGCATCGACACGAATCCAAGCGGCTCGTCAAAACGCCCAAGGTCCACTTCCTCGACAGCGGGCTCGCAGCCACGTTGGCCGGTCTCACCGCGGAAGACTGGCACGCCCGCCGCGATCGCTTCGGTCACCTGCTCGAAACGTTCGTCCTGCAACAGCTCAGCGCGCAAGCGGGCTGGACCGACCCCGAGGTGCGCTTCTGGCACTATCGCGACAAGGATCAGGTGGAGATCGATCTCGTCCTCACCCACGGCCGCCGCACCTGGGGCGTGGAGATCAAAGCCACGGCCACGCCATCCCAAGCGGATCTCGCCGGACTGCGGCGACTCGCCGCGCAGTGCGGCAGCGATTTTGGCGGTGGACTTCTGCTGCATGCGGGCGCGCACACGATCACGCTGGGCGATCCGAAAATCCTGGCCGCACCCATCGCCAAACTTTGGGAAATGTGATTTGCCTCGGCGAACCCGCCGCCGACGCGATGGCCGTGTGCAACAGCGAATCGAGGCAGCGCGTCACCCATCTACGTGAAAAAATCTCCGTTCCGCGCAAGTAAGCGTCAGCAAGGCGCCCACCGATAATTTTTGCGCTGTCGCCCCCGCGAGACAATGTCGCTCATGCTTTCATTTCCCTTGCGGTTCGGCCGCCGGCCCCTCCTCGGCGTCGCGCTGCTGTTTTCCGCTCTGTCGATTCCCGCCGCCGAACCGGCGTCGCCCTACACTTCCGGGCCGAAGACCCGCGATGGCCTCGGCCGATATTACTTCGGCCGCGAGATCGCGCACTACATGACGCACGAGGGCGCGCCGTGGCTCGATCGCGCGGAACGTGATCACGAGGAGCGACCGGATCTTGTGCTCGCCGCCCTCGCACTCAGGCCCGGTGAAGTCGTGGCAGATATCGGGTGCGGCACGGGTTACTTTAGCTGGCGGCTGGCGGAGGCCGTCGGCCCGAAAGGCCGCGTCTACGGCGAAGAAATCCAGCCCGAGATGCTCACCAAACTCGCCGCGGCGATGAAAGAGCGCAAAGTCACCAACGTGATTGGCGTGCTCGGCACGATCGATGATCCGAAACTCCCGGAGCCGGTCGATCTCGTGATCATGGTGGATGTCTATCACGAGATCAGCGAACCCGCCGAGATGATGGCCGCGATTTGCCGTCAGTTGAAACCCGGCGGGCGCGTCGCCTTCGTGGAATATCGCGGCGAAGATCCCGCCGTGCCGATCAAGCCGCTGCACAAGATGACCGAGACCCAGGTCATCAAGGAAATGACCGCAATGCCGCTGGAATACGTCACGACCGTCCGCACGCTGCCCCGTCAGCACCTGATCATTTTCCGGAAAATCAGCGCAAAGAAGTAGGTCCGGTTTGTGAACGGATTTGGGCCAGTCACAGACTGGCCCCACTGCTTACGCCACACGCACAAAGTCGTCGAGGGGCACCGACGTCTCGCTGTAGCGTAGCAGCGCCTTCAATGGCTCGAGCCCAATCGCTTTGACGCTCTGGAAAAGCCCGGCGTCGCGGGTGCGCAGCGCTGCAAAATCTCCCTGGCGCAGCAGCATCCGCACCTCTTCGCAATCGTAGGGAGGGGAAGTTTGCCGACGAGGAGATCGCGGCAGGCGTCGAGGCGGCGCTTGGTTTCGGAGGTCAGCACGGGGGTAGCGAGCGTGGCGGAGGCGGACGGCACGGCGCACGGGTGGTTTGAGCGAGCGTCGGAAGCAGGTCCGGTCAGGCCCCGAGCGGACGCACCCGCGAGCGGACCGGAGCCAGTCACGGACTGGACTACTCCCGAGCCGGCGTCACATCGTTCGACCGGGCGTCTCGTCCACGGTCACGCCGTTGACTTCGGCCCAATCGAGCATGAAGCGCTTCACCGCCGCGTCGCGGTAGGCGAACCAGTCATCGAGCAGGCCGAGGCGGTCGGCGGCATCCTTGAAATGGCGGAAGGCGCCCTTGCCTTTGATTGCACGCCAGAGCTGCTCGGAAATGCGAGCGTCCGTCACTTTACTGATGAAGCGCTCGAGGTGACGGTATTCGTGGAAATCGAACTTGTCGGGCAGCGCCAGATAACGCTGATCGCCGCCGCAGATGCCGCGAGCCGCCGGAACCTGATCTTCCTGCCAGTCCTCAAGGCCCTCCGGCATCGCATCGCCCTCGACCAACTCGACTGCCCGAATGACCGCGCTCTCGACTACCAGCACGCGACCGGTCTCACGGTGCAGCCACGCGCCGGATTCCTCGATCGTCATGTCGAGGGCATCGGTGAGGTCGGCGAGTTTTACGGCCGGGTTCATCGGCGCAGCAGGTTAGCGATGTCGGGAATGGTTTGAAGAAAAATTGTGGTGGGCAGCGTGGTGCCGGGCGCGACGCGAGGGCGGATTAGGTAAGGTCTGTGACCGGACTCGTGCGATCGCCACGTCCAGCGGTTTTCCAATCGGGTCCATTCAGAGACTGGACCTCCCCCTGCATCTGATCCGTCACGGCGTCCAGTCCGTCATTTCTTCCGCGCCCATTGGGATGGCGCGGCCGCGTGGCGCACGCGCCATCAGCGTCTTGCGCCGGGCGGCGTCGGCCACCGGGCAGAGCACCTGATAGTGCGTCCACTCCAATTGTGCAGTTGACTGCGCCATCGAAAAACACCGGTAGAACTGCGCGCACTGATCGAGCAGCCGCCGGCGCCGCACTGGATCGACGGCCAGTTGTCCGGCTTTGCTTTTCTCTTCCGCCCTCGTTTCCGTTTCGTCACCCCACACCATGAAACGCGCCCTCCTGCTGTTGCTGGCGACGCCCTGGCTTCACGCGCAGCCGCTCACGTCCGCGCGCGTGACTGCGTTGCGTGCGCAGATTCGCGAAAACTTTTTCGTGCCGAATCCGCTGCCCGCGCTTGAGGCGAAGACGCACCGCACATTCTCTCCCGCGCCGGGTGTCGCCGCCGAGGCGGTGACCTATGCGACCGAGCTCGGCCAGCGCGTGCCGGCAATCCTCTACCTGCCGGATCCGTTGCCGAAGGGCGGGAAGGCGCCGGGCTTTGTCGTCGTTTGTGGACACGGCGGCGACAAATACTCATGGTATTCCTATTTCACGGGCGTGACGTTCGCCCGCGCGGGCGTGGCCGTGCTCACCTACGATCAGGCGGGTGAAGGCGAACGAAACACTCAACGCGCCTCCGGCACGCGCGAGCATGATCAGCTCAAGGGTGACGAGGCGATGGCACGGCGGTTGTGCGGGCTGATGCTGACCGATGTGTTTCAGGCGACGTCGTATCTCGCCTCGCGCCCTGAGGTCGATCCGTCGCGGATCGGCGCGCTGGGTTACTCGATGGGATCGTTCGTGCTGGCGATCGCCGGAGCCGTGGAACCGCGGTTGACGGCGTGCGTGCTCGCGGGCGGCGGCAACCTCGGCGGGCCCGGCGACTATTGGGACTCGTCAACCAAGACGATGTGCCAGGGACAGCCGTCGCAGTCGCTCGCGTTTCTCGGCGACAAAGGTGCGACGATCTACGCGCTTCACGCCGCGCGCGGGCCGACGTTGATCTGGAACGGCCGGCGCGACCTCACGATCGTGCCGCCGAAAACCTACGAGCCGTTCTTCGACGATCTGCGCGCCCGCACGGCGCAGTTGCACGGCGGGTTGAGCGGCGTCTTCGACTATGGATTTCAGGATGACACCGGTCACCGGCCTGGCTGGCTGGAGCGACCAGCGATGCTGTGGCTCGCGCAACATTTCGGTTTTCCGAACTGGCACGAGGCGGAGATCCGCGCGATGCCGACCACGCACGTGCTCGAGTGGGTGGAACAAAATCACATCCCCGCCGACCAGACTTACATGGTCGAGCTGATGGAAGGCGGCACGCGCGCGCTCAGCGATCACGTGCCCGGCTATCAGCGCGAGGACTTGAGCGTGTTCACGCCCGCGGAGTGGGAGGAGCACAAGCCGGGGCTGACGTTTGCAGCGTGGACGGCGGCGGCCCATGCCGCTCAGACTCGCACAACGAATCCATGAATCTCCCCGACGACGAGCAGACCTTCCTCCGCGACCTGGTGAAAACCTCGCGCCAGAAAATCCATTTCGTGAAGTGGACCGACCGCGACGGCACCGATCGACAGACGGTGCTCACGGCGGCCGAAGTCACGCGGCTCAACGCGATCGCGCAACGTCACGGCATCTCCAAACCGGAGGTGCTCCGGCAAGCCGCGCACATTCCGGTGGCGAAATGACCACTCGCCCGCGCGACTATTTTTTCAAATACTCCGCGAGCCAGTCGAAGACCGTCTGGTGCCAGAGCTCGCTGTTCGCGGGCTTCAGCACCCAGTGGCCTTCGTCGGGGAACATGAGGAGCTTCGAGGGGATGCCCTTGCGCTGGAGCGTGGTGAAAAGCGCCATGCCCTCCTGCACCGGCACGCGGAAATCCAAATCATTTTGGATGATCAGCATCGGGGTCTTGAAGTTGGCGGCGTATTTGTGGGGCGAGAATTTTTCGCCCTCGGGGTTTTCCCACGGCTTCCCGTGCTCCCACTCGTCGAACCAGACCTCCTCGGTCGTGCCATACATCGAGTCGAAATTGTAGACGCCGTCGTGGTCGACGATGCACTTGAACTTGTCGGTGTGACCTTCGAACCACGCCATCATGTAGCCACCGTAGCTCGCGCCCGCCGCGGCCATGCGCGTCGGGTCGACGTAGGGCTGCGACTCCATGTGCGCGAGGCACGCCATGAGATCCTCGTAAACCTTCCCGCCCCAGTCGTGTGAAATCTCGTCCGTGAATTTCTGGCCGAAGCCGGTCGAGCCGCGGGGATTCGCCATCGACACCACGTAGCCCTGCGCGGCCCAGAGCTGGACGTTCCACCGCGTGGACCACGAATCGAGAAACGCGCTCTGCGGCCCGCCGTGCACCCAGAATACCAGCGGATATTTCTTCGCGGGATCAAACCCCGGTGGCTTCACGATCCAGAGTTGCACGGGCGTGCCGCCCGCACCTTTCACGGTAACGCTTTCCGGCGCGGTCATCGCGATCGGCGCAAGGAGCGCATCGTTCGTGTGCGTGAGCGGCGTGAGTTTGCCACTCGCGAGCTCGAGCCGATAGATTTCCGGCGGATGCGTGACACTCGAACGCGCCAGCACGACAAAGTCGCGGCCCGCCGCGACGCCAATGTCAGTGTTCACGCCGCCCGTCGTGAGCCGCTTCGGTTCGCCGCCGGTGCGCGCGACGCTGTAGAGCGCCTCGGTGCCGTGATCTTGGGCGGGAAATATAAAACCGGCGCTGTCGCTCGTCCACGTGAACGCTTCGACCGACGAATCAAACTTCTCGGTCGCGCTCCAATCCTCGCCGCCGCCCGCGCGCGTGCGCACCCGAAGCTGCCAGCGATCGGCCTCGAAGCCGGCGCGCGCTTGCGCCCGATAGGCGAGAAATTTTCCGTCGGGTGAGTATTGCGGATAGCCGTCGGCCGCGGTGTTTGAGGTCACGCGCAGTTTTTCACCGGTCGCGAGATTCACGGTCCAGATGTCGTGATTCGTCGTCCACGCTTGCTCGCGCAACACGGCGGGCGGCGCGGTGAACGCGATTTCCTTGCCGTCGGGTGAAAACGCGAAGTCGTCGCCCGCGCTGAACGTGCTCGAGGTCGGCACCGCGTCGTTCTCGCCCGGCGTAACATCTCGCGGCTCGCCGGCGGTGCCATCGGCCGCGATCGGCACGACGAAGAGATGCTGGCGCTTGCCCTCGACCCACGAATCCCAGTGGCGATAGAGCAGCTTGTCGAAGAGCCGCGCCTTCACCTTGCTCTTGTCGCGCGCGTCGGCCTTTTCCTTGTTGGCTTGGTCGGACTCCTTGAAGGGCTTGGCCGAAAATTCGGGAAACACCGCCGACACAAACGCCAGCGCCTTCCCATCGGGCGACCAGATCGCCTGCGAGGCGCCGGTCGAAATCTTCGTGAGCTTGCGCGGCTCACCACCGTTGGTGGGCAGCAGGTAAAGCTGCGAGTCACCCTCGCGCGTCGATTCAAACGCGATCCATTTCCCGTCGGGGGACCAGCGCGGGTGCGCGTCGCGCTTCGGCGAGTTGGTGAGCTTGCGCGGCTCGCCGGAACCATCGGAGTTCACCAGCCATAGGTCCGCATTTGTCCTATTCTCGTCCTTCAAGACGTCAGCCACGACATAGACCACGCGGGTGCCATCCGGCGAAAGCTGCGGATCGGAAACGCGCTTCAGGCGAAACATATCCTCAAGTTCCATCGGCCGCGCCTGCGCGCGCCGCGGCGCAACAAGGAGGCACGCGGCGCTGGCCAGCAGCGCCAGGGCAAGGCGGTGATACCGGGGGGTGGTTTGCATGCCGCCACGATGGCGCGCGCCGCGACGCCGAGGCAATCTCAGGTTAAAGCTGTTTACGGTGGGAGAGGCTTTACGCCCCGACTTGAATTAGAGTTTATTTCAAAACCGCGCAGCTCGTGTCGGGGCATCCCTTGCGGACGCCCACGGGCGCAGGCAAGCGCGGCCCCTCCGCCAAGGGTTTTGAAGCAAACATCCCCGGAGCAAGCTCCGGGGCATTTGCTCGATCCACCTCCCACGCCAGAATAACTTAACGCGCCGGTCGTAGACGCGCGCGCGCGAGCGAGCGGACGAGCCACCACTCGCTGGCGCTCGCGGCTACACCATCCAAGCCGCAGCACGCTTCGGGGTATCGGACCCTTCGCGAATGAACTCTTACCCGCCACCACCGTCGGGTCGCAAAGTCCTTCCCACAGTTCAGGCCGGATTACTCCGCCGGCTCAGATCCGATAAAAACTCTCCGCGTTGCGCACGTAGAGTCGGTGCAACTCGTCGGGCGAGCTGCTGCGCAACGCTTCGTCGAGCGTCGCGACCCACCGCGGATAATCGGTCGCCTGCGTGCTCACCGGCCAGTCGCCCCCAAACATCACGCGATCGAAACCAAAGCACGTGATGACATGATCAATGTAAGGCTTCACGTCCGCCGATTTCCACTTCGCGTGGTCCGCCTCGGTCACGAGCCCGCTCAGCTTGCACCAGACATTTTCGATCCGCGACAGCTCCCGCAGCTCCGCGCGCCACGGATCGAGCAGGCCGGCCTTGATGTCGGGCTTGGCGATGTGATCGAGGATGAAGCGGACGTTCGGACACTGCTTCACGAGCTTGATCGTGTTGGCGAGCTGTCGGTGGTTAATGCAGAGATCGAAACTCAGCCCGTGCGCGTGCAACGCCTGCACCCCGCGCACGAAATCCGGCTGGAGGCAATACTCGGGGTCCGCCTCGAACTGGATGATCCGGCGCACGCCCTTCACCAGCGGATTCGACGCGAGCTTCGTCAGCGCATCACCCGCCGCTTCGCCCTTCTCGAGTGGCGCCCACGGCACGATGCCGCGGATGCGCGGATCGACCCGCGCCACCTCGGTCACCCAGTCCGCCTCCTGCTGAAACTGCGCGAAGTCACACTCACACTGGAGAAACACCATCTTCGAGACCGCTACCGATCCGCACGCCTTGCGGTAGTCCTCGATGAGATGATTGCGGTTCAGCAGTGCGTTGCGGTCCAGCCAGGCATAACGCAACCGGCTGAGATCCCAAAGGTGCAGATGCGTATCGACGATGGGGAATTGGGGCATGGGGAAAATCGGGTGAGGGGAAACTCAACTCGTGCCGGCGATCTTGGTGTTTTGCCCGAGTCCTTCGGGACCGAGACCGTTGTAGCCGCCGTCGACGGGCAGGTCGGTGCCAGTGATAAACGACGCGTCGTCACTGAGCAAAAACAGCACAGGCGCCGCGATCTCGATCGGATGGCCCATCCGGCCGAGCATGTGAAACTGCCCCCAAATCGGATCGAAGGTCGCGCGGTCCCCGCCGGCGGCCTTGTCGACCTCGCGCGTCCAAATCCAGCCGGGGCTCACGCTGTTCACGCGGATTTTGTGCGGCGCGAGATCGAGGGCGGCGCAGCGCGTGAGCTGTGCGACCGCGCCCTTCGCGAGGTTGTAGGTCCAGCGATTCGGTTGCGCGATCCACGCGGAGATACTCGAGACATTGACGATGGCGCCGCCGCCCTGCCGCTTCATCGGCTCGGCGACGAGTTGGGTGAGCAAGGCAAACGCCACCGGCCCCACACTGAACGATCGCGCGAAATCCGCCGGGGTCGCATCAAGGCCTTTGGCCAGAAACGAAAACGCGTTGTTCACCAAGAAATCCAGCCGCCCGTGCCGCGCGAGCGTCTGCGCCACGAGATCACGGCAGAATTTCTCGTCCGCCAAATCGCCCGCAATCACGAGCGGGCTAAATCCCGCGGTTTTAAATGCCGCGCGCCCTTCGTCCGCGTCCGCGGGCAATCCGCTCACCACCACAGCCGCGCCTTCGCGCAGCAATTCCAGCGCGATCGCGTGGCCGATGCCGTGCGTGGCGCCGGTCACGAGCGCAACTTTGCCGGCGAAGCGGCCGGCGAGCAGGGTGCGGACGGGTGCGGAGATCATGGGGAGGCCTAAAAGGTTTTTTCCAACACTGCGGGAGAGGCATTACGCCCCGACGCCGATGCGTGCGCCGTCACCCGTCGGGGCGTAAAGCCCCTCCCACAGTTTACGGTATCCGTGCTCATGAGTGGGGAGACCTACCATCGGATCACGGAACAATGATGCACTTGATGTCCGTGCCTTGAGCCGCGAGCGCCCGGTTGAACGCCGTCACGCCGTCAGCCAGCGGAAACTTGGTCGTCCACGTGCGGGCGTCGACTTTTCCCGTGCTCATCCATTCGAGCGCGAGTTTCAGGTCATCGAGCTTCGCCGCGTAAGTGCCGAGAATCTGTTTCTCCGGCAAGGTGACACTAAAGCTGTCAAACGTGAGCGGGTTTTCGTGCAACCCGATCCACACCACCGCCCCGCCCGGCCGCACCGCGTCGAGCGATCCGCGTTTCGTCACTGCGCCGCCGACCGCATCGACCGCAAGATCCGCGCCCTCGCCGCCCGTCTCCTCGCGCACAATCGCCGCGAGATCCGCCGTGCGCGGATTCACGACGCGCACCGCGCCGAGCCGTTTCGCCACCGCCAGCCGCGCCTCGCTCAAGTCCGCCACGATCGTCCGCGCGCCGCGTAGCACCTGCAGCGCCTGCTGACAAAACAACCCGATCGGACCGGCGCCCACGATCACGGCGACGTCCACGCGCAGGTGCGCAGTGAGCCGCGCGACGTGCACGCCGTTGCCGAGCGGCTCGGCGAGACACGCCTCCTCCGCGCTGAGATTGTCCGGCCAAGGCAAGAGGCAGCGCGCCGGCACATTCAAGCGCTCGGCAAACGCGCCCTGGCGGTTCATGCCGAAAATCTGCCGCGTCGCACAGAGATGCGGATCGCCGCGCTCGCAACGCACGCAACGACCGCAGGGCACGAGCGCGTTGCAGACGACTCGCGCACCCGTCTTCCACGTTTGAACCGCGGCGCCGCGCGTTTCGATCACGCCGCAAAATTCATGGCCAAGGATGAGCGGCGGCGTGCGCCGCGGACTGCGGAGCTTGAAGCCCTCGAGTTCGCTGCCGCAGATTCCGCACGCGGCCACGCGCAACGTGACTTCGTCGGCGCCCGGCGGTGGCGGCGGGGAAACGTCAACAACTTCCATCCGGTCAAACTCGGGGTAGAGCAGCACGCGCATTGCCGGTCATTCCACGCAGCCCGCGCACCGACGCCAGCCGTTTTTTCCGACGACGACGCGATCGTCCGACTATTTCTTCGCCAGCAACTCCAACGCCACCGCGCTCATCGAGGTGAGCGCAGCCTGGAGCGTCGGCTCGACCACCGGTGCGAAGGTGGCGGAGTGATTCGACGGCACCGGCACGCCGGTGCGCTTGGCCTCGTCGAAACGTTCCGCCGCCGTCGCCCCCACCCACCAGATGCAGATCGGCACATGTTGCACCGTGCGGCCGAACTCCGAGAAATCCTCCGACCCCATGATAGGCGGCGTGGCCCTGATGCCGGTCGGTCCCATCCATTCAGTCAACGTGCTCGCCACGCGGCGCGTGAGCGCGACGTCGTTCACGGTGGCGGGCGCCGCATCGGCCATGGTCACGACCGGCATCCGGTCGGCCGGCACGCCCGCGGCCTGGGCCAAGCCCGCGCAGATCCGCTTGATCGAGCCGAGGAGATCCTCGGCTTGCCGCGACGCGACCGTCCACCATTCGCCGCAAACGACTTGGCGTCCGCGGCGTTTTGGTTACGGTTCGCGCCTCACCCCGTTCTCCTTCGTATGAAACTTCCCCGTTCCCGGTCCACGTTCCTCGCAGGCCTCGTTCTTTTCGCTCCGGTCGCGGCGCTGTGCGCGGCTGCCGAGCCGATGCCGCAGAAAGTCGACGGCTTCACGTTCGTGAAGACCGTCGGCGGCATCTCCGAATACACGCTCAATTCGAACGGCCTGCAGGTGCTCCTGATGCCCGAGCACTCGAGCCCCACCCTCACCTTCATGGTCACCTACCGCGTCGGTGCGCGCAACGAGGTCACCGGCACCACTGGCTCCACCCATCTGCTCGAGCATCTGATGTTCAAGGGTTCGCCCAAATTCAACCGCGCCGCCGGCACCGGCATCGATCAGATCGTGGAAAAATTTGGCGCGCGCTACAACGCGACCACTTACCTCGACCGCACCAACTACTACGAAAACCTCGGCAGCGAACATCTCGCCGCCGTCATGGAGATCGAGGCCGACCGCATGCGGAACCTGTGGCTGCGCGAGGACGATCGGCGGCCCGAAATGACCGTCGTGCGCAACGAGTTCGAGCGCGGCGAAAACTCGCCGTTTCAGGCGCTGATCAAGGAAGTCTTCCAGGCCGCCTTCGTCGCCCATCCCTACCACCATTCCACCATCGGCTGGCGCAGCGATATCGAGAAGGTCTCGATCGAGAAACTGAAGGAGTTCTACGACACGTTCTACTGGCCCGACAACGCCACCGTCTCGATCATCGGCGATGCGGCGCCCGCCGACGCGCTCGGGCTCGTGCAGAAATTCTACGGCGTCTACCCGAAGGCCCCGAAGCCCATCCCGGTCGTTTACACCGAGGAGCCCGACCAGACCGGCCCGCGCCGCGTGACGGTAAAGCGCGCCGGCCAGCTCGGCGTCGTCGCGATCGGCCACAAGATTTGCGCCGCCACCCACCCCGACTACGCGGCGGTCGCGCTCCTCAGCGCGATTCTCACCGACGGAAAAAACAGCCGTCTCTACAAGACGATCACCGACAAGGATCTTTCCACGGGCGTGCAAAACTTCGTCGGCTTCAACCACGATCCGAGCATGCACATCACGTTCATCCCGCTCGCGCCCGGCGCCACCCATGAGGCGGTGGAGAAAATCGCGCTTGAGGAAATCGAGCGGTTGAAAAAAGACGGCGTGACCGAGACCGAGGTGAAGACCGCGGTCGCGAAATTCCTCGCCGATTCCGCGTTCCAGCGCGACGGCTCGTTCTCCATCGCGGGCAATCTCAACGAATGCATCGCCGCCGGCGACTGGTCGCTCTACTACACGGGCGACGACGCCGTGCAGAAAGTAACCCCGGCCGATGTGCAGCGGGTCGCGCAGAAATATCTCAACGTCGACCAAAG
This sequence comes from Opitutales bacterium, assembly GCA_038231575.1. Taxonomy (GTDB): domain Bacteria; phylum Verrucomicrobiota; class Verrucomicrobiia; order Opitutales; family Opitutaceae; genus CAITWF01. The sequence continues at coordinate 28,906 of JBBRLB010000027.1, read as the reverse complement.
CACGACCGGCTACTTCATCCCCACTGCCAGCACGCCGGCCCGGAAATAATTTCAACCGGAATTCTCCCATGAAAAAACTTTCGCTCTTCCTCCCGCTCCTCCTCGCCGCGGCGGCCTCGGCCGCCATCGCCCCGAACGTCGTCCGCACGAAAATCTCCGGCATCGACGTCATCGCCTACAAGACTGGCGTGAAGGACGTCGTCACCCTTCAGGGTTCGCTGCCTGCGGGTGACGCCTACGCCGGCGACGGCAACGTCGCCATCCCCACGCTCACTGGCATGCTCCTCGATCAGGGCACGACCACCCAGGACAAGTTCGCGATCGCCGACAAGCTCGAGAGCGTGGGCGCCACGATCGACTTCAGCGTCGATTCGCAGATGACGGAGATTTCCGCCAAGTGCCTCCGCAAGGATGCGCCGCTCGTCATCGCGCTCATCGCCGAGCAGCTCCGCTCGCCCGCGTTTTCCCCCGAGGAATTCGAGAAGGCGAAAAAGCAGTTCATCGGTGGCCTCAAGCGCCGGACGGAAAACACGGACTTCCGCGCGGGCGATGCGTTTTCGCGCACGATTTATCCCGTCGGCCATCCGAACCGCCACCCGTCACCCGAGGACTACATTGCCGCGACCGAGAAGGCCACGCTCGATGAAGTGAAGGCGTTTCACAAAAAATACTACGGACCCGGTCACCTCACCCTCGTGGTGGTGGGCGATGTCGACATCCCGCAATTCCAAGCCGAAGTCGGCAAGGCCTTTGCCGGCTGGACCGGTGGCGCCGCGGTCATCCATCCCGCGAAGGCGACGGCGACCGACGCGCCGCGCGAGCAAAGTGTTTTCATGGCGGACAAGACCAGCGTCTCCGTCGTCCTCGGCCAGTCGAGCGGCCTGCGTTACAGCGATTCCGATTACCAGGCGTTGCGCATCGGCACCGCGATCCTCGGCAGCGGCTTTACCGGCCGCCTGATGGCCAACGTGCGCGACAAGGAAGGTCTCACCTACGGCATCGGCTCCGGCCTCGGCAACGACACCTTCGCCGACGGTGACTGGAAAATCACCGCGACCTTCGCGCCCGCGCTCCTGGAAAAAGGCATCGAGTCGACGAAACGCCAACTAACCGCCTGGTATGAAAAAGGCGCGACCCCCGCCGAGGTCGAGGCGCGCAAGAGCAACCTCGTCGGCACCTTTAAGGTCGGCCTCGCGACGACCGGCGGTCTCGCCGGCTCGCTGCTGGCCGCCGTGCACCGCGGCTACGACGTCGCCTGGCTCGATCAATATCCGGAACGCATCAACGCGCTCACGACCGAGCAGGTGAACGGCGCGATCAAAAAGTATCTCAAACCGGAGAACATGTATCTGATCCAGGCCGGCACGGTGCCGGGCGCGAAGTAAGGCCCACCCCAACGCCGGCAGTTGACCACCCGGCCAGAGGGGTCAGTTGGAAACCGGTGAAATCCCACCGCGCAGGATTTCACCGGCAACCCATCACGCCGCTCAATTCTCGTTTTCGATGACGGGATCGATCCAGCCAAAGGTCATCGTGCCGGGCACGTTGATTCGGATATAAAACTTCCAAGCCGGGGTCTGGTTCCCGGCATTGGATTTGTGCAAAGTCCATTGGTTATTGACCGAGATCGTCTGGTTGGTCGGCGTGTGATCGGTAAAATTCTGGCTGCCGGAGGGATCACCCGGATTGAGTCCCTGCTGCACAAACACGACGGAGGTCGGATTATAGGTGGCCCCGGCTGCCGTGATGTTGAACACGATCCTGATCGGATTATTGCCGGTGTTGTTCCGCGTCACCGAAATCGTGCCACCGTTGAGCACAACCTGGCCGCTGGCATTGAGGGGGCCGCTGCCACCGGGGCCGTTGGCGATCGTCATTTGATCAATCCCGCAATAGGGCCCGGGAGGGGCGCCGGAGGCAGGATAGGCCGCGTTCACGACGAAGTCGTTCACGTTAACATTGATTTGTGCGGTGTTGGACATGGTTTTTTCGTGGGCCGAGTCGTTGCTGAACAGAGGGGGAGAAGGCAGTGGCGGGGCGCAAGCGGGCGCTCAATTCTCGTTTTCGATCACCGGGTGGATGATGCCGAGGCGGCCGAGCTGGTTTTGCACGGCGATGAAGTATTGCCAGGAAACTTTCTTGGGCTTGCCCTTTTGCTTCCAAGCGTCGGTGAACCACACTTCGTAGTTCGGGCCGTTCCTGAGCACGAAGCGCTCCTGGAGCGGGAAGTTAATCACGCCGGTCGGATCTTTGCCGCCCGCGGTCTGCACGAAATACGGGTAGAGTGGAATGATGCCGTCGCTGACCGGAAAAATGAAAACAAACTGAACCGGCGCCGTGACCACGAAATCCCCTTGTCCGGCCCCGAGCTGGCGCACCGCGCTCCCGGGATTCTTTAACGTGAATTTGCCCTTGGAATAGCGCCGGGCCGACCTGACAAAGTCGACGAAACCCGCTTTGCTCTGCGTTACCTTGATTTTTGCGATGTGCATGGGTGTCTTTTATTTTCGAGCTGGTTGGATGTTGCCGATGAAAGGCGCAGTCGTGGCGGGGTCCGGCCACGGGTCGAGCGGCTGGTAGCTAAATTGGTGGAGACGCGCGACGACGGCCCGGCCTTCGTCGCTGCGACCAATCAGGCTGAGGGCCCGTGCGGCCGGATCGAGCAGCCGCCAGTTGTTCGAATCCGTCACGCGCGGCAGCACGACATCGAGCGCGCGCTGCCAGTGCCGAGCCGCGACATCATTTTCACCGCGCTGCCGGGCGATCCGACCAGCCACGACGCAGGCGTTGAGAAACTCGCCGACGAGTTCGTCGTCGGCCCGCTCCTTGGCGAGCAAGTCCTCGCCCGTCGCGATCGCTTGCGTCGCCATCGCCAGCGCGTCCGTGCGCCCCACCGCGTCCCGGAGTTCCGCTTCGAGGCGCCAAGCCATGGCCAGAAGTCCGGCAATCTTGCGATCCGTCGGCGCGAGCTTGGCGAGTTTTTCCAGCTCGGTGCGCGCGCCGACCACCATCAGGCGCGCCGCTGGAACGTCGCCGTCCGCTCGCCCCAGCATCGCGATCTGCAAGCGCAACTTGAGCTCGGCCCGTTGGAGGACACGATTCGCGCGATCGGCCGCGATCAGTGGCCCGAGCAATTCGCGCGCCCGGGTGCGGCACGCCAGCGCCGCCGCGCGCTCACCGGTGGCCGTGAGCGCAGTCGCCTTCAGCGCGAGCGCATTGGCCAGGCGATCCATCCAACGCGCGGTGCCGGGGTCATCGCGCAACATCGCCTCAAACATCTGATTTTGCTGGGCAAACCGCTCGATGGCGCCAGCGTAATCCCCGCTGCGCTCCGCGACGGTGCCAAGGTAGGACACGACATTGGCGATGTTCGCCTTGAGCTCCCAATCAGCAGGTTTCGCGGCCGCAATTTTTTCCCGCATGGCCAGTTCCCCCAGAAAGCCCGCCTGCGCCGCGGCCAGGGTGCCCCGATCAAGTTCGAGCACGGCGAGATTGTGATGACCGGACACGGCCTCAACCCGCCAACGGGCGTTGGACGAATCCAGGTTGACGAGCGCGACACTCGAATCGCGATAGCGCGTGAACCATTCCCGGGCCGGCGCCACATCGCCGCGGGTAAAGTGCACGTAGCCGATCCAATACTCCGCCTGCGCGCGATCAAAGAGCATCTCGGCGTTGGTGGGATGTTTCGCGACCAGGCTCTTCGCTCGCTCATAGGCGGTGGAAAAAACCCGCGCTGCCTCCGGGTAGAGCGCCTGAGCCATCCGAATCTCACCAATGTGCGTCAACGCCTTCACCTGGCGCTCAATGGTCGTGTCGTTCACATCGCGGGGATTCAGCGAGTCGAAATACCCCATCGATTTGTCGACCACCGACTGGAGCAACTCGAGCCGCCCCGCGCGCGCGACTTGCGCGCGCAGATCGCCGAGCATGAACTCGAGCAAATCCTCCGCCTGATCCTGCCGGCGCTGCGCATCGTTGCGCGCCCGCCACGCGATCGCGGCGAGGCTCACCGTGATCGCCATGCCGATCCCGGAGCCGGCGGCGATCCAAGTCAGCCGCCGCAGCCGGCGCGCTTGTTCGCGTTGACGCAATTCGTCGAAGCCCACACCGAGCAACCCCGCCACGAGTCGCACAAACGCGTCTTCCTTGCCGTCGCCTTGCGGGCGCGCATCGGCGGCGACGTGCTCGGCGGGCGTGGCGGAGAGTTCGCCGTCTGCGCCCAACGCCAAACGCAACGCCGGCGAAAAGCAGTCGTCGTTCGTTCCCTCCGCCTTCGGCTCGCCACCGACAATAAAGGCAAACACCCGCGTGCTACCGCCCATCCGCTTGAACGTCAAAATTTCCTCCCGCACCCAGCGCGACTTCGCCGAAGTCGGCGAACACAGGACCACGAGCGTCGCCGAATCGCGCAGCGCGCCGCGAATCGTCTCGCCGAGATCGCTCGTCGTCGGCAGCTCGTCGCGATCGCGAAAGACTGGCGCGATCCGGGCGCCCACCGCACCAATCGGCGCGGCGCGGCCATGAAAGCGCGTCGGCACCCGATAGCCTTCCAACCGCCGCATGAGCCAGCGCGCCCACGTCGTGTCGGAGTGACTGTAGCTGAGAAACACGCGATAATGTTTGCCGCCCTCAGCGGCGACGGTCGCACCGACGGCAGCAGATTGCTCCGCAGTTGAAGGCGTAATCGCACGCGCGTTCATCTGTAGTGTGAGTGAGCGCCGGCGGGACCCCGAGTCCGGCGCACGACCGCATGAAACACACCGCGCCATTCACGGCCAGCTCCCACTTCGCCATCAAGTTACGTTAAATGGCGTTTTCCTGATTCACCTCCTACGCAGCAGCCGCACGCTGCCGGGGACATTCCATTTTGACGCGAACCCGGGCCCCTCCCCAAGGTCTGACCTCTCATTCCAGCGCCTGTGAAAAACGTCAATCTGTCCCCCCTCAGCGAAAAACTCCACGATCTCTGGGCCGGGATCGATTCGCTTTTCGGCGAACACCACTTCCTGACGATCGTCTGCGGCTTCCTCGCGGTGATGATGATGATCAGTTGTTATCGAATGCTGAAAAGTGTCAGCCCGGCGCTCGTGGCGTTTATGGGCCTGCTGATGTTGTTCATCCTGACGCTGCACTGGACTTTCACACGCAGCGAGCCGGCGATTCTGAAGCCCGCGATCGATTTCATCGCGCCGTTCTTCCCGTCCGCGCCGGATTATCCCGCGCAGAATAAAACCAAGGCGGATCCGGCGAAACCGAAGCCCGCGCCGCCCGCGCCCAAGCCCAAGCCGGCGCCCGCGAAATACTGAGCGCGGCCCCGCGCTAGTTCTTCGCCGCGGCCGCGCGCAGGGCCGCCTCGAATTCCGGCGTGGTGCGAATCTTGTCCCACCAGGGATCGAGCGGGATAACGTTGTGCGTCGAGAACACCGAGTGATCAAGGTCGGAGCTCAAATACGGCAGCGCGTTTCTGGCATCGCCCATCGCCGCGTAAAATTGCGCGAGCGCGCGCGCGGCGTAATACACGGGGGCTTCCCGCCAGATCGGTTCGACCAGACCGATCAACCGGGTGGCCTCTTCGCGCTGCCCGAGCTGCGCCAGCGTGGTCGCCAGCTCGGCCTGCAAGATGAGGGCAGCCGGTTCGTCCTTCAGCCGTTGCCGCAGCACCGTTTCCGCGGCCATCCAGTCGCTGCGGGCCACCGCGTCTTTACCCGCCAACTGATGGGCAAGCGCGAGCGACCAGCTTTTCGGCCGATAGGGCATGACGGCATCCTCGAAATAATTTCGGGCCGTCAGCGCCGCGGCCGCTTCGACGCGGTCCGGACGATGCTCCAGCAATCCCGCCCACATCGCCACGCACACCGAACGATCCTCGGAACGTTCCGACAGGGGCAGTTTGTCCTGCTGGTCGAGCACCGCGCGCATCGCAACCAAGTCGCCCTGCCAACCGCCAATGAGTGCCGCCTTGAGAATCAACGCCGACGAAAAGGGCTGAATCGCAATCGCGGCATCGAGCTGCCCAAGCGCCCCGGCCAGATTCTCCGGATTGGATCCGCCGCTGCCGTAAGTGCTGTAGGCCAGCGCCAGCTCGTAGCGGAGCAGCGGATCGCGCGGCGCCTGTTGCTTGGCGTCGAGCAGGATGGTGCGGGCTTCGGCGTCGTGCCCCTGCTGGTTCAGCGTGTAGCCCAACGAACGCACCAGACGAATGTGGTCGGGATGGGCCGCACTCGCCCGACGCAGCAGCGCCACGGCCTGATCAAAAGCGCCTTGGTTGCGCAAAACCGTCCCCAGCGCGAGCAGTGCCTCCGGCTCGTTCGGATCGAGCGCCAGGGCGCGATTGGCGAAGCTTTGCGTGTCCTGCCGCCGTTTCTCGCTGTAGTCCCAACCACGGAAAAGCCACGCCGATTGCACACCCGCGCGCACGCCCCACGCCGCCGCCGAGTCGGGCTCTTTTTCCGTCGCCCGGCGCGCGAAATCCTCGGCCGGCGCGAGATCGTCGCGCGTGAAACCAACCTTCGTAATCAACGCCAGTGCCTTCGCCGCGAGTTGCGCGCCTTCGCTCAGCGGCGCGAGCGGCGTGGCGGTCACTTTCTTTTCCTCCGCCGCCGGTTCCACGCACAGCGCCTGAAACCGCGGGTCGTCGCGCAGCTTGTCCCACAGCGGATCGAGCCGCAGCAGCGCGGGTGTGAGCGGCCAGCCCACGTCCTTCTGGGCGCGAGCCGCGCCGACCTGCTTACTCAACAGCGGCAGCGCCTCGTCGGCCCGGCCGAGCAGCGCGTAGATCTGCACGTTGGAGGAAAACCAATAGTAGTCCTCTTTGCGCGTCAGCTCTTGCGCCGTGCCGGCCTCGCGCAGCGCCTCGTCGTTCTGACCGAGCAGCGCGAGCAACACGCCGCGCATCACGTGCAGGCCCCGGCTTTGCGGCGTTTCTTTCAGATGGGCGTCGACCACCCGAAGTCCTACCTCCCAGGCGAGCCGCGCCGCCTCCTTGCGCCCAGCCAGCGCGTGGGCGCGGCCCGCGAAATATGCCTTCGGCCCGATGAACCAGTTGTCCTGGATAAAATCCGGCGAGAACCGGTCCATCGTCTTCAGCACCTCCTCGGGCGCGCGCTGGCAAAGCTGCACCCACGCCGTGCTCCAGATGGTGCGGGGCTCGCTGCGGGCCGCCGTCACGCCTGAAGCGAGCACGCGCGCCGCGCCGTCCGCATCGCCTTTCGCCGTGAGCAACACCATCGCCAGTCCGGACTGCGAGTTGGCCGAAGGCTGGACCGCGATCGACTGCCGGACGCAACGCTCCGCCTCCTCGAACCGCGAACGATGAAAATACATCAAATATTCCGTATAACGCGTCAGCGCCTGATTGTTTCCCGGCACGGCGAGCGAGCGTTCGTAGAGCGCCGCGGCTTCGTCCGGCCGATCCATGGTTTCGTAAACCCAGGCGAGATTGCCCAGCGCAGGACCGTAGTTGGGATCGCGCGCGAGGATTTTTTTGAAAGTCGCCTCGGCGATCGTCGGGTCCTCGTGGTTCCGCTGCCAGCGGCCCAGTGCGAACAGCGCCTCGATCGAATCGGGCGCCAGCGACAACGCCCGCTCCGCGTGACTGCGCGCGGTGGCATCGCGCGCTGGTGCGTGATCGAAACCACGGGACGCGAATGACGTATTGAGTAGCGACGACAGCGTCCAGGCCTCCGCCTCGTTCGGATCGAGTTCGAGGGCGCGTTTGATCATCACTTCGGCCGCCGCAAAGTCCTCCGCCGTCGAATCGTATTTGTCCAAACTCATCGCGCGCGCCCGCGCGATCGACTGACGGGCCGCCGAAAGCGGTGCCGCCGCCGGCGCTGGAGCCGGTGCGACCACCGCCGGCTTCGGCTTGCGCTCGCGCGGGGAATCAATCGCCCCACGGATCGCGTAGATCAAACCGATCAGCATCCCGCCGATCATGCCGACGTTTTTCACCCACGGTGGACCGGAACGTTTTGTAGCCGGCCTCGCTGAGGCCGGGCCGGGGTCACCGACCCCGGCTACACCCGCGCCCTCGAGCAACCGGGCGACGCGCGTTGCCATCGATTCCGGCGTGTCCTTCACGCTCAGCCGCGTCCATTGCACGTCGCGAAATTTATCCGGCACGCGCGCCGCGCTGTCAGACGTGTCGTCGATCACGACGGGAAACAGAAACGGCGCATCGTCCGCCATCAGGTGCGAACGATCGACCGCGAGTTTCCACTCGAGCCGGAAATAACCCTCGGCGCGCGCGTTGGTGTTCGCGGAAATTACCGGCACGAACAGCGCGCACTCCTTGATCTGCCGGCGGATTTTTTGATCCCACGCATCGCCCCCGACGAGTTCGTTCTTGTCGAACCACACCTCGACGCCCGTCGCACGCAACGCCTCCGCGATGCGCGACACCGCGCCCGCGTCTTGGGAGGCATAGGAGAGGAAGACCGCTTTTGAAGAGTCGGCCATGGGTTAGCGCTTGCCGCGCCGAAGCCGCTTGTCGCTACCTCGCGAAGCGAAGGCGGACGCCGAAGGTGGGGAGCCGAGGAAGACGGCGGCTGGAGCGGCGTTGAGCATCGTCCGGGGAAGCAAAATGGTTTCCGTGAGGGTGTTCACGCCTTGGGTCGATACCAGTCTACATCGGGAAACTGGCCGAAATCCTCGTCGAACGACGCGACCGCCTCCCCGGCTTCAACCGCCGTCGCCGCCAGCCAGGCATCGCCGAAATCGACGTTGGCCGATCGCACGCGGGCGAGGGCGTCGAGCAGCCGCGGCTCCTGCTCGATTTCGAGCACTCCGCTGCGCACCAGTTGATCCAGCAGCGCCGCGCTCTCTGGACGAGGCAGCTTGTAGGACACCCGCAAGGCATAGAAAATCTCCGCGGCCGTGAGCGCGGCCAGGACGAGGGTCACCTTGCCTTCGCTCGCCTCACCCATCAAGCGCCGCGCCGCCGCCGACTGTTTGGGATCGTCGTCGCGCAGAAAACGCAAGACCACGTTGGCGTCGAGATGCAGCCGCTTCATTTCTTGCTCCGGTCACCGCGGCCGATCAGTTCCCGCGCTCGCGACTTTTCCGCCGGATCGCGCGGTAGCCTGGAACGGGCCGTCCCGAATAGCTTCATGATGTCCGGCGCGGGCCGCACCCGCACGGAGCCATCCTCGTTGGACTCCCACAGGAGCTCGGTGCTTTTCCACACCCGGCGAAATTCGACCGGCACGGTCGTCTGTCCCTTACTCGTAATGAATGTTCTTACCATGGCCAGAAAGTAAGGACTGCAGTCAGGCGGTGTCAACCGCCGCCCTACCCCAACCGCTCCGGTCGAAAATACCCCGCCCGCCGCGTCTGCGTCGCCGCCGAAATCACCGGCCCGAACAGCGCGCACTCCTTGATCTGCCGGCGGATTTTCTGATCCCATGCATCGCCGCCGACGAGTTCGTTCTTGTCGAACCACACCTCTACGCCCGTCGCCCGCAACGCCTCCGCGATGCGCGACACTACCTCCGCGTCCTGCGACGCGTAGCTGAGGAAGACGGCTTGTTTTCCGCGGCGTTCATGGCTTTGCGGCCAGCGTGGCTACTAACCGCCGAAAGGTCTCAAATCCGTCCTGCGACTTGAGGGCGGCCGGAAGTCGCGCAAATCGCGGATCATTGAGCAACGCCGGATGTTCATTCAGATAATAGAACAGGTAAGTATAAATTGAGCCATAATCCGCCAGCACAGTCGCGGCTTCATCAAGTCGGCCCAATTCAGCCAGCGCGAAACCCGCGCAGAAGCGCGACTCCACCGGACCACTCAGGAGCCGCTGCACAATCATTTCGGCTTCCGCCTTCTCTCCCGCATCCGCCAACGCCCAAGCCGCCACCCCGTCGCTCCATGCGAGGAATCCCGGTTCCCAGTCGCTGCGGTCACCGGCGTTCAACGCCTGGCGGGCCGCGGCTTTCGCTTCCGCGGTTCGTCCCAGGCAGTTTAGACTCAGCGCGAGGTTCGCAAACGTGACGGGCGCGCCGCCCAGCCGCGACGCCGTGCGAAAGGCGTCCACCGCCTCGGGATAGCGGCGGGAAAAGAGCAGACCCAATGCACCGACATCGATCGGCGTCCACGCCAGTGGATTGACGACCCGCGCCGCTTCCATCGCGGCGATCGCGAGGTCGACTCGGCCGCGTTGAAAGTGCATAAACGCAATCAGGTGCGACGACGATTCCCGACTGAAGCCAAGTTTGTCCGCCTGAAAAAATTCCCCCTCGGCCTTGGCCGGTTCATTCCGCGTGACGTGAATGATCGCCAGGGCGGCATAGGCCTCGGCGAGATTCGGCTCGCGCCGGAGCAGACCACGGACGTCGCGCTCAAGGGGCGCAAGTTCCGATTCCAGGTAGTGAGTCGCGACATCGCGGTTGTTCACCCGCGTGGCCCGGAGCAAGGCCAGCCCCGCTGACGCGCGGGCAAAATCGGGATCGATTTTGAGGGCGGCCAGGTAGAGTTGTTCGGCCCGGGCGAGATTGCTGACCGAGAGCGTGATCACGTATTGTCGCGCCTGGAGGAACAGGCTGAACGCCTCGGGATTCACGGGCTTCGCGGCCTGCGGCGCGACGTCGAGCTTGAGTTGAAGATTTTGCGCGATCAGGCCCGCGATTTCATCCTGCAGCGCGAAGATGTCGCTCAGCTCGCGGTCGAAATGTTCGCTCCACACGTGAAACCCGTCCGCCGCCTTGATGAGCTGCGCGGTGATGCGGACTTTCTGGCCCGCGCGCTGCACGCTCCCTTCGACGACGTAGGCCACCCCCAGCTGCTTCGCGATGTCCGGGATCGCCGCGTTCTTGCCCTTGAACGAAAACGCCGAGGTGCGCGCGGAGACTTTCAGGCCCGGCGTCTTCGCGAGCACGTTGAGCAGCTCCTCGCTGATGCCGTCGGAAAAATACTCGTTGTCCTTGTCATCGGAGAGATTCGCGAACGCCAGCAAGGCGACGGATTTTTCGTCCGGCTTCGGCGCGGTAACCGTGGTCGTCGTCGAGGCGGTGGCGGAATTTTCCGCGCGCTTCAGCTCCTCGAGCAGCAGCGGATATTCCGGCAGGCTGCGCAGCGAATCCCACCGCGGATCGGCGGCGAAGGTGGTCGCCGAGACAAACCCCGTAAGCTTCGGCGAACGATGAGCACGCAGAAAGGCGATCGCCCGCGACGGTTCATTCAACATCGTGAACGCCTGCGCCGTGATTTCGACGGTGTAATCGTCGACCCAGACTCGTTCGTCGGCCGCGCACACTTCAGCCAGGGCTTTCGCTTCCGGCCCGCGGCGCTCGGCGGCCAAGATGACGGCGAGCATCGCGCGCCACCACGAGACGTTGGCACCCGCCGCCAGTTTCTCGCGCGTCGTGCGCTCGGCGACCTGCCATTGTTCGGCGGCGGCGGTGCGCTGGCCGGCCAGTTCGTGCGCCTGGGCGAGCAGGAACGCCTTCGGGCCGATGAAATAATTATCTTCCCAATCGTCCGCCGCGCTCGCCTGCAACACGCGGACCGCCCTGGCCCCGTCGCGCCGCAGCATCGCCGCCTGAACATACATGAACGCCACGCGCGGCTCGTCGCGCTTCAGCTCCGGCACCTTGTCCAGCCACGCCGTCATTTTCGCCGGATCGGCCGTCAGCATTTCTTCGTTGAAGGCGGCATTCACATAGAGTCGCCAGAACGGTTGGGCCGCGATCCCCCGGTCATTCGCGACTTGGGCGGCGACAAACTGCCGTGCCCAGGCCAAATTAATCGACGCGTAATAGTAGATCTCGGCCGGCCGGGACATGCTCGGTGCCGCGTCGAGCAGGAATTTGGCGCGCGCCAGCAAATCGGAAATCAGGAGCGACTGCGCGAGGATCGCCTTGAAGTTTTGTGGATCGGCAGCGCGGGCGCGTTCCAGGTAATCCTTCGCCCGATCGTTTTCGTCGAGCGCCTGACGGTGTAGCCCCAGCGCGAGGAGCGCATCAGTGTTGCGCGGGTCAAGCCTCATCGCCTTCTCGCCCTCCGACTGCGAACGCACGAGGCGCTGCTTGTTCAGGTCGTAAGCGCGCGAATAAAAATAGTGCTGCAGCAACGCCGACGCGCCCCACGCCGCGCCCGAGGTCGGCGCGAGATCCGACGCGCGCTTGAGCAGATTTTCCGCGAGGGCGAATTCCGCGTGCGCGGAATCCGGATCGTAGATCAATTCGCGCGCCTGCTTCACGAGTTGCTCGGCCTCGCTCGAGGGCGACGCAAGCGAGGTCGGCGCCGCCGGCACGACCGCGGCGGCGGCGGGCGGTTTCGTCTCCCGCGAACCGATGGATTTCCACAGCGGGGTGATCGCGTAAAACAATCCGATGAGCAGCCCGACGATCGCCCACGCGTGCCGCAACCACGCCGGCGAAGATTTATTTGGGGACGCAACGCCCTCGTCGCGTTCGCCGGGGCGGGGGCGCCCCGGCTCCTTTCTCTGGCCCAGCACTTTCGCGACGCGGTTCGCGAGCGACTCGGGCGTGTCTTTGACGTTGAGCCGCGTCCACTGCACGTCGCGGAAACGATCCGGCACGCGCGCTGCCGCGTCGGACGTCTCGTCAATCACGACCGGAAACAAAAATGGATGGTCGTCCGACATCAGCCGCGACCGCTCGACGGCGAGCAGCCATTCCAGACGAAAATAGCCCTCGGGTCGCGCCTGCGTGTTCGCCGAAATCACTGGCACGAACAGCGCGCACTCCTTGATTTGCTGGCGGATTTTTTTGTCCCACGCATCGCCGCCGACGAGTTCGTTCTTGTCGAACCACACCTCGACGCCCGTCGCCCGCAACGCCTCCGCAATCCGCGACACCGCCTCCGCATCTTGCGACGCGTAGCTGAGGAAGACGGCTTTGTTTTCTGCGGCGCTCATTTCAATTGGTCGTCGGCGAGGCCGATCTGGTGGAGCAAGACGTTCCAGCGCGGATCAGAACGCAGCGGCGCCAAGTGATCGTCGTTGCGCAGCCACGCCGTGGCGGGATCGTGCGAGGCCCGGGCTTTTTCCAACGCCGCAAAGGCGCGATTTTTGTCACCGAGGGCGACGTCGAGATATGCCGATACCACCTGCAAATCCGCCGTATCGCTGCCGCGCTTCTGGGCAATCGCTTCAAATCGCGCCCGGCAATCGCGCAGGGCGGCCTCCGGCCCGCGGGACATGGCGAGCACGGCGAGGGCCACCGCTTGCTCAAGCTCGTCGGATTCGAGCCGCACCTCCGCTTCGGCCTCGGCGTAACGTTTCTGTCTGGTCAGGCTCCAGCTCAACGAGCCGTGGTAGTTTCCGTTCGGGGCCAGTTGCAAGGCGCGGCGCGCGGATCGTTCCGACTCGGCCCAGTTATGGTTAAAATAGAACATGAGGCTCAGGTCTTGTTGGGCGGCGGCGTTGAGCGGATCGAGTTGGGCTGCCTGCTGGCCCAGTCGGAACGCTTCCTCGGTCTGGCCGATATTGAAGAGGAGCACGGCGGCGCCCGCCAGCGCGTCGGGCTGATTCGGCTGCAGTTGAAGCGAGCGACGGAACGCTTGCTCTGCGCCGCGCCAGTCCCAGTCAGCGGTGCGTCGGACCCAGCCCAGCGCGAGCAACACGTCGGGTGAATCCGGTTCAAGCGCCTGAGCCCGGGCGATCGCGGCCCGCGCGGCCGGCCACGCCTGCTGCGTCGGGGTGCCGCCCCAACGCCCCAGCCGCGTGTGAGCGCTCGCCAGTTGCACCCACGCCGCGGTGAACTTCGGTTCCATCGCCACGGCGCGTTCGAGGTGCGTCACGGCCTCGTGGAGATCGGACATGCGACCCTTCGTGGCGGCGGCCCGGCCGGCAAGATATTCCTGATATGCCTCGACGTCGATCGTCGGGCGCGCCGGCGTCATGCCCATCTTGAGTTCGAGGTTTTTCGCGATGAGCCCCGCGATTTCGTCCTGCACGGCGAAAATATCCTTCAACTCGCGCGTGAACGTATCGCTCCACACGTGGAAGCCGTCCTCGGCTTTGATGAGCTGCGCGGTGATGCGGACTTGGCTGCCGGCCTTGCGGACGCTGCCTTCGACGACATAGGCCACGCCAAGCTGCTTCGCGATTTCCGGAATCGGCAGATTTTTCCCCTTGAAGAAAAAGGCCGACGTGCGCGCCGTGACTTTCAGCCCGGGAATTTTCGCGAGCACGTTGAGCAACTCCTCGCTGATGCCGTCGGAAAAATACTCGTTGGTCTTGTCGTCGGAAAGATTCGCGAAGGCCAGCACGGCGACGGATTTTTCATCGGGTTTCGCTGCGACTGGCGAAACGTTTTCTCCGTCAGTTCCGAGGGCTGATTTGACCGCAACCAACGCCTGAAATCGCGGGTCGCTGTGCAGGGAGGTGAAGAAAGGATTGATCGCGAGCGAGGGCTGATGGCGTTTCAGCCGTCCGCTAGCCCAGGGACGAAACTGAATCTCAAGATTGGCGAGTGCCTTGTCTTTTTGACCGAGCGTGAGCGCTAGTCCCCCCAAACCGCCCACGAGGTAACCGATGTCTTGCGGGATCTGCTTTCCCGCCAATTTTCCCATGATGAGTTGCGCCGCCGCGGTATCACCGAGCCGAGCTAGCGCCCACGCTTTCCAATGGAGCGCTTGGTATTGAATTGGATTCGCTTTGAGTTCGCGGTCCGTCAGCTGCAGCACCGTTTGCCATTCGCCGCGCGCAGCTTCCGTGTTTCCCGCACTATCGTTGGCGAGCGCGGCTATCACGGCGCTCGGCCCGAGGAAATAAGTGTCGCGGATATAGTCGCGGGGAAACTGGCGCACGAGTTGGAGGGCTTTCGCCGAATCGCCGTGCCACAGATTCGTCCAGCCCGCGAGGGCGACGCCGCGATCTTCGAGCAGTAACGAGGTCGGCCAGTGTTGCATGGTCTCGAACGCACCCGCGAGATTGCCACGGTAAAAAAGCTTGGTCCAGACGTCCGAGCACAGCAGCCGAATGCCGGTGCGGCCTTCCAGGCCATGACGGATCACCCCTTCGATCTCGTCGAGCGGCTGGCTGTTCATCAAGACTTGCACGAGGTCGGACTTCAGCGCGGGGTTGTCGGGCTCCAATTCCAGCGCGCGTCGGGCCGTGACCATCGCCAGCTCCTGTTGGGGACCACCGACCGCCGACTCCTGTTGGGCGCCGCGATAATAGCTGAAGGCCAGCACCTGCAGCACGTGCCAATCATTCGGAAATTTTTTGGCCAGCTCACTCAAGAGGATTTGTGTGCCCTCGGTATCGCCGACGAGCCACAGCTTCACCAAGCCCGCTGCCAATCCGGCGCCCAAGGAATCGGGCGCGAGTTTGGCCGCGCGATCCGCTTCCAAGCGCAGCGCGTCTCTCCGCGCCGGCGAGGAGTCCAAGCCATATTTGATCATGTGCGCCGACACCCGCGCGTGCAGCGCCCACGCCGATGCTTCCGTCGGGTCGAGCGCCTCGGCCTTTTTCAACATGTCGTCCGCAAACGCGCTCGTCTCGCGGTTCAGCTCGTCGCCGGCTTCGAAAACCGAGAGCGCTTTCGTGACGAGTTGTTGCGCGGCCGTCTCGGTCGCGACCACCGCATTCCTGACGGGGGTCGAGGACTTTTCCGCCGGGCCGTTCAGCATCCACCAACTCGCGGCGCCGAGTGCCGCAATCGCTGCCGCCGTCAGCAGCACCGGGCGCTTGCGCCGTGGTGGCACCGGCTCAACCACGGGTTCGCGAAATGGCGCACGGGTGCTCGACTCGACCGCGCGCGCCTCCACATGCGAAAGCACGCCGGCGCGGTGCGACCAAAGTTTCAAATAGCGCGCCTTGACCTCCGGCGTGACCACGCCGCCCGGCAGTCGCGTCCACTGCACCATGCGAAAACGGTCCGGCACGAGCGCGTCGGGTTCGCGGGTGTCGTCGATCACGACCGGCAGAATAAACGGCACGCCCGACGCAACACCCATGGCGCGCTGCGCGGCAAGTTCCCATTCGATGCGGAAGTAACCTTCGTGCCGCGCTTGCGTGTTGGCGGAGATGACGGGGAGGAACAGCACGCACTCCTTGATCTGGCGGCGGATCTTCGCGTCCCACTCGTCGCCATGTTCGAGTCCACCGTCGGCGTCGAACCACACTTCCACCCCACCCGAGCGCAGCGCGTCGCAAATCCGCCGCGCCGCTTCCGCGTCCTGCGACGCGTAGCTGAGGAAGACGGCTTTGTTGGCGTTTTCGCTCATTACACAATGTGGGCCGTGAGCTTGCTCACGCTTTTTCCCGGAGCGCGAGCAAGCTCGCAGCCTACGTGATCGGCTTTGTTTTCCGAGGCGCTCATGAATGGATGCGGATTGATTGAATCTGGTAGGATCGAGCGAAATTCAGGTGCAATCCGGAAGAGAAACGATAACTTCCCGGCCATGAAAAGCTTTGAGCTAGACCGCTCCACGCTGACGATCGGCTCGTTGGACGACGAGCCGGACGATTTGGGCTATTGGTTGAAGCAGACGCCCGAGACCCGCCTGGCCGGCATCGAATTTCTGCGGCGCCAGTTTTACTCCTATGGAAAAGCTCGACGCGAACTTCGCCGATTTCTTGAAATCGCTCAACGCCCGGGGCGTTGAATACCTGGTGGTGGGCGGGTATGCGGTCGGCTATCATGGATTTGTCCGTGCGACCGGCGATCTCGATGTCTTTGTGCGGCTGTCCGCGGAAAATGCCGCAAACCTGATCGCCGCGTTCGCGGATTTTGGCTGCACCGTTCCCGAGCTGACCGCGGCGGTGTTCCTGGAGCCGGGCCGCATCGTGAGGCTTGGCGTTCCCCCAATCCGATTGGAGGTCATGAACGAAATCTCGGGCGTGACCTTTGAGGAATGTTTCGGCAAGCGAATCGAGGAAACGATCGATGGGCTTCGCGTGTGTTTTATCGATCGCGAAAGCCTCCTGCTGAACAAGCGTGCCGCCGGACGGCCCAAGGATCTGGCGGACATCGCGGCCCTCACGCGAACCGACGGACAACGTCAGAACTGACAACGTCGCGCGCCGCACCGTTTCCGCGTCCTGCGACGCGTAACTGAGGAAGACCGCACCGCGGGGCGTGGAACGCTCCACGCTCAAGGAAGAGCCCTCCGGAGGTTTGAAGTTGGTTTGGTCACTTGAGCGTTAAGCGTTAAAAGTTGAGCGTTGAGCGTTTTTCAAGCGCCTTACTTCTTCGGCCGCGGCTGCGCGTCGGCGCGGGCTTCGGCTTCCTTCATCAACTGCTGGAATTTCGCGTCGCCGCGCAGCGGCTCCCATTCGAGTTGGAGCCGCAGCAGGTAGCCAAAGCCGTAGCCCTGCTCGTGCAGCGCACGCAGTTCGGCGATGGCGACGGCGGTCTCGCCCAGCAGGACGAGCGTCTCGGCGTTCGTCCGACGGGCGGCGGCGATGGCGGAGGCGGCGTGGGTGCGGGCGGCGACTTGCGTCGCCTCGGCCATGGCCGCCCGCGCCTCGGATTTTTCCCCACGCAGCGCATGGATGATCGCGCGGCTTTGCGGAGCCTCGGGCGAGTCCGGGAAGTCCTTCGCAAATTGTCGGGAGGCGGCCAGGGCCTCCGTGTAGAGCTCGGCGGCCCGGGGGCCGCGACCGAGCCGTGCCTCCAGTTGCCCGAGGCGGAAGGTAGCTAAAATTTGCAGCCTCCCCGGACCCGAGATGGTGGCCAGTCCGCTGGCGACTCGTGTCCGCGCCTGTTCGTAGTCGGCCATGGCGGCCGGGAATCTCCCGCCCATCGCCTGCAGCTCGGCGAGGTCCCAATAGATTTCGTCGCGGAGCTTTTTCGGAATCGTTTCGAGCATCGCCAGTGCGCCGGGCAGGTCGCCGGTCCACGCCAGATAATTTGATGCCCGGGCGCGAAGTGGCAGGGCAGTCTCCAAGGACAACGCCCAGGCTTGTGCAAAGCGCCGGTCTGCTTCCGCAAAGAGGCCCATTTCCCGCAGGATCAATCCCACGCGGTGAAGGGTGAAAACATTCCGCGGGTCGAGTTCGGCGGCGCGGGTGGCGAGCGCCACCAGCGCATCGCCCCAGTGTCCCTGGGCAAATTCCAGCTCCAGGCGGACGGCGGGTGCCTCGGGATCGTTGGGGCGCAGCCGTTCGGCTTCATCCAATTCGCGTTGCGCCGCGACGAAGTCGTAATCGATCGACTGCCGCACCTGCGCGAGCGCCAGATGGGCTTCGGTCAGGTTCGGATCCCGCCGCACGGCCGTGAGCGCCGCATCCCGGGCCCGCGCAGCATTTTTCTCGCTGCGATCGGAGCCGTTGAGGCGATTTCTGTGCAACATCTGGGCAAGCCGCGCTGAGGCGAGCGCGTAATCCGGGTCGAGTCGCAACGCTTCCTCGTAGAGCCGCACGGCCTCGCGGCGTGACGCGAGGTCTAGCCCGCCCGTTTGCGCCGCCCGGGCGCGCAGGTAGAGGTCGTAGGCCGCGAGGTTCTGCGTGGGAGCGGCGACGTTGCTGGCGGTCGCGGTGCGCTTCGTGAGTTTTTCCACCACGACCCGCGCGACTTTTTCCTGCAGCGCGAAAATGTCGTCGAACTTTTCGGTGAACGTCCCGAGCGGCTCGCTGAAACCGTCCGCCGCGCGCGTGAGGGTGACGATGATGCGCACCTGGTTGCCCGACTTGCGCACGCTGCCTTCGACGACTTGCGCGACGTTAAGCGCGCGCGCGATCTCCGGCGTCGTGAGCGTTTTGCCCTTGAACGAAAACGCCGACGTGCGCCCCGGCACGCGCAGATCGCGCTCGTTCGAGAGCGCGCTGAGGATTTCCTCGGTGAGCCCGTCCGAAAAATATTCCTGCGTCGCATCGCCGCTGAGGTTGGCGAACGGCAGCACGGCGACGGATTTCTCGTCGGGCTTCGGCGTGATGGCGCCCGTTTCCGTTTTCGGCTCGGCGAGCAGCGCGACGATTTCCGGATCGGCGCGGAACAGCGCCATGCGCGCATCGACGGACATCCGGTGGCGGATCGTCTTGCGACCCTCGGGGACCGACGCGGCTTCGCGGACGAGTTGGACGGCCGTGTCGCGATCGCCGAGGAGCAAGCCCAGCGGGATGAAATCGAACAACCACCCCGTCATGGCGAAAACCCGGTGCGGCCGTGCCTGCGCCTCCAAATTGGTGCGATATTGTGCCCGCGCCTCGTCGAGCTGGCCAAGCCCGAGCCGCACCCAGGTTTCCGCCCGGCGCGAGGTTTGGTCGGACGGATTTGTTTGGCGACGACGGAGCAACTCCGCGAGTGCCAGCTCGTATTGCGCGCGCGCGAGGCCGGACTTTCCTTGCAGGCCGAGGAGCATCGCCTGCGGCAATGCGGCCGGCCCGGCGTAGTTGGCTTGGTCGAAAAACCACGGCTCCGCGAAACCCTGCAGCGATTTCAAGCCGAAGGCGTAGTCGCCCCCCAACATCGCATAGCTGATGCTGCTGGTGACGGTGCGCTCTTCAGCGCGCACGCGCGCCGGCACCTGGTCGAGCCACCGGCGCATTTCCGCAAAATCGCCGTGCAAGAGGCCCGCGGCGCGGGCCTTCCAATTGACGGCATTGGCCAGCGGAAACAGCGCGATCGTCGCGTCGTTCTCACGCTCGAATTTTTCCCACTGCCGCTGATCGCGGTAGAGGATGGAGAGCTCGTAGTGCACCAGCACATCGCGGGGGAAACGGCGGACCAGATCCTCGCCCAGCGCCAGGCCCTCAGCCGGCCGCAACTGCGCCGCCGACCGGGCGACCTGTCGCCAGAACCGCGGTTCGTCGGGCGCGAGGGCGCAGGCATGGCGCGCAAGGCTCTCGGCCTGCGCGTAGTCTTTCGCCCGGTCGTGCAGAAACACCGCCAGCGCGTAAAGCGCCTGCGGATTGTCCGGTGCGAGCTGCACGGCGCGTTCGCCGAAACGCTTCGCCGCGGCGGCGCGTTCGAGACTGAAATCGAAATTGCGCGTCAAAAACGCGGCGTGCACCCGGGCGCGCACCGTCACCGTCTCTGGATCGGCCGGCGCTTTGTCGACGGCGTGCGTGGAAATCTCATCGGCGAGCCGGAAGTCCTCGAGCGTCGCCTCGAGGCCGTCGATCAACGCGATCGCGCGCTTCAGTTCGGGATCACGCGGCCAGTCGCGTGCGGTGGGTGGCGCCGGCGCCGACGTCACAGCGGACGCTGCGGCTGAAGGCGGCGGCTTCGCGCGCATCACGAAAAAAATTCCTGCGCTGACGACGGCCAAGGCACCGAGCGCGAGCGGCCACCTCGGAAATTTCTTCTCGAGCACCGGAATTACAGCTACCATGGGCGCAGCGCTGCGCCCTCTCTGGTCAGACCACGGTGCTTTCGTCGGCATCGGCGGCGTGGTGCCGCCCGCGAGCAACTGCACGACGCGCTCCGCAAACTTCTCCGGCGTTTCGCCGCCGGGCAGGCGCGTCCACTGCACGTTCATGAAGGAGTCCGGCACGAGCGCGTCCCAGTCCTTCGTCTCGTCGATGCACACCGGCACGAGAAATGGCGTGCCGCGCGCCATCAGATGCGTGCGATCGTCGGCGAGTTTCCATTCGAGTCGGAAGTAGCCCTCGCGCCGCGCCTGCGTCGCCGCCGATACCACCGGCAAAAACAACACGCATTCCTTGATCTGCTTCCGGATTTTCTGATCCCACGTGTCGCCGCCGCGCAGTTCACTTCGATCGAACCAGACCTCGACGCCCGCGGCGCGCAGGGCATCACAAATATGGCAGGCCGCTTCCGCGTCCTGCGACGCGTAGCTCAAGAAAACGGCACCCCGGATGGGTTGTAAATCGGTCGCAGGCACGGCGGAAAGATGGACGCCACAACTCAAAAGCCAGCCCACGCGGTAGCGAGGAGAAATACGCCGGAGGCGCGGGGCTTAGCCGTTGACGCCCAGCGCACAAGCGCGTGCGATCGGCCCACCCGATGAGCGAGTCTTCCCAGCTCCCGCTTTTTCATGTCGTTGGTTTTTCCGGGCATCGCAAACTCGCCGACAGCCCGGGCGTCGAGCGCGCGTTGCGCAGCGTGCTCGCCGGCCTGCGCGAGGAACCGGGCGTGGAGTGGCTCGCGCTCTCCTCGATCGCCATCGGCAGCGATATGCTGTTCGCACGCGCGGCGCTCGGCGTCGGGATGGGCTGGGAGGCGGTGCTGCCCCTTCCGCAGGCGGAATTCCGCCGCGATTTCAGCGAGGGCGATTGGAGCGAGGTGGAGAAACTCCTCGCCTACGCCGAGCACGTCGGCGTCGTGAGCGATCGGCCGCACCGCGATGACTCTTATCTCGATTGCGGCGTGGAAACGGTGAACCACTGCGACCTGCTCGTCGCCGTTTGGGACGGGGAACCCGCGCGCGGCCGTGGCGGCACCGCGGAAATCGTCGCCTACGCGCGCGACATGGGCCGGCCCGTGATTATCATCGATGCGGTCACGCTCGCCGTCCGGCGCGAAAACTTTTCCCGTCTGAAGATTGGCGATCGCTACCTGGCCGAGCTGAACGATCTGCCATCGCTCCCGCCCACCACCGGCCCGGTGACCGAGGACGATCCTGGCCGGCGCATCGTGCTGGATTTTCACCAGAAGATCGACGCAGCCGCGACGAAGCATGCGCCGCACTTTCCGCGGCTCATCACGATCACCCTGGCGTTTCATCTCGGCGCGGCGGCGCTCGCCGCGGCCACCCTCGCGTTCAACCTCCAAGGCACCGCGCTGCCCTGGGGCAAGCTGCTGTGCCTGCTGGTGGGCACGGGCGCGGCGATCGTGCTCGTCTATCGCCGGCAGCGCCTCGAGTGGGTGCGCTACCGGCTCGCGGCCGAGATCACGCGCAGCGCGCTCGCGACGTGGGGGCTGCCCCGCGCGCTGCGGCTCTTCGACGATTTCGACTGGGCCGGCCTCGAACCCCTCCGCCGCGCGGTCGATGTGCTCGGCCGCCGCAGCGCCCGCGCCCGCCGGCTGAATTTCGACCAGTTCAAGCAACGCTACCTCCGCGAGCGCATCGACGGCCAGCTCGCCTATTTCTCGCGCCAGGAAGCGAAAGCCCAACCGCTGTTTGAACGGCTGCGCATGGGATTCTTCGTCTGCTCCTCGCTCGCGATCTTCTTCTCCGCGGCCTTTGCGGTGCATTCGATGATTCCAGACGCGGTGCCGCCGGGCTGGGTGCCAACGTGGGTCTACGGCTTCGGACCCATCGTGCTGCCGTTGCTCGCGGCGGGATTCATGTCGCTGGTGTCCGTCAACGATCTCCACCGGCGCGTCGCACGCTATCGCGAGATGCGTGTGCGGTTGGAGACGGCACGCAAGGAGGCGACCTTCGTGCAAACGTGGGGCTCGCTCGAACGCGTCGTCGCCAAAGCCGAGCGCGCGCTCCTGCAGGAAGTCTTCGAGTGGCACTCGATCACGAGCTTCTCGGAATCGAACTGAGCAAAGCCGGAAAACAAAATCGACAGCGCGTCCGCGCCGGATAGCTTTGGCGCATCATGCTTCCCCGACTCCGCCCGCTCCTCTTCGCTTTGCTCGCACTGAGCGCGAACGCCGCGCGCGGGCAGTCGCTGATCTTGAACGGCAGTTTTGAGATTGGCGTAAATCCACCCGGCAATTTGACTTATCGGGTTCTCGATACCGGCGCCACCAGCACCGACCTGACGGGATGGACGGTCAGCGCCAACTCCCTGGCGTGGATGAATGGAAATTTTTCCGGCTTCGTGAACAATGCGTTCGCGCCCAGCAACGGCGTCTTCATGCTCGATCTTACCGGCATCAATGACAACGGATCGACCTTCGGCGGCGTGCAGCAGAATTTCGCCACGACGATCGGCGCCCAATATAAGGTTTCGTTCGACCTCATCACCGGCGCGGGTAATTCCGCCGGCCCCGTCGGCGCCACCATCACGGCGGGCCCGGCGAGCCAGACATTCACGACGTCGTCGACCGATAGCACGGCGACGACCTTCACACTGAATTTCACGGCCAACGCGATCTCAACCACTCTCACCATTCAGGGGGCGTCAACCCCGCCTGCCGGCTGGTATCTCGGCGTCGATAACGTGTCTGTCACCGCGATCCCCGAGCCGTCAACTTACGCGGCGTTCGGCGGCTTGACTGCGCTCATCGCGGGTGCGATTCGTCGCGCGCGACGCGCGGCTACTTCCCGAGTTTCTTCAGCGCCTTGTTGATTTTTTCGAGATCGCACGACTCGGGATCATATTCGGGACCGAGCCACTCGATCCATTCGCGGCCAAGGTCGGTGTGCGGCTCCTTGATGCAGGCCAGCATGTCGTGAAACGCCTCGAGCCCGCCGCAATCCTCCGGCGGCCCCGCGCGATCGCCCGCGATGCAGACGGGATAGGTGACGCCCTTTTCCACCGCGGAAAATTTCTCAACCTTCACGTCCACCTGCCAGCCGTCACCGAAATGGTAGCCGTAGGTGAAGCGCTCGCGGTGCTCGAGATCGAGATCGGTGAGCATGATGTCGCGATCGTCCTCGATCGTGAGTTCCTCGCGTTTGACCGGGTTGCCGAAGCGCAGGTCGTCGAGGTTGAAGGCGTGCGTCTGGTAATCGAACCAGTCGAACGCGACCTGGATGGAATCGTGCAGCCGCGAGAGCCACATCGATTCGCGCACGAGGAGCCGCCGCCAGATTTGCGGCCGGCACTGGACGACATTGAGCCGCAGCGAAATCACGCGATCCGCCGGCTTTTTTTTCAGCGGCGAGCCCTTGCCTTCGTGGAGACCGATCATGGGGCGGGAAGTTGAACGCGACGCGGCGCGGCGTGCAAGGAAAGTAGGAAGAGCTTCAGTCCGACTCTCGCACGAACAAACCATTTTCACCGCGGGTCACTCGGCGGAAGCGGATTAAATCCTCGGTGCGGAAATTCATCCGCAACATCCGCGTTAGCCGCGGTCAATAAAATCCGTCCACCTTCCCCGGACAGGCCGAAGCCCGCTTTCCTTTGGCAGCCGCCGCGGGCCAAAACCCAATCAAGGCGATCGCTGCGCCCCAGCACCGGCCGCGAGATAAAGCGAGGCCGCGAACAAAAGGCCGGCGCGCACCAGCGCGACATCGGGCCGCTCGAACCAGCCGCTGGCGCCGGCGCCGAAACAGCCGCAGTTCAGATCGAGCCCCCGCACCACCGCCTGGCCGAGCATCAGGACAAAACTCAGGCAGACGAGCGCCACCAGCGGGCGAATCGTTTCCGGCCAGAAATTCAGGAGCAAGCCGGCCCCCGTCAGCACTTCGAACCACGGCAGTCCCACCGCCACCCATCTCAAAAACATTTCCGGAAACGGAACCCCGAATCCGAGGAGATCAGCAAAAAACACCGTCGGATGCGCGAGCTTCATCCCGCCCGCGATCACGAAAATGCCGCCCAGCACAAAACGACACGCGTGGCCCAATCTCCGGTTCATGGTGGCGCGGGAACCGTCGTGAATTTCGGCAGCGGCGCGGGAAAAATCACCCGTTCTTCGCGCAGCCAGTCGCTCGCCAGCGTCGCCACGACCGTGACGACCACGAGAATCATCACCCGCGAAAAGCGCACGGCCCGTAGCGCCGCCCTCCCGCGGGAGCCGAAGTCACGCGTGCTCACGGCGTCTTCGCCAGTTCGTCGAACATCCGTTGGAAATATTCCGCCGATTGAAACCCGCGCACCACCGCCTCCGTGCGCGTGCCATCTGCGTTCAATCTGCGGACGAGAAAGGTCGGCGTGCCGGGAATTTTGAGCAGGCGAAATTCCTCGAAATCCTTGGCGACGACACGGGAAATCTCCCGGTCCTGCAGGCAGAACGTCAGTTCCCCCGCATCGATCGCGGGATTCTTGGCGACGAGATCGTTCAGGAAACTCGAGGGTCGGTTGCTGATCGTCATGAGGAAACCGAGCTGGTCCCAAAATTTGCCCTGACGTTGGATACAGCGGCCGATGGCAAAGATTCGCCCACTGGGATCCGCGGGATTGTCTGACGACGGCACCATGAACCACTGCACTTTTCCGGTTTTGATGTATTGCTCGTGGATCTGCGGAAAGGACCGCTCGAGGAATTCCTGGCAGTGCGAACATTTGTAGCTGCCAAACTCGATCACGACAATCGGCGCCTGGTCGGAACCCAGGCTCGGCCGGTCGCGCACTTGAAACGGCGGCCCCAGTCGCGGATCGAACGCGGCCGGTTTGTCCGGTGCGGCCACCGCCGAACCGAGCGCGAGCACCAGCGGGAGAAATCGCAGCGCGTTTGTCATGGGTGAGAAACAAACATCGCGCGCCACCTTGAGGGGTGCAGCGCGCGATGTCGCGTAATTTTATGCCGGGAAGACCGGACGTTACTTGAACGAGTAGGTCGCGGTCACGTAAGCAAAGCGGCCGCGGACGTCGGTGTAGCTGAGGTCGTAACCGCCGACAAAGCCACCGCCGTAGTTGGTGTAGGGCGGATCGCGATCGAGGAGGTTCTTCACGCCGACCGTGAGCTTGAGCTTCTTGAAGCCGGTGTAAGAAAGCTGGCCGTCGTAGGTCTCGTAAGGCGCCACCTTGCGCGGGATGGGCGTGTTCGCGACGGTTTGCAGACTGGTGCGGGTGTCGTGATAGCCGACTTGGAAGTTCTGCGAGAGGCTGCCCAGCCACGCATTGTGCTTCCACGTGATGCCGGCCGTATGCCGCCAGCGGATCACGAGGCCAATGCCGCCCGAGGCCGGGTTGTTGATCGCGTTGGTGAAGACACCGCTGGTTTGCTGCTGATCGTAACGCATGATGTAGGTGCCGGTCGCCCGGACCGTGATCTTGTCGGCGTCGCTGTTGAACACGCGGCCCGTCAGATCGAGGTCGAAGCCGTCGACGTTAGTCTTGCCGAGGTTGATCAGGTATTGGTCGATGCCGATGATCGGACCCTTGCCGCTCGCGTTGCTGTCGGCCGGACCGCGGTGGATGAAGCTGTCATAGCGCACCGGGTCACTGAGGATCGTCGCGGAACCGAAGGCGGTCGAGATGAGATCCGAGACGGTGATGCGGAAGAAATCGACGCCGAGCGAGTAGTTCTTGGTCGGCTCCCAGGCCAGGCCCGCCGACTCGGAGAGCGACTTTTCCGGCGCGAGCCCCCGGCTGCCACCGGCGTTGGTGACGAACTGGGTGCTGCAATCTTGAATGCCGCTCGTGCCGACGGGGCAGCGAATGAGATCGCGGCTGCCGTTGGTCGTGATGCCATGGGTCTGCGGAGAATAAAGATTGTTCAGGGTCGGCGCGCGGAAACCGCTGCCCGCCGAAGCGCGCAGCAGCAGACCATTGAACAGCTCCCAGCGGATCGAGGCCTTGGGGTTCGTCGTGTTGCCGACGTGTTGGTAGCTGTCGAAGCGCACCGCCGCGTCGAATTCCAAACTCTTGAAGGCCCGCACATCCTTCAAGATCGGCACGGCCGTCTCGGCGTAGGCCGATTGGACTTTGCGCGTGCCGGAAGCGCCCACGCCCGCGGCACCGAAGCCCGAAACCAGGAAGTTCGTGTTAGCCTCGGACGGAGAGAAGCTGTAGCTCTCTTTGCGCAGTTCGCCGCCCAGCGCGATGCTCACCATGCCAGCCGGCAGCTTGAACACTTCGCGCGAGCCCTTGATGTCGGCGCCCTTGACCGAATTGGTCGTGTTGTTGAACGGTCCGACGTAGTTGGTGGCCATCGCCTTGGCGACCGCGGCTGCGTCGGTCGTCGGGCCGAAGGGATTGATCACGCCCGTGCTGATCAAAGTCAGGTATTCGTTGAACAGCGCCCAGCCCTGCTTGAGGCTATTCTTGTTCTCCCACTTGCTGTAGAGCAGGCCGGCATCGTAATCCCAGCCGGCAACGTTGCCGCGAATGCCCGTCACGAAACGCGTGGTGTCATTGACGTCGTTCGTGATGCGCACGCCCGTCGGGAACGAGCGGAAATACAACGGCAGGAGCTGGCCGGAGATGAGCGTGGGCGTGGGGAGCGCGGCCTGCGAGTTCACCCAGGCGGTCGGATAGTAGGGGCTCGACGAGGGTAGGAACGCCCAGCCCGAACCGATCAGCGGTCGCAGCGCCGTCTGGACGGCCGCCGGCTGCGCGTTGATCAAGTTGGTCATCGTCACAATATAGGGGGAATTGGACGGCAGCGCGGCGCCGTTGATCAACACATGCTGAATCGTGTTGAGCGTGTCGTTCCGCGTGAAGCTGGGTTCGACGTAGATTTCCGCCAGGTTCGAAACTTTGAACCGCGCGCTCGCCGAGGCGATGGACAGCTTGGTCTTGGGCTGCAGCGCGTCGTAGGGGGCGTTGTCGTAAACGCACAAGGTGGGGTTGATCAGGCCGCCCGCGATCGAGGGGCTGCAATTCGGAAAGGTCGGGCTCCCCTGGCGCCCGTTGTTCAGGCGCACGTTGGCCGGAAACGTCGCGGTGGCGTTCGTCTTGTCGAGCTGGTTCGTGACGTCGATGTTGCGCGCGAACTTGCGCCGATCACCGAAAATCGGCTGCGTGTAAGCGTAGCTCGCCGCGACCGTGACGCTGTAGCGATCATTATTGATGTCGCCGAAGCCGGTGTAGACCGAGATTTTCTTTTCGGTGCCGCCGCCGGCGCGCGTCGGCGCGCCCCACGTCGTGCTCACGTCGGTGCCGGAGAAATTTTTCCGCATGATGAAATTGACGACGCCGGCCACGGCATCGCTGCCGTAAACCGCCGAAGCGCCGTCCTTGAGCACTTCGACGTGATCGATCGCCGCGACGGGGATGCTGGCGATATCCACCGCCGACCCACCGCCCGCCGCCGCGCCGCGGCGGCCGTTGATCAGCACCAACGTGCGGTTTGAGCCCAAGCCGCGCAGGGAAATCGTCGAGGTCGAGGCCCCACCGTTCTGCCCGCCGCCCGGACCCGTGCCGGCCACGGCACCGGCTCCCGCGGTTTCCATGGCTGTGACGGTCCGGAGCAATTGCTCCGTCGTCGAGACGCCCGTGCTCTGGATTTGATCAAGGCTGAGCACCAACACGGGCAGCGCCGTCTCGGCATCGATGCGCTTGATCGACGAGCCGGTCACCTCGTAGGCCTGCATTTGCACGGCCGCCGGCGTGGTGGTGACCGTCGTGGACTGGGCCAGCGCGGACGACGTCAGTAATAGGGAGGCAAGCAGCGTGGCGCTGATCGCGCCCGCGGGACTCTGCATGAAGCTCATGTTCGGCATGAGTTTTTTCATTTTGGTTTGGTTGGGTGGTTTGATCGCAGACAAGAAGCGGACGGCCCGCAGTGCCGCCGCAGCAGTGAGAATGCCATCACGGGTGTAGTGCCCCGAACGGCATCCAAATCTTCTAAAGCTCGGAAAGTGGAAAAGAATCCAGTCGCTGAGCTTGTTAAGCCAGCCGTGGATTTACTGAAATAGACCGGCGAGGCAACCGGGATCATCCCTCAGAAATCGCAATCGAGGATGTCACCAATTGGCATTCCGGGCGGCGGCTCGGGAATTTTCAGTGGCGCGTAGTCTTTCGGCGCCGCGAAATAATCCGTGATGCGCCGCGCGCCTTGTTGAAAGTGTGCTCGTTGGGCGAGGGGCACACTGTCATTCGCGCCGTTTTTTCCGAGCCAGCTCGCGAGATTCCCCAGCGCCGCGCCCACCAGCGCCTTCGTCTGCGCTGTCGCCGCGGGTCGCGCGAGGAGATCGATCAGGTGCGCGAGCGCCGAGGTGTCGACCGTGCGCTGCACTTCACCGGCGTAATCTTCGCCCGCGGATTTGCGCCAGGTCGCGTCGAGCACGCGCTCGATCACTTCGTCGAGGCCGGGCTGCGACGCATCGCGGGCGTGTTGCTCGACGAGCCGCGCCGCCCGGCCCGGATCGAGAATCATCGTGAACGCGATCTCCGCGGCGGCCTCGGCCGGCGCCAGCGCGTCGAAGACTTCGGCGGTGTGGTTCGCGAAGAGTTCGCGGTGCCGCCCATAGCCCGCCGGCCGCGGCGGGATGCTTTTCAACAGCGACTCGGGCAACTTGAGGATGT